>JBEVKG010000111.1:0-5002 GCA_040509765.1 Xanthomonas sp.
CGGAAGCGGCGATGCGCGATCCGCTGACCACGCTGGACTGGGTCAACCTGTACGCGCTGGCGGTCAACGAAGAGAACGCCGCCGGCGGCCGCGTGGTCACCGCACCCACCAACGGCGCGGCCGGCATCATTCCGGCGGTGCTGCACTACTTCGACCGGTTCTGCCCCGGTGCCGACGAACAGCGCGTGTTCGACTTCCTGCTCACCGCCGCGGCGATCGGCATCCTCTACAAGGAAAACGCCTCGATTTCCGGCGCCGAGGTCGGCTGCCAGGGCGAGGTCGGCGTGGCCTGCTCGATGGCCGCCGGCGGCCTGGTCGCCGCGCTCGGCGGCAAGCCGGGGCAGATCGAGAACGCGGCCGAGATCGGCATGGAGCACAACCTCGGCCTGACCTGCGACCCGATCGGCGGCCTGGTGCAGATTCCGTGCATCGAACGCAACGCGATGGGTGCGGTCAAGGCGATCAACGCCAGCCGCATGGCGATGCGCGGCGACGGCAAGCACAAGGTGTCGCTGGACAAGGTGATCAAGACCATGCGCGACACCGGCCGCGACATGCAGGACAAGTACAAGGAAACCAGCCGCGGCGGGCTGGCGGTGAACGTGATCGAGTGCTGAGCCATCCCGATGGACGCTGGCCCGGGTGATCACCAGCGTCCTCGCTGCCGCGCGCATCAAGATCCGCGCGGCGCTGCCGCTAACGATAGCGACGTCAGCCGATCCGGCATTGGCATGCTCTTGCGGTTTCCACACACCTCCTGGCGCCTGCTGGCGCTACAGCTGGCCATGCTCTCGACAGCGTGGAGCGCGTGTGTGCCGCAGGCGCGGGCGCTGCAGCCGGACAAGCAGTTCAATCACTACGAGCGCGAAGGCTGGAGCCTGGACCAGGGCCTGCCGCAACTGAGCGTGCAGGCGTTCGCACAGGACCGCCAGGGTTATCTGTGGATCGGCACGATGGGCGGGCTGACCCGCTTCGACGGCGTGCGCATGACCTCGTTCAACGAGGGCGCGCCGGCGCACCTGCCCGGCAACATGATCAAGGCGCTGCACGTGGATGCCGCCGGCACCCTGTGGATCGGCACCTACCGCGGCCTGTCGCGCTACCGCGACGGACGCTTCGCCACGCTGCTGCCGCAGGATCCGCAGGCGCCGCTGCTCAACATCGAGGCGATCGCGACCGACGCGCGTGGCACCGTGCTGGTCGCGGCGCAGGATGGGGTGTACGCGGTGCAGGGCGATCGGCTGCAACTGCGCCACCGCATCGCCGGCGGCGCCTTCACGCTGTTGCCGCGCGCCGACGCGCTGTGGGTGGGCACACGCGGCGCAGTGCTGCGCTTCGTCGCCGGCCAGGACGCTTCGGTGTCGCTGCCCTTGCCGCAGGAGGCCGGCACGGTGCCGGTGCAGCACCTGCTGGAGGCGCAAGGCACGATCTGGGCCGGCACCCGCGACGGCCTGCTGTCCCGCCGCGACGGGCGCTGGCTATGGCTCCCCGATGCCACCGGTGTCAGCCGGCGTGCGGTGCAGGCCTTGTTCGAGGACAGCGACCGCAACCTGTGGGTGGGGCTGCCCGGCGCGCTGCTGCGCGTGCGCGATGGCGCCATCGTCGAACGCAACCCGGAGAGCAAGCCGAACATCGGCGTCAACGCCATCTTCGAGGACCGCGAACGCAACCTGTGGCTGGGCAGCAGCTGGAACGGCGCGACGCGGCTGTGGAACGGCTGGACCCGCCGCTACAGCACGCACGAAGGACTGGACGACGCGCTGGTGTGGACCCTGGCGCGCGATCCGGACGGATCGCTGTGGGTCGGCACCGACAGCGGCCTGTCGCAGCTGCGCGATGGCCGCTACCAGCAGCGCCTGAGTCTGGCGCAGTTGCACAACCAGGCGCCCTACACCTTGCTGGCCGAACCCGGGCAGCTGTGGATCGGCACCCGCCATGGCGCCGCCCTCTACCGCGACGGCCGGCTCAGCCAGCCGGGCTGGCTGGCGCCGCTGCACGACCTGCAGATCAGCGGCATCGCCCGCGACCGCGCGCAGCGGCTGTGGTTCGCCAGCGACGACGGCCTGTTCCGCGGCGACGGCGCGCGGCTGCGCCGCTACGGCACGGCCGAGGGTCTGCGCGACCCGCGCGTGCGCCTGATCCACGAGACCCGCGACGGGCGCCTGCTGGTCGGCACGCAGTCGGGCCTGTACGCGCTGCGCGGCGAGCGTCTGGTGGCGCTGGCCCCGCCGGGCTCGGCGCTGGCCAGCGCCGACATCACCGCGATCCACGAGCTGCCCGGCGGGCAATGGCTGGTCGGCACCCTCAACGAGCAGTTGTGGCTGTTCGACGGCACGCGCTGGTATGCGTTCGGCGAACAGGACGGGTTGCCGGTGAACGCCGCATTCTTCATCGCCGACGACGGCCGCGGCGCGATCTGGGTGGCCGGCCTGCGCGGGGTCTACCGCGTGCGCCTGGCCGACCTGCAGCGCCACGCGGCGTCGCCGCAGGCACCGCTGAACGCCGAACTGATGCTCACCGAGCGCGCGCAGCGCCATGGCGGCGTGCAGGGCATGTGCTGCAACGGCGCCGGCAACGGCAAGGGCTTCATCGAGCACGGCGCGCTCTGGTTGCCCAGCCGCGACGGCGTGGTCGCGCTGGACACCGCCGGCATCGTCAAGAATCCGGTGGCGCCGCAGCCGGTGGTGGAGCGGGTACGCGCGCTGGGCCAGTGGCTGACGCCGCAGGCGCTGCCCGCGCCGCTGCCGGAAGGCGCGCGCGACCTCGACTTCGAGTTCACCGCCGCCTCGTTCCAGGCGCCGCAGAACGTCGAGCTGCGCTACCGGCTGCTCGGCTATGACCGCAACTGGCGCACCCTCGACGACATCCGCCAGCGCGCGGTCAGCTACACCAACCTGCCCGGCGGCGATTACGTGTTCGAGGTCACCGGCAGCAACAACGCCGGGGTGTGGGCGGCAGCGCCGGCGCGGCTGCCGCTGCGGATCCAGCTGCGCTTCCAGGAAACGCCGTTCTACCGTCTGCTGCTGACGCTGGGCGCGTTCGTCCTGCTGCTGTGCGCCGTGGCCCTGGCGCGGCTGCACAACCGGCGCCAGCGCGACGCCCTGGAGCACCAGGTGCGCGAACGTACCCAGGCGCTGCAGGCGGCCAACCAGCGCCTGCAGGAAGCCAGCTTCACCGACGAACTGACCCAGCTGCGCAACCGCCGCTACCTGTCGCTGCACATTCCCAGCGACATCGCCCTGTACCGGCGCATGGCCGCCAACGACGAGGACATGCTGTCCTCGGGCATGCTGTTCGCGCTGATCGACATCGACCATTTCAAGTCGATCAACGACAGCGGCGGCCACCACACCGGCGACGCGGTGCTGCAGCAGATGGCGCAGTTGCTGGTGCGGCTGACCCGCGAGAGCGATTACGTGGTGCGCTGGGGCGGCGAGGAATTCCTGCTGGTGCTGCGCTCGGCGCCGCGCGAGAACCTCACCATGGCCGCCGAACGGCTGTGCCGCTCGATCGCTGCGCACCCGTTCGTGCTCGACCACGGCCGCCAGGGCCGGGTCACCTGCTCGATCGGGCTGGCCGAATTCCCGTTCGTGCACGACCCCGACAACCTGCTCGGCTGGGAACAACTGCTGGTGCTGGCCGACCGCGCGCTCTATCAGGCCAAGGCCAAGGGCCGCAACGGCTGGGCGGCGTACCGGCCGGTGCTCGGCGCGCAGGCCGAACAGGTGCTGGCGGCGCTGCAGGAGCCGCTGGCGCAGATGCAGCACCACGCCTGCCTGACCCTGGTACACAACGGCGGCGGCCTGCCGCCGGCGTGATGCGTTGACGCCTGGCAAGCGCGGGCCAGGCTAAGGTCGTGGTCCATCACAGCCGCCGCCCCGCTCCCATGCGCCCCTGCCTGCTGCTCGCCGCCCTCGCCCTGTCGCCGCTCGTCGCCTCCGCGGCCGCAGAGGCGCCACCGCGCTATGGCGCGCAACTGGAAGGCTTCGCCTATCCCTATCCGGTGCGCCGGTACCGCTTCGATTCGCAGCGCCAGCCGCTGCAGATGGCGTACATGGACGTGGGCCCGACCGGCACGCCGAACGGCCGCACGGTGGTGCTGCTGCACGGCAAGAACTTCTGTGCGGCGACCTGGGAAGCGACGATCGCCGCACTGGTGGCACACGGCTATCGGGTGCTGGCGCCGGACCAGATCGGCTTCTGCAAGTCGAGCAAGCCGCAGGCCTACCAGTTCACCTTCGCGCAACTGGCGGCCAACACCCACGCGTTGCTGCAACAGGCCGGCGTGACCCGCGCCGTGTTCGTCGGCCATTCGATGGGCGGCATGCTCGCCGCGCACTACGCCCTGCAATACCCGCAGGACGTGAGCCAGCTGCTGCTGGTGAACCCGATCGGGCTGGAGGACTGGAAGGCCGCCGGCGTGCCCTGGCGCAGCGTCGATGCCTGGTACGCCAAGGAGCGCAAGACCGACGCGGCCTCGATCAAGCACTACCAGCAGAGCGTCTATTACGGCGGGCAGTGGAAGCCCGAGTACGACCGCTGGGTGAGCATGCAGGCCGGTCTGTACGCCGGCCGCGGCGGCGACCGCGTGGCCTGGAACCAGGCGCTGACCTCGGACATGGTGTTCAACCAGCCGGTGGTGCAGCGCCTGCCGCAACTGCGCGTGCCGACCACGCTGTTCATCGGCCAGCGCGACCGTACCGCGATCGGCAAGGATCTGGCGCCGCCGGCACTGGCGGCGACGCTGGGCGACTATCCGGCCCTGGGCAAGCGCGCGGCCGCGGCAATTCCCGGCGCGCGCCTGGTCGCCTTCGACGACCTCGGCCATTCGCCGCAGGTGGAAGCGCCGCAACGGTTCAATGCCGCCTTGCTCGAGGCGCTGGCCGGCACGCCCTGAGCGCCCACATCCGCCGCTGTCCCGGCCGCTGATCCCTGCACGGCGGCGCGAACGCGTCTGCCCGCGCAACCTGCGCCTCGCCGCGGCAGCGGCCCTGCCCAGCGC
>JBEVKG010000112.1:0-6034 GCA_040509765.1 Xanthomonas sp.
TCGTCGCGGCTGAAGCCGCTCTTACGCGTGCGCTCCCTGAAGCCGTTCCCACCAGAACGCACCCAGCGTTGCTGCAGGCTAATGCGGCCGCTGAGCGCTGCCGCCCGCCCAGCCCTCGACTTCGCCCGGGGCGAACGGGCCGAGCTTCTGCTTGACGATGCGGCCGTCGGCGTCGATCAGCACGCTGTACGGCAGCAGGCCCTGGGTGTCGCCCAGGCGCACGCTGGCGTCGGCCGGGCCCGGGGTCTCCAGCGCGATCGGGTAGCCGATCGGCACCCGCTGCAGGAAGCCGCGCACGTCCTCTGCGCGATCCAGGGCGATGCCGAGCACCTGCAGGCCGTCGGCCGGCTGCGCGCGTGCCAGCCGGTCCAGTTCCGGCATCTCGCGCACGCAGGGGTCGCACCAGCTCGCCCACACGTTGACCAGCAGCGGCCGGCCATGGAACTGCGCCAGGGTGAGGTGGCCGCCGTCGAGCGTGGGCAGGCGCAGCGCCGGGGCCGGGTCGCCCGGGCGCGCTGCAGCGACCGGCGACGCCGCGGCATGGCCGCCGGCCGCGGCGGGCGCTGCCGAGCTCACCGCCGGCATTCGCCGTTCCCACCAGTGCGCCGCCGCCACGCCCAGCACCGCCGCCACCGCGGCGACCGCCAGCAGGCGCGCGGCGCCGGCGTTCATCGCGCCGCGCGCAGCAGGGCGTCCTCGACCACCGCCTGGCTCAGCACCGGCGGCAGCACCGTCGGCGGCGCGCCGGGTCCGTAGACCACGTACAGCGGCACGCCCACCGCCTTGTGCTCGGCGAGGAAGGCGCTGATGCGCGGATCCTCGTTGGTCCAGTCGCCCTTCATGTAGACCGCGTCCACCCGCTTGAGGGTGTCGCGGAAGGCGTCGCTGTCGAACACGTTGCGCTCGTTGGCCTTGCAGGTGACGCACCAGTCGGCGGTCATGTTGACGAACACCACGCGGTTGTCGGTGCGCAGGCGGTCGAGCATCTGCGGCGAATAGGCCACGGTGTTGCGCTCGACGCTGGCGCTCGGCGGCGGCAGCCGGGTCACGCCCCAGGCCGGCAGCAGGGCGGCCAGCAGCAGCACGGCGGCCAGGCGCATGCCGGTCTTGTGGTCGCGCCAGCGCGCGCGCTCGAACCACCACAGGCCCAGCGCCAGCAGGGTGGCGCCGATCAGCAGCAGCGCCACCGCGTCCACGCCCCGCTGCTTGCCCAGCACCCACAGCAGCCAGATCGCGCTCAGGTACATCGGGAACGCCAGCACCTGCTTGAGCGTCTCCATCCAGGCCCCCGGCTTGGGCAGGCGCCTGGCCAGCGACGGCACGAAACCGATCAGCAGGAACGGCAGCGCCAGGCCCAGGCCCAGGGTCAGGAACACCAGCATCGCCATCGCCGGCGGTGCGGTCAGCGCATAGCCCAGCGCCGGACCCATGAACGGGCCGATGCAGGCGCTGGACACCACGCAGGCCAGCACACCGGTGAAGAAGTCGCCGACCGGGCCGCTGCGCGTGGACAGCGACTGGCCGACGCCGCCGAGGTTGGCGCTGAGGGTGAACACGCCCGACAGGCTCAGGCCGACCACGAACATCAGGTACACCAGCACCGCGACGAAGCCCGGGCGCTGCAGCTGGAAGCCCCATAGCAGGCGTGCGGCCACCGCGATGCCGCCGATGACGGCGAAGGAGGCCAGCACGCCCAGCGTGTACCACAGCGCGTGGCTGCGGGCGCGGCCGCGGCTCTCGCCGCTCTGCGCCAGGCCCAGCACCTTCAGCGACAGGATCGGCAGCACGCATGGCAGCAGGTTCAGCAGCAGCCCGCCGCCGAGCGCCAGCAGCAGGATCCACAGCAGGTTCTGCGTGGCCGGCGGCGGTGCGGCGCTGCGCGCGGCGTTGTGCGCCGAGGCGTCCGGCGTGGCCGGCAGGGCGTTGGCGGCCGTGGCCGCGGCGTCGTCGTCGGCGTCGGCCTGGCGGCTGTCCAGCGGCGTCACCAGCAGCGGGCTGACCTCGGCCTGATCGGCCGGGGTGACCGTGCCCTTGGGCAGCGCCAGCTTCACCCGCCGGGTCATCGGCGGGTAGCAGATGCCGTCGGTCTGGCAGCCCTGGAACGTCGCCACCAGGGTCGCGGCGGTGGCGTCGGCGCGCTGGCGCTGCAGCGGCACGGTGACCTCGGTCTGGTCGAAGTACACCACCACGTTGCCGAAGTGTTCGTCTTGGTGCGAGCTGCCCTTCGGCCAGCGCGGCATGCCGATGCGGATGCCGGGCGCGCCTTCCAGCGCCAGCGCGGTGCGGTCGCGATACAGGTAGTAGCCGGGCGCCGGGGTGAAGCGCAGCAGCAGGGTATTGCCGTCGCCGACGATGGCTTCGAAATGGAAGGCCTGGTCCGACGGCAGCGGCAGGCCCTGCACCGCAGCGGCCCCGGAGCCGGCGCCGAACAGGGGCTTGGCGCCGTTGCCCGCGCCTGCGCCCGGGCCGCTGCCCGGCAGCCCGCCCGCCGCGGCCGGTGGCGGCAGCGACGGCAGCGGATCGGCGGCAGCCGGCAGGTCCACCTCGAGCAGGCGCTTCTGCGGCGGATAGCACACGCCGGCATCGGCGCAGCCTTGGTA
Source organism: Xanthomonas sp. (assembly GCA_040509765.1). Taxonomy (GTDB): domain Bacteria; phylum Pseudomonadota; class Gammaproteobacteria; order Xanthomonadales; family Xanthomonadaceae; genus Xanthomonas_A. The sequence continues at coordinate 2,601 of JBEVKG010000112.1, forward strand.
GCGCACCTCCAGTTGCACGCGGCGGGTGTCGGGGTCGGCGACGCCGCTCTGCACCGCGTTCAAGGCGTCGCGGTAGGTCTCCACCTCGCCGAAATACGGGTCGGTCTTCTTGTGGCCGGCCGGCAACTGCAGGGTCGGGTTGGGCTTGAAACCGCCGATCACCTTCACCGCGATGCGGTGCCGGTACAGGTAGTAGCCCTTGGCGATGTCCCAGTGCAGCGCGATGCGGCCGCGTTCGGGCGCCTGCGCGCTGAGCGCGAAGGCCTGGTCCACCGGCAGCAAGTCCTTTTCGCTGATCGCCAGGGCGGGGAAGGCGGCCATGGCCAGCAGGCACAGGGCGGCGAGGCGGTGCAGCAGGGTCATCGGCTTACGGTTCCTCACGGGTTTCGGCATGCACCCACTGCAGGTAGGCCGGCAGGCCGCCGGCGACCTCGAGTTCGACCAGTTCGGGAACCTCGTAGGGGTGCAACGCGCACAGCCGCTGCCGCAATGCGGGCAGGCGGTCGGCGGCGGTCTTGATCAGCAGCAGCACTTCCTCGCCCTGTTCCACTGCGCCTTGCCAGCGGTAGGTGGACTGCACGCCGGGCAGGCGGCTGACGCAGGCGGCCAGGCGTTCGTCGACCAGCGCCTGGGCGATCCGCGCGGCGCTGGCCGGATCGGGGCAGGTGCTGAGCAGCAAGCGGAGGGCGGGCGCGGACATGCGGCCGACAGTATAGGGATGCCGGCCCCGCTTTGGCGGCGCCGGCCGTGGGCGACTCTTCCATCCCCACTCCCCGATCCCCGCCCGCTGCAGACGCAGCGGGCGAGGCGCCACGGCTCAGTTGAGCAACTGGCAGCTGGCCGGCTTGGCCGAGGTGAACAGCGACGAGGTCGCCCACTCCGGGTGGTCGATGAACGGATTGCGGTTGCCCTGGAAGCTGTAGATCACCTCGTTGCGGGCGCGCTCGGCGTCGTCCGGCGGATCCTGCTGGCTCCACGCGATCAGGGTCGACAGCAGGCCCATGTAGGCCGGCGAGGACGAGGTCTTGACGATCTTGCTGCGGTCGTCGGTCAGTTCCAGGTCCGGCTCGGACTGCCCGGTCTTGGCGTCGACCCCGCCTTCATAGCGGATCGCCATGTACATCACCGCGCGCGCCATGTCGCCCTTGCGGTGGTCCCATACCTCGAAGGTGCCGCTGTTGCCGTCGGGGGTGCGCACCCAGTTGGAATTGCCCGGGTAGCGGCCGCTGCCGCCGCCGAAGCCGGCGTTGGCCTCGGTGGCGCGCTCGCCGCAGTTGCTGTCGCACTTGGCGTAGGGCTTGTTGCCGCGGTCGGCGTTCCAGGTGGCGTCGGTCAGATACAGCATGTGGGTGTCGGTGTACGGCGCGTAGGGCAGGCCCTTGTCGCCGGTGGAGGTGCCGAAGCCCAGCGAGTTCGGCCAGCTGTGCTCGCGGTTGTACTTCAGGCCGCTGCCGCTGCCGGCGCGGTCGGTGCCCTTGGCGTAGCTGCGGTTGCGGTAGGCGTCGAGGACGCGCTGGCTGTTGTTCGGATCCTCGTCGGCGATCTCCAGGATGGCCCAGGTATCGGTGCCGGAGCTGCTGCTGTACGGATAGACGGTGTGGCCCTTGATCGTCTCGTGCAGCGAGCAGCGCAGCTGGCTGGGGTTGGAGGTGTTGACGTGCGAATAGTAGGTGCCCGCGCCGCTGCCGCCGCCTGCGCCGCTGGCCACGTTGAAGGCGACGCTGCGGTCCTGCGCCGGATGCGCGCCGTCGGCATCGCTCACGCGTGCGGCGACGATGCTCAGGGTGCAGCTCTCGCCGGCCTTCAACGCGGTGTTGGTGGACAGCGCGAACTGGGTGCCGCTGCTGGGGTAGGTCAGCGCCACGCTGCCGGACTGCTGGCAGCTCAGGCCGAACGCGCCGCTGGCCAGGCTCACCGTCTCGCTGAAGGTCACCGCCAGGTCGCCGGCGACGGGGAAGTCGGTGGCGCCCTGGGTCGGGGTGGTGGCGGTCACCGTCGGCGCGGCGTTGCTGCTGCCGCCGGCGAAGGTCTGGCCGTTGTTGCAGGCGCCGAAGGTGCTGGTGGCGCTGTCGGTCCAGCTGAAATCGGCCGCGGCGCTGCCGTTGCCGCGCAGTTGCAGCGAGGTGCCGGCCGGGGTGCTGTTGCTCTCGCTGACCGGCAGGTTCTGGCTGGTCATGCCCGCGGCGGGGCCGCCGCCGCCGGTGATGGCGCCCTCGTAGCTGAGGAATTGCACCACCTTGCCGTTGCCGTCGACCAGCGCCAGGCCGTCGTTGGGCCCGTTCTGGATGCCGTTGCTGGCATAGCTGACGGTGGCGATGCGCACCTGCCCGCCGCAGCTGACCAGGTTGCCGGCCGGCACCGCGCTGTTGGCGTAGACGGTGGCCGAGCCGGGGTTGCTGCCGTTGTACAGGTAGACGCGGTAGCCGCTCAGGCTCTCCCCGGCGGTGGCGACGATCTCCACGCCTTCGCCGGTGTCGCCGGCGGCGGTGGCATCGTCGTAATGCAATTCATTGATGAACACGGCGGCCTGGGCCGACCCGGCAAGGGCGAGCAGGCAGGCCAGCGGCAGCGCAACGGCGGATGGCTTCATCGACAACTCCTTTTGGTGACGGATCCCCCCCTGGGTCCGCGGCCAGCCTAGCCTGCCTCTGTGACACAGTGACGGAATTCGGTCACTGCTTGGCACCGAATGCACGACGCCGGCAAAAATTTTTTGCCCGCGGCCCTTGAAAGCGCCTGCCCCGGCACTACATCAGGCGCATCCCGGCCTCACCGGGTTTTTTCGCGAGCGTTGCTGGCAGTCGTCATGGGCGAGTGCTAACATCGCCAGCCTTTCCTAGACCAATCAATCACTTAAGAGGTCTCTCTCAATGAGCATCAAGCCGCTTCACGACCGCGTCGTAGTCAAGCCGATCGAAGCCGACGAAATCTCCGCCGGCGGCATCGTGATCCCGGATTCGGCCAAGGAAAAGTCCACCAAGGGTGAAGTCGTGGCCGTCGGCACCGGCAAGCCGCTGGACAACGGCAGCGTGCGCGCCCCGGCGCTGAAGGTCGGCGACAAGGTCATCTACGGCCAGTACGCCGGTTCCAGCTACAAGGCCGAAGGCGTCGAGTACAAGGTGCTGCGCGAAGACGACGTCCTGGCGATCGTCGGCTAACAGCGCCGCCGATCGCGGGAATCGGGAATGGTGAATCGGGAATCGGTCGGGCGCCTTCGTCGCCCGCGATTTCCGTCCGTCCCGACCGCCCGCTCCTGATCTGCCTATCCCCTGTTCTCCATTCCCTATTCCCGAGGTAACTCAACATGGCTGCCAAAGATATCCGTTTCGGTGAAGACGCTCGTTCGCGCATGGTGCGCGGCGTCAACATCCTCGCCAATGCCGTCAAGGCCACCCTGGGCCCGAAGGGCCGCAACGTCGTGCTCGAGAAGAGCT
>JBEVKG010000113.1:0-12073 GCA_040509765.1 Xanthomonas sp.
GTGACGGCGCGCATGTCACCCAGCGCACCATGCAAGCGGCATGCCGGCGGCGTCCGACGCCGCCACGGCTACATGTTGCGCCGATACTCGCCGCCCACCTCGTACAGCGCGTGGCTGATCTGGCCCAGGCTATGGGTCTTGACCGCCTCCATCAGCGCCGCGAACACGTTGCGGCGCTCGCGCGCGGTGCGCTGCAGCGCGCCCAGGCCGGCGCCGTCGGCGGCCAGCGCCAGCGCGTTGCGGCGCTGCTGCCAGTCGCGCACGTTGCCGATCTGCTGGTCCTTTTCCTGCTCGGTGGAGCGGATCAGCTCGATCTCGGTCGCGGTCTCGCCGGCATGCTCCTTGGGCAGGAAGGTGTTGACCCCGACCAGCGGCAGGCTGCCGTCGTGCTTCTTGTGCTCGTAGTACAGGCTCTCTTCCTGGATCTTGCCGCGCTGGTACATGGTGTCCATCGCGCCAAGCACGCCGCCACGCTCGCTGATCGCCTCGAATTCCTTGTACACCGCCTCCTCGACCAGGTCGGTGAGCTGCTCGACGATGAAGCTGCCCTGCCAGGGGTTCTCGCAGAAGTTCAGCCCCAGCTCCTTGTTGATGATCATCTGGATCGCCACCGCGCGGCGCACGCTTTCCTCGGTCGGCGTGGTGATCGCCTCGTCGTAGGCATTGGTATGCAGGCTGTTGCAGTTGTCGAACAGCGCGTACAGCGCCTGCAGCGTGGTGCGGATGTCGTTGAACTGGATCTCCTGGGCGTGCAGCGAGCGGCCCGAGGTCTGGATGTGGTATTTCATCATCTGGCTGCGCTCGTTGCCGCCGTAGCGCTCGCGCATCGCCCGCGCCCAGATCCGCCGCGCCACCCGGCCGATCACCGTGTATTCCGGGTCCATGCCGTTGCTGAAGAAGAAGCTCAGGTTTGGCGCGAAATCGTCGATGTGCATGCCGCGGGCCAGGTAGTACTCGACGATGGTGAAGCCGTTGCTGAGGGTGAAGGCCAGCTGGCTGATCGGGTTCGCCCCGGCCTCGGCGATGTGGTAGCCGGAGATCGACACCGAGTAGAAATTGCGCACCTTCTGCTCGACGAAATACTGCTGGATGTCGCCCATCATGCGCAGCGCGAATTCGGTGCTGAAGATGCAGGTGTTCTGCGCCTGGTCCTCCTTGAGGATGTCGGCCTGCACCGTGCCGCGCACGCTGGACAGGGTCTGCGCCTGGATCTGCGCATAGGTCGGCGCATCCACCAACTGGTCGCCGCTGACCCCGAGCAGGGCCAGGCCGAGGCCGTCGTTGCCCGGCGGCAGCTCGCCGTGATACCGCGGGCGTTCGCGGCCCTCGAACAGCCGCGCCAGGGTCTGCTCGGCCTGCGCCCAGCGCTGCGCGTCGGCCTTGAGGTATTTCTCCACCTGCTGATCGATGGCGGTGTTCATGAACATCGCCAGGATCATCGGCGCCGGGCCGTTGATGGTCATCGACACGCTGGTGGTCGGCGCGCACAGGTCGAAGCCGGAGTACAGCTTCTTCATGTCGTCCAGGGTCGGAATGTTGACGCCCGAGTTGCCGATCTTGCCGTAGATGTCCGGACGCGGCGCCGGATCCTCGCCGTACAGGGTGACGCTGTCGAAGGCGGTGGACAGGCGTGCGGCCGGCTGGCCGACGCTCAGGTAGTGGAAGCGCCGGTTGGTGCGCTCGGGCGTGCCTTCGCCGGCGAACATGCGGATCGGGTCCTCGCCGGTGCGCCGGTACGGGTACACGCCGCCGGTGTATGGATAGCTGCCGGGCAGGTTCTCCTTGCCGAGGAAGGTCAGCAGTTCGCCCCAACTCTTGTAGCGCGGCGCGGCGATCTTGGGAATGGACTGGTGGCTCAGCGACTGCCGGTAGTTCTCCACCCGGATCGACTTGCCGCGCACCGCGTATTCGGTGACCGGGTCGGTGATCGACTTCAGCCGTTGCGGCCACTCGCGCAGCAGTTTCAGCGACTCGCTGGACAGCGCCTGCACGGCATCGTTGTAGCGCTGGCGCAGCAACAGCAGGCTGGCGTCGACGGCGGCGTCGGACGCCTCGGCGGACGTGCGCGCCGCCGGCAGCAGGTCCTGCGCCGCGTACAGCTCCAGTTGCGCCGGCAACTGCGGATCCTGCAGTTCGTGCAGCGCCTGCCAGAACGCCTGCGCGCGATCGGCCGCCTCGGCCTGGCGCAGCACGCCGGCATTGAGCGCCCGTCCCTGCTCGGCGATCTCGGCCAGGTAGCGCACGCGCGCGCCGGGAATCAGCACGGTGGCGCGCGGCTCCTTCAGCGTGGTGTCGAGCTGCGGACGGAAATCGCAATGCGCCTGCGCGCCCGGCGCATTGGCCACGGTCTGCGCCTGCGCGTCCAGCTTCTCGCGCAACAGGCGGCACAGGTTGACGAACATCCAGCTCACGCCGGGGTCGTTGAACTGGCTGGCGATGGTCGGATACACCGGCACCGCCTCGTCTTCCAGCTGGAAGGCGGCGCGGTTGCGCCGCCACTGCTAGCGCACGTCGCGCAGCGCGTCCTCGGCGCCGCGCCGGTCGTACTTGTTCAACACCACCAGCTCGGCGAAGTCGAGCATGTCGATCTTCTCCAGCTGACTCGGCGCGCCGTAGTCGCTGGTCATCACGTACACCGGGAAATCGACCAGATCGACGATCTCCGAATCGCTCTGGCCGATGCCGGCGGTCTCCACGATCACCAGGTCGTAGCCGATGCCCTTCAGCAGCGCGATGCAGTCCTTCAGGACCCGGTTGGTGGCCGCGTGCTGGCGCCGCGTGGCCATCGAGCGCATGTACACGCGCGGGCTGCGCAGCGCGTTCATGCGGATACGGTCGCCGAGCAGCGCGCCACCGGTGCGGCGTCGGCTCGGGTCCACCGACACCACCGCGATGCGCATCTGCGGGAAGCTGGCCAGGAAGCGGTTGAGCAGTTCGTCGGTGACCGAGGACTTGCCGGCGCCGCCGGTGCCGGTGAGGCCGAGCACGGGCGCTGAACGCCGGCTGCGCGGCTCGGCCGTGGACGCTGCGCCGGACTGCCACTGCTTGCGCAGCAGCGCCAGTTCCGCCTCGGAAAACGCCCCGTCCTCGATGGCCGACAGCATCCGGCCGATCCCGATCTCGTCGTCGATGTCCGGCAGCGGGGAGCCGGCCGGCGTCGCGCCGCGCGCGTCCGCCGCGGCCTCGCGCCCTCGCCCGGCCCGCGCCACCACGTCCTCGATCATCTCCACCAGGCCCATCTTCATGCCGTCGTTGGGGTGGTAGATGCGCTCCACGCCGTAGGCCTGCAGCTCGGCGATCTCTTCGGGCGTGATGGTGCCGCCACCGCCGCCGAACACCCGCACATGGCCGGCGCCGCGCTCGCGCAGCATGTCCACCATGTACTTGAAGTACTCCACGTGGCCGCCCTGGTAGGACGACAGCGCGATCGCGTCGGCATCCTCGTGCAGCGCCGCACGCACCACGTCCTCGACGCTGCGGTTGTGGCCGAGATGGATCACTTCGGCGCCCTGCGCCTGGATCAGGCGGCGCATGATGTTGATCGCCGCGTCGTGGCCGTCGAACAGGCTGGCGGCGGTGACGAAACGCAAGGGACTGGCGTCCGTCTGCGGCAACGGAACGCGGGACGCGGGAAGGCTCATCGTGCGGACATCGAAAAGAGAATGCGGCGATTCTAGGCGCGCAGCGCGACACGGGCAGGTTGCGCTGCAGCATGCGCGCCCGCGCCGCGGCCCGCGCGCACGGCGCCGGGCCTGGCTATCCGGTGCATGAATACGCCCCCGGGGACGCGTCAACAACCGCGCCGGTCGCGGCGTTCCCTCCCGCGTCGGCACCCCGCCGATGCCTTCGGAGACATCGCATGTTCGCTCGTCCCTTGTTGCTGGCCACCCTGCTCGGCGCCGCGCTCGCCGGCGGCATGGCCATCGCGCCCGCGCAGGCGCGCGAAGTGGTGGAACTGTCGGTCCGCACCGCACCGCCGCCGCCGCGGGTGGAGCGGGTGGTGGTGCGGCCGGGCTATGTCTGGATGCCCGGCTACTGGCAGTGGAACGGGTACCACCACGTCTGGGTCGCCGGCCGCTACGTGGTGGAGCGGCCGGGCTACGTCTATGTCGGTCCGCGCTGGGAGCACGTCGGCCCCGCCTATCGCTTCCGCGCTGGCTATTGGGCCCGCCACTAGTCCCTCCGTCCTCACCGGAAGGGCCGCGATCGCCGTGCCGGCGACGATCGCGGGCCGCGCCGCCGCGGCATGCATGGCCGCGGCCACGCGTTGAACAGCGCTGCCGCGCACGGCGCCAGCGCTCCCGGTCCCACCGCGTCAGCGTCGCTCACCGTCACCGCAGGCCGATCCGGGGGCCTCATCGCGCCGCCCACGCCCCGGGTGCCCGGCGCCGTCTCCGCCGAAGCCGCCGTCTCCGCCACCCATGCGCCTGCTGTGAAACGGTGTGCCGCGCGCGCCCTGGCGTCGCACAGAGCGACGAGATGCCCATACCGCGGGCCACGACGTCATCGCACGGGCGGCCGGCAATTGCTTTAAAATGCCGACATCGCGACGCTCAGGGCCTGCTCCGGAACCGTCGCGTTTTTGTTTTGCGCCACCCACCAGGCACGTTCCTGGACCCATGGTGTCCGACACCTGCAACGCCAGCGGAGCCCCCATGCTTTTCGAAACGCTAGCCAACACCGGCCACGAACAGGTCGTCTTCTGCCACAACCGCGACGTGGGACTGCAGGCGATCATCGCCATCCACAACACCGTGCTAGGCCCCGCACTGGGCGGCGTGCGCATGCGCCCCTACGCCAACACCGAATCGGCGCTGCAGGACGCGCTGCGGCTCAGCCGCACCATGACCTACAAGAACGCGCTGGCCGGGCTCAACATCGGCGGCGGCAAGGCGGTGATCATCGGCGACCCAAAGAGCGACAAGTCCGAAGCGCTGTTCCGCGCCTTCGGCCGCTATGTCGATTCGCTGGGCGGCCGCTACATCACCGCCGAGGACGTCGGCACCGACGTCAACGACATGGAACAGATCTACCTGGAGACCGAGTACGTCACCGGCGTACACCAGGTGCACGGCGGCTCCGGCGACCCGGCCCCGTTCACCGCCTACGGCGCGCTGCAGGCGCTGATGGCCTCGCTGCAACGCAAGTTCGGCCACGAGGAGATCGGCAAGACCAGCATCGCCGTACAGGGCCTGGGCCACATCGGCATGGAACTGGTGAAGCTGCTCAAGGAACGCGGCGCCAAGCTGTACGTGACCGACCTGGACCCGGCACTGGTCGCGCGCGCGGTGGCCGAGTACGGCGCCGAAGCGGTGGCCCCGGACGAGATCTACGACGTCGCCGCCGACGTGCTGGCGCCGTGCGCGATGGAGAGCGCGCTCGACGAGGCCAAGCTGCCGCGGCTCAAGGCCAAGATCGTCTGCGGCACCGCCAACAACCAGTTGGCCAATCCGGCGGTCGGCGAGGAGCTGCATCGCCGCGGCATCCTCTACGCGCCGGACTACGCGGTCAACGCCGGCGGCGTGATGAACGTGTCGCTGGAGATCGACGGCTACAACCGCGAACGCGCGATGCGGCTGATCCGCAGCATGTACCACAACCTCGGCAAGATCTTCGACCTGTCCGAGCGCGAGAACATTCCGCCGCAACAGGCCGCCGACCGCATCGCCGAGGCGCGCATGCAGGCGATCGGCAAGCTCAAGCTGCCGCTGGGACGCACCGCGCCGCGCTCGATGGGCCATCTGCGCGGCGAGTGACGCCGCGCGCCGCCTGCGTCGCAGGCGGATGGCTTCGGATCGCAGGGCCGGGATGTCCTCGCCCTGCTTGATTGACCGCCCCCGCTCCGGCGCCGCACGCGCCGGAGCGCCTTCCCGGGCTCAGAAGCCCAGGCGATAGCGCAGCGACACCGCGCGGTCGTCGCCGCGCGGGCCGAACCGCTGGTCGTAGCCCAGTCCCAGCAACGCCCCGTTCCAGCGCGTCTGCAGGCTCGCGCCGAACAGGCCGCCCGAACGCGCCGGCTGCAGATCCACCAGCGGCGCCCAGGCGTTCAGGCCGACGAAGCTGGCCTGCCGGTCCAGCCCCTGCGCGTCCAGCGTCTGCTGCCACTCGGCATAGCCCTGCAGCGACCAGCCGCGTCCGCCGAATCCGCCGCGCAGGCCGGCCAGCGCCTGGCTGCGCGAGGAACTGGCGGCGCCGGCCATCAGCCCGAAGCCATCGCCGCCCTGCTCGCGGAAGCCGTCGCTGTCGATGCGGCTGTAGTCGGCGCCGGCATACGGGGTCAGCCAGGCCGGGCCGCGCGCGAGCCGATAGCCGACCTCGACGCTGGAGGACAAGAAGCGACCGGCGTAGCGGCTGGACGCATCGGCGACGGTGTCGCCGAGCAGCAGGCTGCGGTCGAGCTGGCGCTGGTACTGGCCGGTGCCCAGTTGCGCCAGTGCGTAGGCATGGCGGGCCACCGCGCCGAGATAGGCCTGGCCCTGCACCTGGCGGTTGCGGCTGCGGTCCAGGCTGCCGGCGTCGCTGGCGCGGCTCTCGCCGAAGGCGAAGCCGGCCACCGCATGTTCGCTCAGGCGCAGGTCCTGGCCCATCAGCCAGCCATCGAGCTGGAACTGGCTGCCGGCGAAGCTGCCCTGCCCGGTCTCGCCCAGGCGCTGGCTCCAGGCGCCGACCGCGCGCGGTTGTTCGACCAGCGTGTCGAAGCGGCTGGACAGCGCGCGGCGCTGCAGGTCCATGGTGTCGAAGGTCATCGCCGTGGCCGCCGCATGCGCCTCGCCGGACAGGCTGCGCAGGGTCGCCGACGCCGCCGCCACGCTCGGCGACTGCTGCACCGCGCCGGCCGCCTTGAGCAGAGCTCCGTCGACCGTGGCCGGGTCGTGGCTCAGCTGCGTGTTGAGCTGGGCGAACGCCGCGTCCACGCGGGTCGCCGACGCCAGGGTGGCGGCGGTGATGTTGCCGAAGCCGGCCGCGGCGGCGGTGACGCTCAGCGACTGCACGGTGATCGAGGCGCTGGTGGCGTCGTAGGACAGCGATGAGGTCAGGAACACGTTCGCCGGCGTGGTCACCGAGGCGAACGTGCCGGTGAGCCCGCCGCTGGCGTCCAGCACCTTGTAGGCGGTGTTGTTGACCACGTAGTCGCGCTTGCCCAGCACGTACAGCGAACCGCCCTGCAGGGTGGCGCTGCCGCCGACCGAGAGCTTGTCGCCGACCAGCAGGGCCAGGCGGCCGTTGCTGCTCTGCACGTAGTTGCCGCTCAGGCTCAGGGTGGCCGCGCCGACCTGGAAGGTGCCGGCGTTGGCGACGCTGCCGCCAAGCGCGCCGGTGCCGACGAAGGTGGCGCCGTTGCTGATCGCCACGTTCGAACTGCCCAGGCTGGCCGCGGTGAGCGTGCCGCCCTGCACCTGGGTGTCGCCGCTGTAGGTGTTCTGGGTGCCGCTCAGGATCAGCGTGCCGCTGCCCTGCTTGATCAGGCCGCCGCTGCCGGCGATGTCGTTGGCCCAGGTCGAGCTGCCGGTGAACCCCACCGTCACGTCGCCCCAGTCGAAGCGTCCCGGCCCCTGCACCGCCTTGCCGACGTTGAGCAGGCCGTAGCCGAAGGTCGCGTCCACGCCCGGCGTGCCCAGGTCGGTGGCGGTGCCGAGCAGGGTCTGCCGGACCAGGTCGTTGGTGAAGTACGGGAAGGCCTGCCAGACCAGCGCCGCCGCACCGGACACCAGCGGCGCCGCGAACGAGGTGCCGCTGCCGTAGTAGTAGTCGGGGTTGCTGGTGGAGGTGGTCGCCTTGGGATCGACGAACACCTCGGTGCCCGGCGCGACCAGGCAGTAGCGCATCGCCGCGCCGCACGCGTTGGAATACGAGGCCAGTTGCGTGCCGGTGCTCGAGTCCGTCGCCGCCACCACCAGCCAGCCACGCTCCAAATCGGCCGCCGGCAGCGTGCCGTTGGGGCCGGACTTGCTGGGCAGCGAGGCGATGTCCGAGGGCGTGGACTTGGATTCGTTGCCGGCGGCGAACACCACCAGGCCGCCGTTGCCGAGCACGAACGGGCGGTACTCGGCGGCGATGGCGTTGGTCGAGTTCAGGTCGGTCCAGTAGATGCCGCCCCAGGAGTTGTTCATCACCTTGACCCCGGCATTGATCAGGTCCTGGTGCACCTGGGTCAACCCGAGCCCGCCACTGACCTGGTTGCCGCTGCCGCTGCCGTCGTCCTTGGGCGGGGTATCGGAAATGATGCGCGCGGACACGATCTGCGCGCCCGGCGCGATGCCGCCCGGCCACTGCCCGACCGACTTGCCCGCCGCCAGTTGCGCCACGGTGGTGCCGTGGCCGTCGACGTCGTCGACCTGGGTGTTGTTCTGGCTCGGATCGACGTAGATCAGGTTCGACACCACCCGCCCGGCCAGCGCCGGATGGTTGCGGTTGACGCCGGTGTCGACCACGCCGATGCGGTAGCCGCTGCCGTCGTAGCCGGCAGTGTGCGCGGCCAGTGTATTGGTCAGGGTCAGATGCGCGTCGAATGCCGGCTGCGGCGGCGGTGGCGAGGTCGGCGGCGGTGACGTCGGCGGCGGCGGTGGGGGCGGAGGCGGCGAGGTCGGTGGCGGCGAGGTGGGCGGCGGACTGCCGTGGACCAGATTGCCGCCACCACCACCGCCGCCACCGCACGAGGTGAGCGCAACCGCCACCGCGGCCGCCAGCAGCGACCGTGCCATCAATGCCTGCATGTCTTTCCCCTCTCCCTTGATCTGCCGCACCGACCGGTGCCATTCCCATTCATCGGCCGTCGGCGACGGCGATGGCCCACGCCAATTTACACCGAAACATCGTTCGCGGGACCGCCGCCCCAGGCACCTGCGATTGGCAGAACCCGCGCCGCGGCCGATAATCGGCGTACCTCTTTCGTAAGGGTTTGCCATGACCGAGATCGTCATCGCCGCGGCCAAGCGCACCGCCATCGGCGCGTTCCTGGGCCAGTTCAACGGCGTGCCCACGCCGACGCTGGGCGCCGCGGCCATCCGCGCCGCGCTCGAGCAGTCCGGCATCCCCGCCGCGGACGTCTCCGAAGTCATCATGGGCTGCGTGCTGCCGGCCAACCTCGGCCAGGCCCCGGCACGCCAGGCCGCGCGCGCGGCCGGCGTGCCCGACGCCATCGGCGCCACCACCATCAACAAGGTCTGCGGTTCGGGCATGAAGGCGGTGATGCTGGGCCACGACCTGATCAAGGCCGGTTCGGCCAGCATCGTCGTCGCCGGCGGCATGGAGTCGATGAGCAACGCGCCGCACCTGCTGCCGAACTCGCGCACCGGCAACCGCTACGGCAACTTCCAGGCGGTCGACCACATGGCCTGGGACGGCCTGACCAATCCCGACGACGGCCAGGCGATGGGCGTGTTCGGCGAGGCCACCGCGGAGAAGTTCGGCTTCAGCCGCCAGGACCAGGACGCGTTCGCGATCGAGTCGGTGAACCGCGCGCAGGCCGCGCAGCGCGATGGCGCCTTCGCGGCGGAAATCGTGCCGGTCGCCGTGGCCACCCGCAAGGGCGAGGTGCAGGTCGACAGCGACGAGCAGCCGGGCAAGTCCGACGTGGCCAAGATCCCGACGCTGAAGCCGGCATTCAAGAAGGACGGCACGGTCACCGCCGCCAGTTCCTCCAGCATCTCCGACGGCGCCGCCGCGCTGGTGCTGCTGGGCGCCGACGAGGCCGCCCGCCGCGGCGTCGCACCGCTGGCGCGGATCGTCGGCCACGCGACCTTTTCGCAGGCGCCGGAGTGGTTCACCACCGCACCGGTCGGCGCGATCGGCAAGCTGCTCGACCAGATCGGCTGGAGCCTGGATCAGGTGGACCTGTTCGAGATCAACGAAGCCTTCGCCGTGGTGGCGATGGTGCCGATCAAGGAACCGGGCCTGGACCACGCCAAGGTCAACGTCAACGGCGGCGCCTGCGCGCTCGGCCATCCGATCGGCGCCTCCGGTGCGCGGCTGCTGGTGACATTGCTAAATGCGTTGCGCAGCCGTGGCGGCCGCCGCGGAATCGCGACCCTGTGCATCGGCGGTGGCGAAGCGACGGCCATCGCCATCGAATTGATTTGATTGGAATTAACCCCTGAAACACAAAAATGAATGCGCGTGCGCTTGACAGCCGACTTTGGCTTGTCATCATGTTGAGGGCGCGCATTCGCGCGTTGCCTAACTAAACGACGAGGATAGACACAATGAGCATCAACAAGATGCTGATCGCAATGGCCCTGGGCCTGGCCCTGGCCGCGTGCTCGAAGCAGGAGCAGGCCCAGGACGCCGCCGCTTCCGCTAACGAAGCCGCCACCGACGCCCAGGCTGCTGCCGACCAGTCGGCTGCCGCCGGCGCCCCGACCGCCGACGCCGCTCAGGCCGCTGCCGACACCGCCGCGACCGCCGCCAACACCGCTGCCGACGCTTCGGCCGCTGCTGCTGCTGCCCCGACCGATGCCGCTGCCGACAAGGCTGCCGACACCGCCAAGGCTGCGGAAGACACCGCCGACAAGGCGAAGGACGCCGCTCAGGAAGCCAAGAAGTAATCACTTCTTGCTTTCGGCAGTCCCGAAAGAGCCGCTGGTCCGCCAGCGGCTTTTTCTTTGCCTGACGATCGGCGGGGCAACGAGCGGTGCAATCGGCACCGCCTCGCCTCGCCGCGTCATCTCGCCGCGTCATCACCGTCGCGGCAACAGCGTTGCGCACGTTGCGCCACATGCAGGCGCCAACGCGCTGCATGCCCTGCATCGCACGCGCTCCGCGGCCCATGTCGCGCAACTCTCGCCAGCGCCCCGTTGCGCTTCGCCGCGCTGCAGGCCGCCCACGCACACAGTACGCGCCCCGCGACACATGGTTCCCCGAAGCCTGGGGCGTGCTGGCACCGCGCGCCGTCGCCGGCATCGCGGATCGCCCATCGCCGGTGCACGCCAACTCACCCAGGCAGCTCGACTCCGCCGCTGACGATGTCGTCCTCCGCCTGTGCCGCTACGCATGGCGGGACGTGCCGCGCCCGTCCCGCGCAGCACGCCCTCCCCTCGCCCCGATCCTGAACACTTGCCCGCGCGCCTTGACGCAGGCTGCATGCGCACCCGCCTAGGCTGCGCCGCGTCACCCACCCGTGGACGGAGAAGCGCATGAACAAGACCCCGATCGTGGCCCTGCTGGGCGCCCTCGCACTCGCCGGCTGCCAGGGTCCAGAATCGCAGCAGGCGCAACGCGACGCCAAGGTCGCCGCCGAGCAGACCGGCGAGGCCGCCAAGGAAGCCGCGGGCCAGGTCGCGCAGGCCGGTCGCGACGTCGCGGCCGACGCGCGCGACGCCGCGCACCGTGCCGCCAACTCCGAGGCAGTGCAGGACGCCTCGGCCGCGGCCAAGGAAATGGCGGCCGACGCCAGTGAGGCGACCGCCCAGGCGGCGCAGAAGGTCGCCGACAAGGCCCGCGAGAATGCCAACGAAGATCCGCACAACGGCGACAGCGAGCGCCATTGAGTGAGCGGCCGCCCCCGCGAGTTGCGGGGGCGGCACCTGCAGCGCCGCGCGCGGTGCTGGTTCGGCAGGTTTTTTGTGACGCCGGTCCAAGGCGTTGGCGGCGTCCCGGTAGAATTTTCCGATGCCGATCCTCCAACGCGTACGGGCCAGGACCCGTCTAGGTCTGTTGTTCTCCGCCGCGGTCTTCGTGTTGATCGGCTTCGGCGTCTTCTACGGTGCGCAGCGCGCGATTTCCGATGCCGCACGCGTCGCGCATACCCACGAAGTGCTGCGCAACATCGACGAGGTGCAATCCACCTTGCTGATGACCGAATCCTCGTTGCGCGGCTACGAGTTGACCGACAACCAGGCCTATCTGAGCCTCTACTACGACAGTGCCGAGCGTGTGCCGCGCCAGTTGGCGCAGTTGCGCCAGCTGGTGTCCGACAATCCCGTGCAGGTGGCCAACGTCCAGACCCTGCAGCAGTTGGCGAACACACGGCTGACGCAGATGCGGCAGATGCTGGCGGTGTACCAGCGCGACGGTCTGGAGGCACTGCAGCGCGCGATGGCACCGAGCGTGTATCAGAGCTCCAGCGCGATCCGCG
>JBEVKG010000114.1:0-29706 GCA_040509765.1 Xanthomonas sp.
ATCTCGGGTGGCCGCTTACCCCGCTCCTACAGACGCACGGTTAGAAGGCCGATGCTCTTGTAGGAGCGGCTTCAGCCGCGACCAGCTTCCCCAGGAAACCCCGTTGCGGCCCAAACCGCTCCCACCTCGGGCATCGGCTGCAGCGGCGGTCGCAGAGAGCCCAAGGCACGTGTCAGGGCGCGAGCAAACCGTTCTGTACCGCCCTTTGTAGGAGCGGCTTCAGCCGCGACCCGGGGCGTTCGTCGCAAGGCCTCGGTCGCGGCTGAAGCCGCTCCTACAGTGATTTTTTACGCCGAATGCCCGGCGTCAATGCTCCACCGGCGCCGGCTCCACGCCGAACCGGCGGGCGTAGCCGCGCTCGTTGAACACCCGCTCCACCTCGGTGTCGCCCAGTTCCGGGGCGGCATAGACGGCGTAGACCACGCTGCCGTCGTCGCGTGCGCCGCGCTGGTGCAGGCGGTAGCGTGGGCGCCCGGTGCCGGTGTTCTCCGGGTAGTGCAACGGCGGCTGGCTGCCATCCAGGTCCACTTCGCTGTTGTCGACGACGCCGCCGATGAACACTGCGCGCATGCTGCCTCTCCAGTCGTTGGGTACCTTGCAGCCTAGGCGCGGCGATGTTGCCGGAACATCAATGATGCGTTGGATTCGCGCAAAACCGGGGTCGCTGCGCGCTGCCGGTAGAATGCGCGTCCCCGTTCCGATGACCACACCCGATGCCGGCTGCGCAAGACGCCCCCCTCGACACCCTGTTCCTGCCGTTCGCCCAGGGCATGCTGCGCTGGCCCGCCGGCAAGGTGCTGTCCCTGCGCGCCCGCGACGGCTGGGCGCTGCGCCAGCACGCGCAGTCGGCGCAACTGGTCTGCGAGCAGGACTACCGGCCGTTCGCCAGCGCGCTGCAGCAGGGCGGCTGGACGGTGCGCGCCGAGCAGGACGGCGACGCCGATGCCGGCGGCTACGCGCTGGTGCTGGTGCTGCCGCCGCGCCAGCGCGAGGAGGCGCGGGCGCTGCTGGCGCGCGCCGTGGCGCTGGCCGCGCCGGGCGGCGTGGTGGTGGCCTGCCAGGCCAACAACGAGGGCGCGCGTTCCGGCGAGGACGACCTGCAGCAACTGGCCGGCCTCGGCGGCAAGCTGACCAAGCACCACTGCCGGGTGTACTGGACCGCGCCGCTGCAGGGCGGCCACGACGCCGCGCTGCAGCAGCGCTGGGCGAGGCTGGATGCGGTGCGGCCGATCCTGGATGGACGCTTCCGCAGCCGCCCCGGCGTGTTCGCCTGGGACCGCATCGACCCGGCCTCGGCGCTGCTGGCCGAGCACCTGCCCGCCGACCTGCGCGGCCGCGCCGCCGATCTCGGTGCCGGCTACGGCTACCTGTCGGCGGAATTGCTGGCACGTTGCCCGCAGCTGACCGCGCTGGACCTGTTCGAGGCCGACGCGCGCGCGCTGGCGCTGGCGCGCGCCAACCTGGCGCAGGCGCCGGCCGCGGCGACGCTGGGCTTCCATTGGCACGACGTGACCACCGGACTGCCGGGGCAGTACGACGTCATCGTCAGCAATCCGCCGTTCCATGCGCCGGGACGGATGGAACGGCCGGACATCGGCCGCCGCTTCATCGCGGTGGCGGCGCAGGCGCTGGCGCCCGGCGGGCGGCTGTTCCTGGTCGCCAACCGCCATCTGCCGTACGAGGCGGTGCTCGATGCCAGCTTCGGCGCGACCGAGGTGCTCGCCACCCGCGACGGCTTCAAGCTGATCCACGCGGTGCGCAGCCGCGGCGGAGCGCGCCGATGAAACTGGTCAAGCACCTGGCCAACCTGGGCTACGGCAGCCGCAAACAGGTGGCGCTGCTGTTCCGCGAAGGCCGCGTCACCGATGCCGACGGCGAGGTGCTGTACGCCGACGACCAGGTCCCGCACGCGGCGATCCGGGTCGACGGCGCGCCGCTGGATCCGCCGCCCGGGCTGATCCTGGCGCTGCACAAACCGGTCGGCTACACCTGCTCGACCAAGGATCCGGGGCGCATCGTCTACGACCTGCTGCCGCCGCGCTTCCGCCTGCGCTCGCCGTTGCTGTCCACGGTCGGGCGGCTGGACCGCGACACCAGCGGCCTGCTGCTGATGACCGACGACGGCGCGCTGCTGCATCGCATCGTCTCGCCGAAGGCGCGCCTGGCCAAGGTCTACGAGGCCACCCTGGCCGAGGACCTGCGCGGCGACGAAGCGGCGCAGTTCGCCAGCGGCACGCTGATGCTCGACGGCGAGACCACGCCGCTGCTGCCGGTGGCGCTGGAGATGCTGGGGCCGCGGCAGGTGCGTGTCGCCCTGCACGAAGGCCGCTACCACCAGGTGCGACGCATGTTCGCCGCCGTCGGCAACCACGTCGCCGCTTTGCACCGCAGCCGCATCGGCGGCTTCGGCCTGGGCGATCTGCCGTCCGGCCAGTGGCGGGTGCTGGAGGCGGCGGACGTCGTGCAGTTGTTCGAGGGCGGGGATTCGGGATTCGGGATTGGGAATTCGTAAAAGCGGGATTCGCCGCGGTGCGTGGAGCATCGCGCCTTTGCCAATCCCGAATCCCTAATCCCGGCCTTCAACCGTCCGTGTCCAGCCATCCAGGCCCAGCGTCTCCAGGGTCTGCAGATTGCGCTCCACGATCACGTCCGCGTCCGGGAACGCGGCCACCGCGCGCTCCACGCTGTCCTCGCGCAGCAGGTGCAGGGTGGGGTAGGGCGCGCGGTTGGTGTAGTTGCCGATGTCCTCCGGCGCGGTGCCGGCGAACTGGTACTGCGGATGGAAGCTGGCCACCTGCAGGATGCCCTGCAGGTCCAGCGCCTCGACCGCGGCGTCGGCGTTGTCCAGGAAGTCGTTGTAGTCGAGGAAGTCCTGCAGCACGTCCGGGTGCACGATCAGCGTGGTGTCGATCTGCTCGGCCGGGGTGTCGCGCAGCAGCACCAGTTCCTCGGCCAGTTGTTCGAGCAGCGCCTCGGGCGTGCTGGCATCGCTGAGCACGTAGCGGATCTGCTGCTTGACGTGCACCGCCTTGGCGAAGGGGCACAGGTTCAGGCCGATCACCGCGCGTTCCAGCCAGCGGCGGGTGTCGCCCAGGTAGTCGGGCGCGTCGCCAGGAGTCTCGTCGTGCATCGGTCGCAGCAGTGGCCTAGGGGAGATGCAGGCGATTGTAGGCGGTGTCCAGCCACGCCGGCGTTTCCGCGTACATCTCGCGGATCAGGCGCTTGATCAGCGGCAGCAGCTCGGAGCTGTCGTTGCGGCGGTGGCTGAGGATGATCGGCGAGGAGGCGTGCGCGTCGTCGAGCAGGCGGTAGTGCAGGTCGCGGCGCAGCACCCGCACCGACGCGGGAATGACGCACACGCCCATCTCCGCGGCGACCAGGCCCAGCGCGGTCTGCAGTTCGCGCACCTCCTGCACCGCCACCGGGCGGATGCCGCGGTCGCGCAGCAGCGACAGCACCTGGTCGGCGAAGCTCGGCCGCGGCTGGCTGGGGTAGACGATCAGGCGCTGCGCGGTCAGCGCGTCCGGCGCCAGCGGCGCGTCGGCCGCGGCCAGTGGATGCTCCATCGGCAGTGCGACCACCAGGCGTTCCTCGCGCAGCACGAACCGCTCCACCGCGTCGTCGTCGTGGCGGATACGGCCGATGCCCAGATCGATGCGGCCGGTCTTCAGCGCCTCGATCTGCTCGCCGGACATCAGTTCCAGCAGGCGGATGTCCAGTTCCGGGCGCTGCTGGCGCAGGCGCCGCACCAGCATCGGCAGGCCGCCGTAGAGCGCGGAGGCGACGAAGCCGATCGCGAACACCCGTTGCTCGCTGCGGCCGATCCGGCGCGCGGCGTCCTGCATCTGTTCGACCCGGCCCAGCACCTGCAGCGCTTCCTCGTAGAACAGCTTGCCGGCGTCGGTCAGCCGCAGCGGACGGCTGCTGCGCACGATCAGGCGCGTGCCCAGTTGCTCTTCCAGGTGCTGGATCTGCCGGCTCAGCGGCGGCTGCGCGATGTGCAGCAGCTCGGCGGCGCGGGTGAAGTTGCGCTCGCGGGCGACGGCGACGAAGTAGCGGAGTTGGCGCAGGTCCATCGGAGTCCATGCTCGTTCGAGGTATGTTGCGCCGCAATAAATCGAGGGATCAAGCGGCTTGCCCGGGAAAAATACCAAAAAGGTATGGAGCAAGACCGACAGAGTCTTGGACGCGGCGGCGCGGCCGGCGCAGTGTGGCCCGCATGGACCCGTTGCCGACCTCCACCCGCCGCACCGCCCCCACCATCGAGCGCGTCGAGACCCTGCTGCTCGACCTGCCGACCATCCGCCCGCATCGCCTGTCGGTGGCGACCATGCAGGGGCAGACCCTGATGCTGGTGCGCCTGCACTGCTCCGATGGCGTGGTCGGGCTGGGCGAAGGCACCACCATCGGTGGCCTGGCCTACGGCGCGGAGAGCCCGGAAGGCATGAAGCTGGCGATCGATCGCTACCTGGCGCCGCTGCTGGCCGGCGCCGACGCCACCGGCGTACAGGCGCTGATGCAGCGCATCGGCAGGCAGGTCAAGGGCAATCATTTCGCCAGGTGCGCGGTGGAGACCGCGCTGCTGGACGCGCAGGGCAAGCGCGTCGGGCTGCCGTTGTCCGAGTTGCTCGGCGGGCGCCTGCGCGAGCGCCTGCCGGTGGCCTGGACCCTGGCGTCGGGCGACACCGCGCGCGACATCGCCGAGGCCGAGCAGATGCTGGACCTGCGCCGGCACCAGGTGTTCAAGCTGAAGATCGGCGCGCGGCCGCCGGCCGAGGACATCGCCCACGTGGCCGCGATCAAGCGGGCGCTGGGGGCGCGCGCGGAGGTGCGGGTCGACGTCAACATGGCCTGGAGCGAGGTCGAGGCGGTGCGCGCGCTGCCGGCGCTGGCCGATGCCGGCTGCGAACTGGTCGAGCAGCCGGTGGCCTCGCGCGAGGCGATGCAGCGGCTGATGCAGCGTTTCCCGCTGGCGTTGATGGCCGACGAGATCCTGGCCGGGCCGGAGAGCGCGTTCCTGGCCGCGCGGGCGCCGGCAGCCGACGTGTTCGCGGTGAAGATCGAGCCGTCCGGCGGGCCGATCGCCGCGCAGAAGGTCGCCGCCATCGCCGAGGCGGCCGGCATCGGCCTGTACGGCGGCACCATGCTGGAGGGGCCGATTGGCACCATCGCCTCGGCGCAGGTGTTCGCCACCTTCCCGCACCTGCAGTGGGGCACCGAACTGTTCGGGCCGCTGCTGCTCACCGAGCAACTGCTGACCGAACCGCTGCGCTACGCCGACTTCCACCTGCAGCTGCCGGCCGGCCCCGGCCTGGGCATCGCGCTGGACGAGGCGCAGGTGCAGGCCTTCCGCCGCGACCGCGACCGCCGTGTGGTGGCGATGACCACGACCAGCGAGGACTGACCATGCTGTTCCACGTGACCATGGACGTACATCTTCCCGCCGACATGCCGCCGGAGCGCGCCGAGCAGCTCAAGGGCGAGGAGAAGGCGCGCTTCCAGCAACTGCAGCGCGACGGCCGCTGGCGGCATATCTGGCGGGTGGTCGGGCAGTACGCCAACGTCAGCATCTTCGACGTGGCCGACAACGCCGAACTGCACGCGCTGCTGCTGTCGCTGCCGCTGTTCCCGTACATGCGCATCGCGGTCACCCCGCTGTGCCGCCACCCCTCGTCGCTGCACGAGGACGATCGCTAGTTCCGCTGCGGACGCTCCCTCGGGAGGGGACGTGTCTCGGCCGCCATCGCCACCACGAGAAAGGAAGGGCATCACCATGAGCGTCAAGATCTTCGCCACCCCCGATGTGCAGGCGTTCCTGCGCCAGGTCAGCGGGATGGACATGCCCGGCGGCACGCCGCGGGTGAAGCAGATCGTGCACCGCGTGCTCTCGGATCTGTTCCGCAGCATCGACGATCTGGAGATCACCCCCGACGAGTACTGGGCGGCGATCGCCTGGCTCAACGACCTGGGTGCGGCCGGGCAGGCCGGGCTGATCTCGCCCGGGCTGGGCCTGGATCACTTCCTGGACCTGCGCCTGGACGCCATCGACGCCGAACTGGGCATCGACAACCCCACCCCGCGCACCATCGAAGGGCCGCTGTACGTGGCCGGCGCGCCGGTGGCGCAAGGTTTCGCCCGGCTCGACGACGGCAGCGACGAGAACGGCCACACCCTGGTCATGCACGGCACCGTGTACGGCGCCGACGGCCGCCCGCTGCCCGGCGCCAGCGTCGAGGTCTGGCACTGCGACACGCGCGGCTTCTATTCGCACTTCGATCCCACCGGCAAGCAGGCGCCGTTCAACATGCGCCGCACCATCATCGCCGACGGCAACGGTCAGTACCGCTTCCGCAGCATCGTGCCGAAGGGCTACGGCGTGCCGCCGGGCAGCCCGACCGAGCGCCTGCTGTTCGCGCTCGGCCGGCATGGCCAGCGTCCGGCGCACATCCACTTTTTCATCGGTGCCGACGGCCACCGCAAGCTGACCACGCAGATCAACATCGCCGGCGACCCGTTGGTCGACGACGACTTCGCCTACGCCACCCGCGACGGGCTGGTGCCGGC
The DNA here is from genome assembly GCA_040509765.1 of Xanthomonas sp. Classification (GTDB taxonomy): domain Bacteria; phylum Pseudomonadota; class Gammaproteobacteria; order Xanthomonadales; family Xanthomonadaceae; genus Xanthomonas_A. The sequence continues at coordinate 6,565 of JBEVKG010000114.1, forward strand.
GATCGTCGAGCACCGCGACCCGGCCAGCATCGCCGCCAACGGCGTGGATGGCCCGTTCGCCGAGATCGCCTTCGATTTCCACCTGACTCCGCTGGTCGACGGCGTCGACAACCAGGCCAATCCGGCGCGTCGCCGCGCGGCCGCGTAGCCGACCCGCCCCGCGGCCAGCGTGCGGCCGCGGCGCAGCAAGCAACGCCGTCTTCAGTTCCTGGCACCCGCTGCCGCCGCCATCTCCGGTGGCGGTACGGACTCCTGCGCGCCGCCGGCCGGCGGCCGCATCCACGCATCGGCTCGGAGGGAGGGCCCGATCATGCAGCAGTTCCCACATCCATCGCGCCGCAGGGCGCAACGGCACCGTACGCCGCGCTGGACCACGTTGCTGTGGACCATGGCGGCGGTCTCCGGCGGCGCAGCCGCCAACAACGGCGTGGCCTTGCCCGGCTACGGCGCGCAGACCCAGGGTCTGGCCGGCACCTCGATCGCGTTGCCGCTGGATGCGGCGGCCTCGGCCAACAACCCGGCCGGCATGGGCGCGGTCGGCGACCGGTTCGATGCCGACCTCACCCTGATCTCGGCGCCGGTGCGCAGCCAGGTCGGCACTGCCCGCTACCAGGACGATGCCCTGATCCCGGTGCCGACCGCCGGCTACAACCGCCAGCTCAACGACGACCTGAGCCTGGGCGTGTCGGTGTTCGGCCATGGCGTGGCGCTGGACTACGGCACGCCGGTCTACGGCACGCACGACACCCTGTCCAAGCTGCAGCAGGTGGTGCTGGCGCCGACCCTGGCCTGGCGCGTGGGCGAGCACCAGTACCTGGGCTTCTCGCCGCGGCTGGCCTACCAGCGCCTGCACATCGCCGGCCTGGAAGGCATCGGCTTCCAGTCGGCCGGCGCCGACGCCGCGTACGGCTATGGCGTCGCGCTTGGCTGGTACGGCCAGCTGGCGCCGGGTCTGCATGCCGGCCTCACCTGGTCCAGCCGCATCCGCTTCGGCCGCCTGCAGCGCTACCGCGGACTGCTGCCGGAAGGCCGCCTGGATCTGCCGCAGCAGGCCGGCGCCGGCCTGGCCTGGCAGCCCACTGCGGCGCTGACCCTGGCCGCCGACTGGCTGTGGATCGACTGGTCCGGCGAACGCGCCTACGGCAACCGCTTCGACCAGGGCGGTGCGCTCGGCGATGCGGACGGCCCCGGCTTCGGCTGGCGCAGCCAGCGCATCTTCCGGCTCGGCGCCGAGTACCGCATCGACGATGCCTGGTCGCTGCGCGCGGGCTACTCGCACGCCAGCCGCCTGATCCCCGACAGTCAGGCGCAACTGGCGGTGCTGGCACCGCTGGCGCAGTACCGCCACTACGCGCTGGGCGCGACCTGGCGGCTGTCGCCGCAGCTGTCGCTGACCGGCAGCGTCACCCACGCCCCGGGCGGCGCGGTCGCCAGCGGCGGCGTGCAGGCCGGGACCCGCGATCTCACGTATTTCAATCTCGGCTTCGGCTGGACCTTCCGCTGAGCCACACGGAGACGACCCCATGCAAACCTATCTGTTGCTGCACGGTTCCTGGCACGACGGCCACGCCTGGGACGGCGTCGCCGCCCATCTGCGCGCGCACGGCGTGCAGGTGCATGCACCGACCATCGCCGGGCATGGCCCGGGCGCCGACAAGCGCGTCTCGCACGCCGACTGCGTGGCCTCGGTGGTGGACTACGTGCGCCACCACGACCTGCGCGAGCTGGTCGTGCTCGGCCACAGCTGGGGCGGCAGCATCGTGCAGCGCCTGGCCGAGGAAGAACCGCAGCGCTGCAAGCGGCTGGTGTTCCACAACGCCTTCGTGCTGCGCGACGGCGAGGCGCTGTTCGACCTGCTGCCGCCGCACTACCAGGCGCTGTGGAAGAACGCGGTCGACGCCGACGGCGGCATCATGCTGCCGTTCCCGATCTGGCGCGACGGCTTCATCGGCGATGCCGACCTGGCGCAGGCGCAGCAGGCCTACGCGCAGCTGAGTCCGACCCCGGCGCGCAGCCATTTCGACGCGGTGCCGCTCAAGCGCTTCCACGACCTGCAGATCCCGCGCAGCTGGCTCTACGCCACCGACGACGTGGCCCTGCCGCCGGGCGAGTACGGCTGGCATCCGCGGCTGAGTGCGCGCCTGGGCGCCTACCGCCTGGTCAGCCTGCCGGGCAGCCACGAAGTGTGTTTCAGCGCGCCCGCGCGGCTGGCCGAGAAGATCCTGCTGGCCGGCCGCGACTGACGTTCCCCACCGGAGACTCCAGATGAATCCTGCATCCCCCCTGCGCATCGGCATCGTCGGCGGCGGCATCGCCGGCGTCGGCCTGACCCTGGGCCTGTGTCGCCACCGCCATCTCGACGTGCAACTGTTCGAATCGGCACCGGCCTTCGGCGAGATCGGTGCCGGCGTCTCGTTCGGCCCCAACGCGGTGCGCGCGCTGGCCGGGCTGGGCATGGGCGAGCCCTATGCCGAACTCGCCGATCGCACCCCCGCGCCCTGGCAGGACGTGTGGTTCGAATGGCGCCGTGGCGAGGACGCGCGGCTGCTGGGGCAGACCCTGGCGCCCGGCGTCGGCCAGTCGTCGGTGCACCGCGCCGATTTCCTCGATGCGTTGGCCACGCGCCTGCCGTTCGGGCTGGCCAAGTTCGGCAAGCGCGCGGTGGCCGTGGAGCAGGATGCCGACGCGGCGCGGGTGCGCTTCGCCGACGGCAGCCAGTACCAGGGCGATGTGCTGATCGCCGCCGACGGCATCAAGTCGGCCTTGCGTGGCGAGGTGCTGCGCGCGCTCGGTCATGCGCCGGCGCAGCCGCGCTTCACCGGCACCTGCGCCTATCGCGGCCTGATCGACGCCGCGCGGCTGCGCGCCGCCTTCGCCGCGCGCGGCGTGGATGCGCACCTGGTCGACGTGCCGCAGATGTTGCTGGGCCTGGACGCGCACATCCTCACCTTTCCGGTGAAGCAGGGCCGGCTGATCAACGTGGTCGCCTTCGTCTCCGATCGCAGGGAGCCGGCGCCGCAATGGCGTGCCGGCCAGGCCTGGGTGCGCGAGGCCAGTCGCCGCGAGATGCTGGAGGCATTCGCGCACTGGGGCGAGGCGGCGCGCACGCTGCTGGAATGTATCGACACGCCCACGCACTGGGCGCTGCACGATCTGGCCGAGTTGCCCGGCTACGTGCATGGGCGACTGGCGCTGATCGGCGACGCCGCGCACGCCATGCTGCCGCACCAGGGCGCCGGCGCCGGGCAGGGGCTGGAGGACGCCTATCTGCTGGCGCAACTGCTGGCCACGCCCGGCCTGGGCCGCGGCGACCTGCCGGCATTGCTGCAGGTCTACGAGCGCCTGCGCCTGCCGCGCGCCTGCCGCGTGCAGCGCACCTCGCGCGAGGCCGGCGCGCTGTACGAGCTGCGCGATCCGCAGGCCGGTGCCGACGATACGCGGCTGGCGCAGACGCTGGCGCAGCGCTTCGACTGGATCTGGGAGCACGACCTCGACGCGGAAGTGGCGCAGGCGCGGCGCATGCTGGTCGCCGGCGTCGCCACGAGCGGCTAGCGGGGGAGCTGCGGCGCGCGGCATTGCGCGTGCGCGCGGTGCGAAGGCGCCAATGCGGCTGCGTGGTGCCGTCTCGTTCCGGCGCGCCGCACGGCGCGTTCGCATGCGTCGCAACGGCCCGGACGTGTCCCGGTCGCCATGCCGGGACGCCCGCGCCTGCATGGGCCGGATGGCGCCTGCGGGTCGCGGCATGGCGTGCCGGCCGCCCGCCGCGCCGCCCTCGCAGGTGGCGCGATCCGCAGCCGCGGGCATCCCGGCATCACCCACCGGTGCAGACATCGTGCGGTCGAGCACGACACGAGCCGCTATCGCGCGGTGGCGCCCGCACGCGGTCACGCCGGCATGGCGATGGCGCGTGAGGCGTCTGCCCGACTGGTCTCAGTCGCGGAAGTTGTCGAACTGCAGCGGTAGCTCGAAATCGCTCTTCTTCAACAGTGCGATCGCGTCCTGCAGGTCGTCGCGCTTCTTGCCGCTGACCCGCAGCTTGTCGCCGTTGATCTGCGCTTCCACCTTGAGCTTGGCCTCCTTGAGCGTGGCGACGATCTTCTTGCCCAGTTTCTGCTCGATGCCCTGCTTGACGGTGATCTTCTGTCGCGCACCGGCGAGATTGGTCTCCACGTCGCCGAACTCCAGGCAGCGCACGTCGATGCCGCGTGCCAGCAGGCGCGCACGCAGGATGTCGGTCATCTGCTTGACCTGAAAATCGCTGGGCGCCGACTGCGTGATGACCTGGTCGTCCAGTTCGAACTTGGCGTCCACGCCCTTGAAGTCGAAGCGCGTCGACAGCTCGCGGTTGGCCTGGTCGACGGCATTGGTCAGTTCGTGCTTGTCGACTTCGGAAACGATATCGAAGGAAGGCATTGGCGGGTCCTCGGCAAAGATGCCTATCGTAGAACGTGCGGGCGGCATGTGGGGACGGACGTGCGTGCAGGCGGCGGCGCAAGGTGGCGCAGGCAGCTTGGCTGCGCCGGCGCATGCCGGGTGGGAAGCACGTCGGTTCCGACGCGTTTCCACGATGCCGCGCGTCGGCCGGTGCGGCTCGCCGCCACGCAAGGACACCTCGCATCACCCGCTTTCGTCACGCATGGCCTGATCTGTAGGCGCGGCTTCAGCCGCGACGGCTTTCCTGGGAAGGCCTGGTCGCGGCTGAAGCCGCTCCTGCGCGTGCGCTCGCGGATGATGCGGGGGGCGCTGAAGCCGGTCCCACAGGAAGCGGCATCGGCCGATGCGTCCGCTGGCGCCATGTGGGAGGGAATTCAGTCCCGACGCGATGTCCTGCGGCAGCACACCCATCGTCGATCCCAGCGATAATGCGTCGATGCCTACCACCCGTTCCAATGCCGCCGCCGCTGCGTGGATGATCGCCGCGGTCGCGTTCTTCTCGCTGATGGATGCGTCGATGAAGCAGCTCAGCGCGCACTATCCGGCGCTGCAGGTCGCGGCGCTGCGCGGCGGCGCCTCGCTGCCGTTCGTGCTGGTGTGGGTGCTGGCCAGCGCCGGGCCGCGCGCGATCTGGCCGGTGCGCTGGGGGTTGCACCTGCTGCGCGGCGTGCTCGGCATCGCCATGATCGGCTGCTTCGCCTGGGCCTTGCGCAGCCTGCCGCTGTCCACGGCCTACACCATCTACTTCGTCGCGCCGCTGCTGGTGGCGGCGCTGTCGGTGCCGCTGCTCGGCGAATATGTGGGGCCGCGGCGCTGGGCGGCGATCGGCGTCGGCCTGGTCGGGGTGCTGGTGGTGCTGCGCCCCGGCATGGACGGGTTCGTCTCGCTGCCCGGGCTGATGGTGCTGCTGGCGGCCACCGCCTATGCGGTCGCCTCGGTACTGGTCAGCCTGTTGGCGCGCACCGACACGCCGCAGTCGCTGGTGGTGTGGTTCCTGCTGATCATGGCGCTGGGGGCCGGTGCGCTGGCGTTGCCGGACTGGACCCCGCTGCGCCCGGCCGATGCCGGCTGGATCGCCGGCATGGGCCTGGCCGGAGCGCTGGGCCAGATGGCGCTGACCCAGGCGTTCCGCCGCGGCGACGCCTCGCTGGTCGCGCCGCTGGAGTACAGCGGCCTGCTGTGGGTGATCCCGTGGGACTGGCTGCTGTGGCGCAAGTTGCCCGACGCCTGGACCTGGGTGGGCGGGGCGATCATCGTCGCCAGCGGCCTGTACCTGCTGCATCGCGAGCGGATCCGCGCGGTGGCGCATCCGCCGCCGCAGGCGCGGCCGTAGGGCGTGTCGCCCAGTCCCGAGCATGCCGCGCCGCGCTGGCGCGCGCCGTGGGCAAGGAAGAGCGAGGAAGTGAGCGTCGGTCCACGCCCAAGCGATGGCGTGGCCATGGGGGCGCGCCAGCGCGGCCCAACCCGGCATACCCGGGGATGGGCGACACGCCCCAGGCTCTGCGCTGCGCGCCTACGTTAGAATCGAATGGAATAACGCACGCCATCTTGGCCTGCTAGGCTTTGCGCCCCCTGTCGCTGCCGGTCCCGCGCGTTGATCCAGTTCGAGCGCCTGCACAAGTCCTATTCCGTCGCCGGCCAGCCGGTCGTGGCGCTGCATCCGCTCGACCTGCGCATCGAGGCCGGCGAGGTGTTCGGCATCATCGGCCATTCCGGCGCCGGCAAGTCGACCCTGATCCGGCTGATCAACCGGCTCGAGGAGCCCAGCGGCGGGCGCCTGACCATCGACGGCGAGGACGTCACCGCGCTGGATCGCGCCGGGCTGCGCACGCTGCGCCAGCGCGTGGGCATGATCTTCCAGCACTTCAACCTGCTGTCCTCGCGCACGGTCGCCGGCAACGTCGCGTTCCCGCTGGAGCTGGCCGGCACCCCGCGCGCGGAGATCGACGCGCGCGTCGCCGAGCTGCTGGAGCGGGTCGGGCTGGCCGCGCATGCCGGCAAGTACCCGGCGCAGCTGTCGGGTGGGCAGAAGCAGCGCGTCGGCATCGCCCGCGCCCTGGCCACGCGGCCCCGCATCCTGCTGTGCGACGAGGCCACCAGCGCGCTGGACCCGCAGACCACCGCCTCGGTGCTGGCGCTGCTGGCGCAGATCAACCGCGAGCTGGGCCTGACCATCGTGCTGATCACCCACGAGATGGAAGTGATCCGCCGCGTCTGCGACCGCGTGGCGGTGCTCGATGCCGGGCGCCTGGTCGAGAGCGGGCCGGTCACCGAGGTGTTCCTGCATCCGCAGCATCCGACCACCAGGCGCTTCGTCTCCGAGGCCGAGCACGTCGACGAGGGCGAACTGCACCGCGACCTCACCGCGGTGGACGGGCGCATCCTGCGCCTGACCTTCCTGGGCGCCGACACCTACGCGCCGCTGCTCGGGCGCATCGCCCGCGCCACCGCGGTGGACTACAACATCCTGTCCGGGCGCATCGACCGGATCAAGGACACCCCCTACGGCCAACTGACCGTGGCCCTGGTCGGTGGCGACATGGATGCGGCGCAGGCCGCCTTCGTCGCCGCCGGCGTGCATGTGCAGGAACTGCGCCGATGAATCCGTTCGCCACCGCCGCCGCCGGCTTCTTCCGCAATCTCGATGCCGGCAAGTGGAGCGAGATCGGCCGCGCTACCGTCGACACCCTGCTGATGCTCGGCGGTTCGCTGCCGCTGACCCTGCTGATCGGCCTGCCGCTGGGCGTGCTGCTGTTCCTCACCGGCCCGCGCCAGACCCACCAGAAGCCGCTGCTGTACGGCAGCCTGGCGCTGGTCATCAACGTGCTGCGCTCGGTGCCCTTCATCATCCTGATGATCGCGATGATCCCGCTGACGCTGTGGGCGATGGGCACCTCGCTGGGCGTGCGCGGCGCGATCCTGCCGCTGGTGGTGGGGGCGGCCCCGTTCTACGCGCGGCTGGTGGAGACCGCACTGCGCGAAGTCGACCGCGGCGTGGTCGAGGCCAGCCTGGCGATGGGCGCGACCACCTGGCAACTGGTGACACGGGTGTTGCTGCCGGAGGCACGGCCGGGCCTGATCGCCGGTGCCACGGTGACCACCATCGCGCTGATCGGCTTCACCGCGATGGGCGGCGCGATCGGCTCCGGCGGCCTCGGCGACCTGGCCTACCGCGACGGCTACCAGCGCTCGCATGCCGATGTCGCCCTGGTGACGGTGGTGATCCTGCTGTTGCTGGTGCAGGCGCTGCAGATGCTCGGCGACCGCCTGGTCGCGCACTACAGCCGGCGTTGAGGCCTCGTCGCAGGAGCGGCTCCTGTCCCCTTTGCGGGATCGGCCGCGACCGGGCGTTCTCGACGAAGCGGCCGCGGCCGATCCCCGAAAGGGGCGAGCGTCGCTCCTGCAACAAGACGCGATCCCAGGCCTTTCGCCGCAGAGCGAGGCCGGGTCTGCTAGCGTGCCGACAGCGCCGGCCGCTGCCCTTCTCCTTCCCCACGTTTCCCGGATACCTGCCATGACCCGATTCCCGTTCCGCCTCCTGCTCGCCAGCGCCGTGCTCGTCCTCGCCGGCTGCGGCAAGCCCGATGCCGGCGGCGCCAGCGACCACCTCAGCGTCGCCGCCACCGCGGTGCCGCACGCCGAGATCCTGGAGGTGGTCAAGCCGATGCTGGAGCAGCAGGGCGTGATCCTGGACGTGCGCGTGTTCAACGACTACGTGCAGCCCAACGACCAGGTGGTGCAGAAGCAGATCGACGTGAACTACTTCCAGACCGAGCCCTACCTGCAGGCCTACAACCGCGACCGCAAGAGCAACCTGGTCACCGTGGTCGGCGTGCACATCGAGCCGTTCGGCGCCTACTCGCGCCGCTACAAGTCGCTGGACGCGCTGCCGCAGGGCGCCGACGTGGTGATCCCCAACGACCCCAGCAACAACAGCCGCGCGCTGATCCTGCTGGACAAGGCCGGGGCCATCAAGCTCAAGGATCCGAGCAACGCGCTGTCCACCCAGCGCGACATCGTCGCCAATCCCAAGCAGCTGAAGTTCCGCGAACTGGATTCGGCGATGCTGCCGCGGGTGCTGGACCAGGTCGACCTGGCGCTGATCAACACCAACTACGCGCTCGACGCCGGGCTCAATCCGACCCGCGACGCGCTGGCGATCGAGAGCAAGGATTCGCCGTACGTGAACTTCCTCGTCGCGCGTGCGGACAACAAGGACGATCCGCGTGTGCAGAAGCTGGCCAAGGCGCTGACCAGTCCGGAAGTGAAGGCTTTCATCCAGCGCAAGTACCAGGGCGCGGTGCTGCCGGCGTTCTGATCGGCCCACGCGCATGCCGTTGCTGCTGGCCATTCCGCTGGCGATCGTGATCGCGCTGGCGGTGACCGCGGTGCTGCTGCCGCTGTCGCTGCTGCAGCGGTTCCGCATGGGCACCGCGCGGCGCCAGGCGCGCGGTTGGCTGGTCGCGGTGCAGCTGTGGTCGGCGCTGCTGTCCAGCGCGGTGCTGCTGGCCTTCGCCCTGATCGCCGCGCACTGGTGGGCGGGCGCGGCCACGTACGCCGTGGCGGGCTGGGGTGTCGGTCTGCTGCTGGGCGCGCTCGGCATCGCCTGCACGCGCTTCGAGCCGCTGCCGCACGGGCTGCACTACACGCCGAACCTGTGGCTGGTGCTGGGCATGACCGCGCTGGTGGCGGTGCGCATCGGTGCCGGGCTGTGGCAGGGCTGGCGCAGCCTGGTCGATGGCGCGGCCTGGCCGACCCAGGGCTGGATGAGCCATGCCAGCCTGCTGGCCGCCGCGGCCCTGCTGCTCGGTTACGCCTGCGCCTACGCCTGGCTGTTGCGGCAGCGCCTGCGCCGCTTCGCGCGCTACCGCGGTTTCGATCGCTCGCCGCGTTGAGGCCGCTGCCCGCGGGGCGATGCGCGGCCGTCGCGGTTGATCTGCCGACACGCACGTGAGAGCCCGGATGCCGGGCGCAGCGCGCGCGCAAAAACAAACGGGCCCTTTCGGGCCCGTTTGCTTCACGACTGGAGACGAAACGCTTAGAAGCGCGCGCCGACGCCGAAGCTGAACAGCCACGGATCCAGCTTCAGGTCTTCGCCGGTGCCTTCGCCGGCCACCTTCACTTCCGGACGCGAGTGCATGTAGCGCGCATCGGCACGGGCGAACCAGGTGGAGTTGATGTTCATGTCCACGCCGACGGTGCCGATCGCACCCTTGGCGGTGTCCAGGCTCACGTGCTGGCCGGTGCCGGCGAGCGCGTCGATCTTCTCGTTGCTGAAGTTGGACTCGTAGTAGCCGACGCCGACGAACGGACGGAACACGTTGTCCGCCTGGCCGAAGTGGTACTGGCCGCTCAGCGCGATCGGCTGCTGCTCAACGGTGCCGACCTTGCCGACGCCGTCGGCCTTGACGCGGTGGTTGAACTTGTCGGCAGCGCCCCACAGTTCGACCGCCCAGTTGTCGTTGATCAGCCAGCTGGCGCTGATGGTCGGCGCCGGGCCACCATCGACGTCGAGGCCGGCGGCCGGCTTGGAGTGCGTGTCGAGCAGGGTCGCGCTGCCGACGACGGAGAAGTGCTTGCCGGAAGCGGTATCGGCATCCTGTGCGAATGCGGCGGGCGCAAACGCAAGGGCGGACACGACAGCCAGGCTCAGGATCTGAATGGACCGCATGGGGTATCTCCTCATCTTTTTCTTGTGGGGCCACGGGAGTGGGCGCGCACACCGTATCGATGAGAAGATGAATCGTCGCCGACCCTCGCCGAGCGAATCCAGGCAACGTTCAGACACTCGCCCACGAGGCTTGAAATAACGAGGTTTTAAGGCTTTTGGCCGTTCATCCAGATGCGCGGGACGTGACGATGCAGCAGCTGTTGCAGGGCCTGCCCGCGCAGATCCGCGACGATTGCAGGGTGCTGGTGCTCGGCTCCATGCCGGGTGCGGCGTCGTTGCAGCAGGCGCGCTACTACGCGCATCCGCGCAATCGGTTCTGGCCGCTGATGGCGGCGCTGTGCGGCTTCGATGCGGCACTGGATGCCCAAGCGCGGATGCAGGCGCTGCACGCGGCCGGCGTCGGCCTGTGGGACGTGATCGGCCAGTGCCGGCGCCGCGGCAGCCTGGATGCGGCGATCGTGCGCGGCAGCGAAGTGCCCAACGCCTTGCCCGAACGCATCGCGCAGTTGCCGCAGCTGCGCGCCATCGCCTGCAATGGCGCGGCGGCGGCGCAGGCGTTCGCGCGCTTCGTGCAGCCGCAGGTGCCGCTGCGCGATCCGCCGCTGGTGCTGCTGGCATTGCCGTCCAGCAGCCCGGCCAATGCCGCGTTCGCCTGGCCACGGCTGCTGCAGGCGTGGTCGCCGCTGCAGCCGTGGCTGCGTGCGCCGACGGCGGGCGTCTGAGCCATCAGCGCCGCGCGCGCAGGCGCAGCCACAGGGTCTGCAGCGCGAGGACGGCGGCCAGCAGCAGCGCCACCCATGCCGCGGTCTGCGCACCGGCGAGCGTGCTCGCGGCCTGTTTGACGTAGACCGCGGCCAGCGCCCACAGCGCCGCCGCCGCATAGGCGAGGTTGCCGCGCATCGCCCGGTTCATCCCCAGCAGCAGCACCGCCGCCAGCGCCAACAGCACCAGGCTCCATGGCAGCATCCTGTCTGTGGGGAGCCAGCGGTAGGCCACGATCACCTGCGCGGTGTTCAGGAACGCCGCCAGCGACAGCCAGCCGGCGTGCAGCGACAGGGGCAGCCAGGCCCACAGGGTCTGGCCGGGTTCGGCGGCCGGATCGCGCGACAGCCGCAGCGCGGCCAGCAGCATCGCCGCCAGCGCGGTCCAGATCACCGCCAGCGCCAGCAGGAAGTGCTGCTGGGAGAACACCGGCATCCATGCCGCGGTCAGCGCGAAGCCCAGCGCGGCCGGCGCCCGCACCTGCGCCAGCGCGCTGCCGCGGCGGCGTCGCGCGCCGCATTGCCACAGGCCGAAGGCCAGGTCGAGCAGAAAGATCACGCCCCATATCGCGAACGCATAGCCGGCGGCGACGATCAGGGTCGGGTAGCGGTCGGAAATGGCGCCGTTGGTTGGGCCGAACGCTCCGCGTTGCGCGAACCAGGCGACCAGCGGCATCGCCAACGCCATCAACAGCACCAGGATCCGCATGCCCGCCCTCCGGAAATCTGCGGCGAGCCTAGCCGGGTCGCCGTGAAGGCGGCGCCGCTGGGCGCGCCGCCGCGGGCGCGCAACATGCGCCGGCGTACTGTCGGCCGGCGGCAACGCCCCGCGCAGGCGATCGGGCTTTTTTGCCTGCCAAAGGTTGGCGCTGCGGCTGCGGGCCGCCACAATAGGGGTTTCCCCCTCATTAGTTGCCGGAGTTGCCCGCATGGCCGAAATCAAGGAAGCACTTGTCCCCGATATCGGTGACTACAGCGACGTCCCGGTAATCGAAGTGCTGGTGGCCGTCGGCGACACGGTGAAGAAGGATCAGAGCCTGGTCACCCTGGAATCGGACAAGGCGACGATGGAAGTGCCGTCGCCGTTCGCCGGCGTGGTCAAGGAGATCAAGGTCAAGGTCGGCGACAGCCTGTCCGAGGGCAAGGTGGTGGCGCTGATCGACGTGGCCGAGGCGGGCGCCAGTGCCGCACCCGCCGCGCCCGCGGCCGCCAAGACGACGCCTGCGCCGGCCCAGCAGGCCGCCGCCGCGCCCGCGCCGAAGGCGGTCAAGCCGGCCGCTGCCGCGGCCACCGGCGTGGTCGAGGCGCGGGTGCCGGACATCGGCGACTACGACGACGTGCCGGTGATCGAGGTGCTGGTCGCGGTCGGCGACACGGTCAAGAAGGACCAGGGCCTGGTCACCCTGGAGTCGGACAAGGCGACGATGGAAGTGCCCTCGTCGGTGGCCGGCGTGGTCAAGGAACTCAAGGTCAAGGTCGGCGACAGCCTGTCCGAGGGCAAGGTGGTGGCGCTGATCGAAGTGGCCGGCAGCGATGCCGGCGCGCCGGCCGCGGTCACGCCCAGCGCCGAGACCGGCGGCGGGGTCGAGCCGGTGCCGGCCTCCTCCGCGCCGGACAAGCTGGCCCAGCGCGAGATCGCCCAGGTCCAGGCGACGGCGCCGGCCAAGGCCGCCGCGCCGGCCGCCACCCAGAGCAGCCCGCCGGTGGCGTTCGACGCCGACAGCGTGCTGCCGCAGAAGGTGCCCTATGCGAGCCCGGCGGTGCGCGTGTTCGCCCGCGAGCTGGGCGTGGACCTGTTCCAGGTCAGCGGCTCGGAGCAGGGCGGCCGCATCAGCAAGGACGACGTGCAGCGCTACGTCAAGGCGGCGCTGTCCGGCGCCGCGCCGGCCGCCGCCGGTGCCGCGCCTTCGGCAGGCGGCAACGGCCTGAACCTGCTGCCGTGGCCGAAGGTGGACTTCGCCAAGTTCGGCGAGGTCGAGGTCAAGCCGCTGTCGCGGATCAAGAAGATCTCCGGCGCCAACCTGGCGCGCAACTGGGCGATGATCCCGCACGTCACCCAGTTCGAGCAGGCCGACATCACCGACCTGGAAGCGTTGCGCGTGGCGCTGAACAAGGAAAACGAGAAGGCCGGCATCAAGCTGACCATGCTCGCCTTCCTGCTCAAGGCCAGCGCCGCGGCGCTGAAGCAGTTCCCCGAGTTCAACGCCTCGCTCGATGCCAGCGGCGAGAACCTGACCCTGAAGAAGTACTTCCACGTCGGCTTCGCCGCCGACACCCCGAACGGGTTGGTGGTGCCGGTGATCCGCGACGTGGACAAGAAGGGCGTGGTCGAGCTGGCGCGCGAGAGCGGCGAACTGGCCAAGAAGGCGCGCGACGGCAAGCTGGGCCCGGCCGACATGAGCGGCGGCTGCTTCTCGATCAGCTCGCTCGGCGGCATCGGCGGCACCGCGTTCACCCCGATCGTCAATGCGCCGGAAGTGGCGATCCTGGGCGTGTCCAAGTCCTCGATCCAGCCGGTCTGGAACGGCAAGGAATTCGCGCCCAGGCTTCTCCTGCCGCTGTCGTTGAGCTACGACCACCGCGTCATCGACGGCGCAGCCGCAGCGCGTTTCACCACCTACCTGAGCCAGGTGCTGGCGGACATGCGCCGCGTGCTGCTGTAAGCCCTGTCGTCACGGCGCCGCGTCCGTCGCGGTGCCGGTTTTCCCCCACTTGCGCGCGCCGCGTGTTTGCGCGGTCGCGCCGACGAACTGCAAACGCCCATCGCCGCGGCGATGGGCCACAGGAGAAGCTGCATGGCGGTCATTGAGGTCAAGGTCCCGGATATCGGCGACTACAGCGAGGTTCCGGTCATCGAGGTGCTGGTCGCCGTCGGCGACACGGTGAAGAAGGACCAGGGCCTGGTGACGCTGGAGTCGGACAAGGCCACGCTGGAAGTGCCGTCCGCGGCCGCCGGCGTGATCAAGGAGCTGAAGGTCAAGCTCGGCGACACCCTGTCCGAGGGCGCGGTGATCGCGCTGCTGGAGACCGCGGAAGGCGGCGCCGCTGCCGCGCCTGCCGCGGCCCCGGCCGAGGTGCCGGCCAGCAAGCCGCCGGTGGCGCCGTCGCACCGCGCCCCGGCCGAGCCGCCGGCGCCGAAGCCGGCCCTGGCCAGCGGCAAGCCGGCCGACATCGAATGCAAGATGGTGGTGCTCGGCGCCGGCCCCGGCGGCTACACCGCCGCGTTCCGTGCCGCCGACCTGGGCCTGGACACGGTGCTGATCGAACGCTACGCCAGCCTCGGCGGCGTCTGCCTCAACGTCGGCTGCATCCCCTCCAAGGCGCTGCTGCATGCGGCCGCGGTGATCGACGAGGTCGCCCATGCCGGCGATTTCGGCGTGGACTTCGGTACGCCGAAGATCACCCTGGACAAGCTGCGCGACTACAAGGAGAAGGTGGTCGGCAAGCTCACCGGCGGCCTCGCCAGCATGGCCAAGCAGCGCAAGGTGCGCACCGTCACTGGCGTGGCCAGCTTCGTCTCGGCCAACGAGCTGGAGATCGTCGGCGCCGACGGCAAGACCCAGTTGCTGCGCTTCGAGCACTGCATCGTCGCCGCCGGGTCGCAGGCGGTGAAGCTGCCGAATTTCCCGTGGGACGACAAGCGGGTGATGGACTCCACCGACGCGCTGGAATTGCAGGAGATCCCCAAGACCCTGCTGGTGGTCGGCGGCGGCATCATCGGCCTGGAAATGGCCACCGTGTACAGCGCGCTGGGCAGCAAGGTCACCGTGGTCGAGTTCATGGACCAGCTGATGCCGGGCGCCGACAAGGACCTGGTCAAGCCGCTGGCCGACCGCCTGAAGAAGCAGGGCGTGGAGGTCCATCTCAAGACCAAGGCGGCCGAGGTCAAGGCCGACAAGAAGGGCATCACCGTGACCTTCGAAGCCGCCACCGCAGGCGAGACGCCGGCGCTGGCCGCCACCCCCTACGACCGCGTGCTGGTCGCGGTGGGGCGCACGCCCAACGGCAAGAAGATCGGCGCCGACAAGGCCGGCATCAACGTCACCGAGCGCGGATTCATTCCGGTCGACCGGCAGATGCGCACCAACGTGCCGCACATCTTCGCCATCGGCGACATCGTCGGTAACCCGATGCTGGCGCACAAGGCCACCCACGAGGGCAAGCTGGCCGCGGAAGTGGCCGCCGGCGAGAAGAAGGAATGGGTGGCGCGGGTGATCCCGTCGGTGGCCTACACCAACCCGGAAATCGCCTGGGTCGGCGTCACCGAGACCGAAGCCAAGGCCAAGGGGCTGAAGGTCGGCGTGGCCAAGTTCCCGTGGGCGGCCAGCGGCCGCGCCATCGGCATCGGCCGCACCGAGGGCTTCACCAAGCTGATCTTCGACGAGGAGACGCACCGGATCATCGGCGGCGCGATCGTCGGCGTGCACGCCGGCGACCTGCTGGCCGAGATCGGCCTGGCGATCGAGATGGGCGCGGAGGCCGAGGACATCGGCCACACCATCCACGCGCATCCGACCCTGAGCGAGTCGGTCGGCATGAGCGCCGAGGTCTACGACGGCACCATCACCGACCTGTACATCCCCAAGAAGAAGTGATGCCGCCCCGCGCGACCGTGCCGCCACGTGCGGCGCGGTCGCGGCCGGGGTGAACCGACGCATGGAGGTCGCCGTGGGGCAGGGCACCCTATGTCCCGAGCTGCAGGCGCTGCTGCAGCGCGAACTGGCCAGCGGCAACCGCATCGCCGAGTCGCCGTGCCGGACCGACTGGCCATATCCCGGCTCGGTCTTCGTGTCGCTCAAGCGCGACTTGCGCAGCGACGTGGCCTCGCTGCCGGCGACGGTGCAGCACGCGATCTGCACCGATCCGCACTACGGCTGGCACGACGAGTGCTACTGCACGACGCACCAGCATCTGCTGGTCGCCGGTGCGACCAAGCCGCCCTGAGTCCGCGCAGTCGCCAACACCGCATCCGCACACACGCAAAAGGCCCGCACGTGGCGGGCCTTTCGCGTGTCGCACGCGCGCGCGGCGCGTCGGGCGTCGATCAGAACGCGAAGGTCACACCCGCGACCGGGCCCTTGAACTCCTGCTTCAAGCCGATGCTGGCGTTGTCGCGCTTGCGGTCCACGTCCAGCTTGAACCAGTCGTAGCCGGCGAAGATGCCGAAGTTGCGGGTGAAGCGGTACTCGACGATGGCGTTGGCGCGGCTCAGGTCGCCGTCGTACTTGTCGAAGTTGCCCCACTTGGTGTTGAGGTACTGGCCCTGGATGTTGAACAGCCAGTGCTCGCTCGGATGCGCGGTGAAGCGCAGGCCGACCACCGGCGCGGCGCCGTCCTCGCTCTCGTCGAGGAAGGTGCCGGCATACACCGGACCCAGGTCGGCGTAGGCGTTGGCCTGCACCTTGGCCCACTCGGCACCGATCTGCAGGCCCATGCTGAACTGCGGGTTGTCGATCACCGAGTAGTCGTACACCAGGCTGGCGACCTGGTACTTCAGTTCGCCCTTGACGAAGCTGCCGGTCGGCACGGTCACACCGCCGAAGCTGACGTCCTCGCCCAGCTCTTCGCGGCGGTCCTTGTCGTACTTGAAGTAGTCGAAGATCAGGCGCTGGCGGGTGCTGAGGCGGAACACGCCATCCACGCGCGGCTCCCATTCCTTGCCGCCGAAATTGAAGTCCTGCGCGCCGGAAATGGCATTGCCGTTGATCACGGCATTGCCGCGCAGGGTGTTGTCGTTGTCCACGTTCATCGCGCCCACGCGCAGGGTGAAGCGGTCGTCACCGTCTTCGGCGTGGGCGGGCAGGGCGTAAGCAGCGGCGAGCGCGCACGGCAGCGCCAGGGCAAGCAGGTGTTTCATGGGGGACAAGCTCCGTCGTCTTGGGATTTTTTGGATGAGGCGTCGATGGCTGCGCCACCGCGTGTCGCCACTATCCTTAAATTTGCGTCCACCATTCGTGAAAGTATGGTGGCCCGGCCCGCTACCGCTGTCTCAGAACGCGCAACAAAAAGAGCCCCGGAGGACCGGGGCTCGGTGGGTCTGCGCTGTGGGCCGACGAGGATGGGCGCAGTCCCTGTCTGATCGGACAGCGCAGTGGACAGAAAGTTCCTCCGCAAAGACGTGCTGCAACGCCGCATTCGGCACCGGCAGCAGGCGGCGGCCGTGCTATCGTCTACGGGCGGATGGATATCTGGACGCTGTCAGGACTCCTGGCGGTTGTCTCGCAAATTGTCCCATTGCTATAATTCCGCGGCTCGACGGACGCGAAGTCGTCCTCAATCCACCACCAATTGCAGGATTTTCTGTGCTGAACTCCGTTGATGCGGGTCGGCGGCTGATGCTGCGCGCAGCGATTTACCCGCTGGTGGCGGTGGCCGTGGTGTCCCTGATGTTCCTGCTTCTGGGGCCGAAGTACGCGATGGGCGCCGCCGCGACCGGGCTGGCGACCGTTGCAGGGGGATGGCTGGCAGCACGCACCGCGCTCGATGGCGGCGTGCAGGCAGCAGGTTCGGCGTTGGCGCGGTTGATCGTGGCCATGGTGCTGAAGTGGGTGTTGGTGTTCGCGGTGCTGGCGCTGGGCTTTGCCTGGTGGCGGTTGCCTCCTCTGGCCCTGTTGGCGGGTATCGCCGTCGGGCTGATGTTCCAGGTTCTGGCTCTGGCCAGGCGTTGATCGAATCAAGAAAAGGCTCAGGACTCATGGCGGGCGAGGCAGCAACCCCTACCTCCTACATCCAGCACCACCTGCAAAACCTGACCTTCCAGGTGCAGGAAGGCGGGTTCTGGCAGGTGCACGTGGATACCCTGGTGATGTCGGTGCTCTCCGGCCTGCTGATGGTGTTCGGCTTCTGGCTGGCCACGCGCAAGGCCACCGCCGGCGTGCCGGGCAAGTGGCAGGCGTTCGTGGAGATCCTGCTGGAGTTCGTCGACCGCCAGGCCAAGGACACCTACCACGGCACCAGCAAGCTGGTGACCCCGATCGCGATCACCCTGTTCTTCTGGATCCTGATGATGAACCTCATCAAGATGATCCCGGCGGACTTCCTCGCGATCCCGTTGAGCTGGGCCGGCGTGCACTACTGGAAGCCGGTGCCGACCGCCGACGTCAATGCCACTCTGGGCATGTCGATCAGCGTGTTCTTCCTGATGATCTTCTTCTCGCTGCGCTCCAAGGGCATCGGCGGGATGACCAAGGAATTCCTCACCGCGCCGTTCGGCAAGTGGATGCTGCCGTTCAACCTGATCCTCAATATCGTCGAATGGCTGAGCAAGCCGGTGTCGCTGGCGATGCGACTGTTCGGCAACATGTTCGGCGGCGAGATCGTGTTCCTGCTGATCTGGGTGCTGGGCGGTGCCGGCATCTTCGGTGCGCTGGCCGGCGGCGCGTTCGGCTTCGGCTGGATGATGTTCCACTTGCTGGTGATCCCGCTGCAGGCATTCATTTTCATGATGCTGTCCATCGTGTACCTGAGCCTGGCGGAAGACAGCCACTGACGTTTCTGTTTCACGCGTTCTAAGCAACCCTTCGTTCGATTCACCATCCTCAAGCAACTTTGTTCCTGGAGAAAACCATGTACTTCGCCGTCCTGACCAACCTCGCCCAAGTCCAGAGCTCCACCGTCCTCGCCGTCGGCATCATGATCGGCCTGGCCGCGCTGGGCGCCGGCCTCGGTCTGGCCATCATGGCCGGCAAGTTCCTGGAATCGGCCGCGCGCCAGCCGGAACTGATCCCGGTGCTGCAGGTCCGCATGTTCATCACCGCCGGCCTGATCGACGCCGCGTTCATCATCAGCGTCGCGGTCGGCCTGCTGTTCGCGTTCGCCAACCCGATGATCGGCGAGTTCGTCGCGCGTCTGCCGCAGGGCGGTTGATTCCGTCGTACCGGCGTGCGGTCGCCCCGGGCGGCCGCCGCTACGGATGAAGGTTCGGACGCGCTGCCGTGCTGGCGGCGCGTCCACCCCGTCACCATTGGCTGAGCGTACCCCATGAATATCGGTCTCACCCTCTTTGCCCAGGCGCTGGCGTTCGCCGGTCTGATCTGGATCGTCGCGACCAAGATCTGGCCGCCGCTGATGCGGGCCATCGAAGAGCGCCAACAGAAGATCGCCGAAGGCCTGGCCGCGGCCGATCGCAGTCAGAAGGATCTGGCGCAGGCGCAGGAAAAGGTCAACGAAGCGTTGAAGGACGCCCGCATCAAGGCCAACGAGATCATCGACCAGGCCCATGCGCGCGCCAACCAGATCGTCGAGGCGGCCAAGCACGAGGCGATCGTCGAAGCCAACCGGCAGAAGGAACTGGCCCAGGCCGAGATCGACGCCGCGGCCAACCGCGCGCGCGAGGACCTGCGTCGTCAGGTGTCGCTGCTGGCGGTGAGCGGCGCCGAGAAGCTGCTCAAGCGCGAAATCGACGCCAACGCCCACAAGGCGCTGCTCGACGAGCTGGCGGCGGAGATCTGAGATGAGCCAGGCCCTCACACTGGCGCGTCCCTACGCTCGCGCCGCGTTCGCCGCGGCCAGCGACGCCGGCAAGCTCGCGCCCTGGTCGCAGGCGCTGGCGTTCTCCGCCCAGGTCGCGGCCGACCCGCGCGTGGCCGCGCTGCTGCACAACCCGCTGCTGCAGCGGGAGCAGGCGGTGTCGCTGCTGGCGCCCGAAGCGGTCGACGAGCAGTACCAGCGCTTCCTGAGCCTGCTGGCGGAAGGCCAGCGGCTGTCGCTGCTGCCGGAGATCGCCGGGCTGTACGACCAGCTGCGGGCCGAGGCCGAGCGCGTGGTACAGGCCAACGTGACCTCCGCGACGGCGCTGAGCGATGCCGAGGTGGCCTCGCTGAAGGTGGCGCTGAAGCAGCGCTTCGGCCGCGAGGTCGAGATCACCACGGCGGTGGACGCTTCGCTGATCGGCGGCGCGGTGATCGACGCCGGCGACGTGGTCATCGACGGTTCGTTGAAAGGCAAGCTGTCGCGTCTGCAATCCGCACTGGCCCACTAAGAAACGGGAATGGCGAATAGAGAGGAGAGAACCCGGCCCGGCGGCGACGCCACCCGCGATTCCCGATTCCCCATTCCCGATTCTCAAAGAAGCTAACCACACGTCGCCATGCGCCCTTGCGCGATGGACGATCCGAAGGAAACCAAGATGGCAACCACGCTCAACCCCTCCGAAATCAGCGAACTGATCAAGAACCGCATCGAGCAGGTCAAGCTGGCCGCGGAGTCGCGCAACGAAGGTACGGTCACCAGCGTGTCCGACGGCATCGTGCGCATCTTCGGCCTGGCCGACGTGATGCAGGGCGAAATGATCGAACTGCCGAACGACACCTACGCCCTGGCGCTGAACCTGGAGCGCGACTCGGTCGGCGCCGTGGTGCTCGGCGACTACGAGAACCTGCGCGAAGGCGACGTGGCCAAGACCACCGGCCGCATCCTGGAAGTGCCGGTGGGCAAGGAACTGCTGGGCCGCGTGGTCAACGCGCTGGGCGAGCCGATCGACGGCAAGGGCCCGCTGGGCACCAGCGAAACCGCGCCGGTGGAGCGCGTGGCGCCGGGCGTGATCTGGCGCAAGTCGGTCGACCAGCCGGTGCAGACCGGCTACAAGTCGGTCGACGCGATGATCCCGATCGGCCGCGGCCAGCGCGAGCTGGTCATCGGCGACCGCCAGACCGGCAAGACCGCGCTGGCCATCGACGCGGTGATCAACCAGAAGAACACCGGCATCAAGTGCGTGTACGTGGCGATCGGGCAGAAGGCCTCGACCGTCGCCAACATCGTGCGCAAGCTGGAAGAGAACGGCGCGCTGGCGCACACCATCGTGGTCGCCGCGACCGCCTCCGAATCGGCGGCGATGCAGTACATCAGCGCCTACGCCGGCTGCACCATGGGCGAGTACTTCATGGACCGCGGCGAAGACGCGCTGATCGTGTACGACGACCTGTCCAAGCAGGCCGTGGCCTACCGCCAGATCTCGCTGCTGCTGAAGCGCCCGCCGGGCCGCGAAGCCTACCCGGGCGACGTGTTCTACCTGCACAGCCGCCTGCTGGAGCGCGCCGCGCGCGTGTCCGAGGAATACGTGGAGAAGTTCACCGAGGGCAAGGTCACCGGCAAGACCGGTTCGCTGACCGCGCTGCCGATCATCGAGACCCAGGCCGGCGACGTGTCCGCGTTCGTGCCGACCAACGTGATCTCGATCACCGACGGCCAGATCTTCCTGGAAACCGATCTGTTCAACGCCGGCATCCGCCCGGCGGTGAACGCCGGCATCTCGGTCTCGCGCGTCGGCGGCGCCGCGCAGACCAAGATCATCAAGAAGCTCTCCGGCGGCATCCGCATCTCGCTGGCGCAGTACCGCGAGCTGGCGGCGTTCGCGCAGTTCGCCTCGGACCTGGACGAAGCCACCCGCAAGCAGCTCGAGCGCGGTCAGCGCGTGACCGAGCTGATGAAGCAGAAGCAGTACCTGCCGATGTCCATCGCCAACCAGGCGCTGTCGATCTACGCCGTCAACGAGGGCTACCTCGACGACGTGCCGGTCAACAAGCTGCTGGCGTTCGAAGAGGGCCTGCACGCCCACTTCGCCAACACCCAGGGCGAGCTGATCGCCAAGGTCAACGACACCGGCGACTGGAACGGCGACATCGAGGCCGCGTTCAAGAAGGGCATCGGCGAGTTCAAGACCACGGGCAGCTGGTAATCCAGCTGCAGGGAAGCGGGAATCGAGAATAGGGAATCGTAGGAGCGGGATCCGGGCCTTGCCCATTCCCGATTCTCCGTTCCCCATTCCCACGAAGCGAGCAAAGCGAGCGAGAGCATGGCAGGCGGACGCGAAATCAAATCCAAGATCAAGAGCGTGCAGAACACCCGCAAGGTGACGCGCGCGCTCGAGATGGTCTCGGCCTCCAAGATCCGCAAGGCGCAGGATCGGATGAAGACCTCGCGTCCGTACGCGCAGGCGATGAAGCAGGTGATCGGGCATCTGGCGCAGGCCAGCACCGATTACACGCATCCGTTCCTGGTGCAGCGCGAGTCGGTCAAGCGCGTCGGCTACATCGTGATCTCCTCCGATCGCGGCCTGGCCGGCGGCCTGAACAACAACCTGTTCCGCAAGATGCTGGGCGAAGTGCGCCAGTGGCAGGACCAGGGCGCGGGCGTGGACGTGGTCACCATCGGCCAGAAGGCGTCGGTGTTCTTCCGCCGGCTCAAGGTGGACATGGTCGGCAGCGTCAGCCACCTGGGCGACCTGCCGCGCGTGGAGCAGCTGATCGGCGTGATCAAGGTGATGCTGGATGCGTTCACCGAAGGCAAGCTGGACCGCGTGTATCTGGTCTACAACCGCTTCGTCAACACGATGACGCAGAAGGCCAGCTTCGACCAGTTGCTGCCGCTGCCGGCGGCCGAGAGCCAGGTCGCGCACCACGACTGGGACTACCTGTACGAACCCGATGCCGCGACCGTGCTCGAGCACGTGATGACGCGCTACATCGAGTCGCTGGTGTACCAGGCGGTGCTGGAGAACGTGGCGTCCGAGCATGCGGCGCGCATGGTCGCGATGAAGGCGGCCAGCGACAATGCCAACAAGCTGATCAGCACCTTGCAGTTGGTCTACAACAAGGCGCGTCAGGCCGCGATCACCCAGGAAATTTCCGAAATCGTCGGCGGCGCAGCCGCTGTGTAGCCGGGAATGGGGAATCGAGAAACGGGAATGGTCGAAGCAGCGGCGCTTGATCTTCCCATTCCCGATTCCCCTTTCCCCATTCCCGACACCAGATTCGCATAGACATTAGTGGAGCTATCCAAATGAGTCAGGGCAAGATCGTTCAGATCATCGGCGCGGTCGTCGACGTCGAATTCGCGCGTGCCGATGTGCCGAAGATTTACGACGCACTGAAGGTCGAAGGCACCGCCATCACGCTGGAAGTGCAGCAGCAGCTGGGCGACGGCATCGTGCGCACCATTGCCCTCGGTTCCACCGACGGCCTCAAGCGCAACCTGATCGCCACCAACACCGGCCGCGCGATCTCGGTGCCGGTCGGTGCCGGCACGCTGGGCCGCATCATGGACGTGCTGGGTCGTCCGATCGACGAAGCCGGCGACGTGCAGGCCAGCGATCACTGGGAAATCCACCGCGCGGCGCCGACCTACGAAGACCAGTCCTCGGCCACCGAGCTGCTGGAAACCGGCATCAAGGTCATCGACCTGATGTGCCCGTTCGCCAAGGGCGGCAAGGTCGGCCTGTTCGGCGGCGCCGGCGTCGGCAAGACCGTCAACATGATGGAACTGATCAACAACATCGCC
>JBEVKG010000115.1:0-21930 GCA_040509765.1 Xanthomonas sp.
ATGATCGCCGCACCACTGGCGACGGTGGAGGTGCCGGTCGAGCTGCCTGCCAGCGGTGCCGCGGCCGGCGCGCCCGCCCGCGACCCGATTCTTCTGACCCTGGGCGCGGACCTGAGCCTGCGCCTGGACGAGCAGCCGATCGCCGCGCAGGCACTGCGGCCGGCGCTGGACCGACGCAGCGGCGGCGACCGCGACCGCCGCATCTTGCTGCGCGCCGACCGCCGCGTGGCCTACGCCGATCTGATGGGCACGCTGGACGCGCTGCGCGCGGCGGGCTATCTGAAGATCGCCCTGGTCGCGGTGGAGTCGCCGGCGCGATGAACGTGCACCCGCCGGCGCTGCGCCGCTGGCTGCTCAGCCTGGGCCTGGTGCTGACGGCGCATGCGCTGGTGTTGGCCGCGTTGCTGGCCTGGCCGTCGCGCATGCGGGTACCGCCCCCCTCCGCGCCGGCACCGGCGCTGCTGCTGGACCTGGCACCGGCTCCGGTCGCGCCACCGGCCGTGCCCACCGACCTGGCGCCCGGCCCGCCGCAACGCGCGCGCCGCGACGTGGTGCGCACGCAGGTGGCGCGCGCAACGCCGCCCCCCGTGCCGACCGCCCCGGTGCCGGCGCAAGCGCAAGCGCAATCGCCGCCAACGCCGCCGCACGCGTCACAGGACACGCCGCAGGAATCTGCCGCCGCGCAGGCCAGCGCGCCACCCGGCATCGTCGCGCCACCTGCGGAGCGCTACGCCGCGCCGCAGTCGCTGGCCGGGACCGCGCCACAGGCGCGCGTCACCTGGCAGGCGCAACTGCTGGGCCACCTGCAACGCTACAAACGCTATCCGCGAGCGGCGCAGCGACGCCGGCAGGAAGGCGTGGCGCACGTGGGTTTCGCAGTGGACCGCGGCGGCCATGCCGGCGACCTGCGCCTGGTCCGCAGCAGCGGCCACGACACGCTGGACGCCGAAGCACTGGCCACGGTCCGGCGCGCCGAGCCGCTGCCACCGCCGCCGGCAGAGATGTCCGGCGATGCGCTGCAGGTGGTGGTGCCGGTGGAGTTCTTCCTGCGCTGAGCGCGATGGTCCTACCCGCGCCGACCGACCCCGCGCCGGTTACTCCAGGTTCTGCACCTGCTCGCGGATCTGGTCGATCAGCACCTTCAGTTCCACCGCGGCGTTGGAGGTGCGGCTGTCCACCGACTTCGAGCCCAGGGTGTTGGCCTCGCGGTTGAACTCCTGCAGCAGGAAGTCCAGGCGCCGGCCCGCCGGTTCCGGCTGGCGCAGCACCCGGCGGAGTTCCTTGATATGGCTGCCGAGGCGGTCCAGTTCCTCGTCCACATCGAGCTTCTGCAGCCACAGCACCAGCTCCTGCTCGGCGCGGCCGGGGTCGACCGGATGCGGCAGATCGGCCAGGCGTGCCGCCAGCTTGGCGCGCTGACCGTCGCGAATGGCGGGAATGAGCGTGCGCACCTCGCCGGCGATGCGTTCCACCGCATCGACCCGCTCGACGATCGCCGCCGCCAGCTTGCCGCCCTCGCGCTCGCGCGCGGCGACGAACTCGGCCAGCACCTCGTCCAGCAGTTCCAGCGCCTGCGCCTGCAGCGCCGCCGGATCGGCCGTCTGCCCCTGCAGCACGCCGGGCAACTGCAGCAGGTCGACGAACTGCACCTGCATCTGCGCAAAGCGCGCGCCCAGCCGCTGCGCCAGCACGCCCAGCTGTTCGACCAGGGCCTCGTTCACCGCCAGGGTCTGCGCCGCGTCCGGCGCGCGCAGGCGCAGCATCAGGTCGAGCTTGCCGCGGCTGATCCGCGCGGCCACGCGTTCGCGCAGTTGCGGCTCCAGCGCGCGCAGTTCTTCCGGCAGGCGCACGCCCACTTCCAGGAAACGGTGGTTCACCGAGCGCAGCTCGCACCCCAGCGTCCCCCAGGGAGTGATGCGCTCGGTGCCGGCATAGGCGGTCATGCTGCGGATCATGCGGTGTTCCGGTGCGGACAGGGGGCGAATGTTAACCTAGCGCCCTTTCCTGCCTCACCGACGCGGTCACAGGCCGCGCACGGCCCCGCCCTTCCCGGAACCCCTGCATGTCCTTCTCCCGTCCCAGCGGCCGCACGGCCGATCAGTTGCGCCCGGTCCGTATCGAACGCGCCTTCACCCGTCACGCCGAAGGCTCGGTCCTGGTCAGCTTCGGCGACACCCGCGTGCTGTGCAACGCCAGCGTCGAGAACCGCGTGCCGGGCTTCCTGCGCGGCAAGGGCGAAGGCTGGGTGACCGCCGAGTACGGCATGCTGCCGCGCGCCACCCATTCGCGCTCCGATCGCGAAGCCGCGCGCGGCAAGCAGGGCGGGCGCACACTGGAGATCCAGCGCCTGATCGGCCGCGCGCTGCGCGCCTGCGTCGACCGCACCGCGCTGGGCGAGCGCACCATCACCCTGGACTGCGACGTGCTGCAGGCCGACGGCGGCACCCGCACCGCCGCCATCACCGGCGCCTACGTGGCCCTGGTGGATGCGGTGAACTGGCTGCAGAAGCGCGGCGACCTGAAGAAGCCGGTGGTACTGGGCGCGGTCGCCGCGGTCTCGGTCGGGGTCTACCGCGGCGTGCCGGTGCTGGACCTGGACTACGCCGAGGACAGCGACTGCGACACCGACATGAACGTGGTGATGAACGACGGTGGCGGCTTCATCGAGCTGCAGGGCACCGCCGAAGGCCACGCCTTCCGCCGCGACGAACTGGATGCACTGCTCGGCCTGGCCGAGCGCGGCATCGGCGACCTGCTGGCGGCGCAGCGCGC
The DNA here is from genome assembly GCA_040509765.1 of Xanthomonas sp. Lineage (GTDB taxonomy): Bacteria > Pseudomonadota > Gammaproteobacteria > Xanthomonadales > Xanthomonadaceae > Xanthomonas_A. The sequence goes on from JBEVKG010000115.1 coordinate 2,773, forward strand.
CGCATTGGCGCAATGAACCGGCGCCTGGCCCTGGTCACCCTGGTGGTGGCCGACTACGACGAGGCCATCGCCTGGTACACCGGCAAGCTGGGTTTGCAGGTGCTGGAGGACGTGGACCAGGGCCACAAGCGCTGGGTCGTGGTCGGGCCTGGCGATGCGCGCGGCGCGGCGCTGCTGCTGGCGCGCGCCAGCAACGACGCGCAACGCAGCCGCATCGGCGACCAGACCGGCGGCCGCGTCGGCTTCTTCCTGCACACCGACGACTTCCAGCGCGACCACGCGGCGATGCTGGCCGCCGGCGTGGAATTCTTGGAAACCCCGCGTCACGAACCCTACGCCACGGTTGCGGTGTTCCGCGACCTGTACGGCAACACCTGGGATCTGCTGGAGCCCACCGCATGAAACTGGTCCTGGCCAGCAGCAACGCCGGCAAGCTCGAAGAACTGCACGCCCTGCTCGACGACATCGGGGTCGAGTTGATCGCGCAATCCACACTCGGCGTCAGCGATGCCGACGAAACCGGCCTGACCTTCGTCGAGAACGCGCTGCTCAAGGCGCGCCATGCCGCCCGCGTCACCGGCCTGCCGGCGCTGGCCGACGACTCCGGCATCTGCGTGGATGCGCTGCACGGTGCGCCCGGACTGTATTCGGCGCGCTACGCCGGCGAACACGGCAATGCGCAGGCCAACATCGACAAGCTGCTGGATGCGCTGGGCGATGTCCCCGACGCGCAGCGCGGCGCGCATTTCTATTGCGTGCTGGTCCTGCTGCGGCATGCCGAGGATCCGCAACCGCTGCTGGTGGAAGGCCGCTGGCGTGGGCGCATCGCGCTGGCCCGTGCCGGCACGGGCGGGCATGGCTACGACCCGGTGTTCCTGGACCCGGAACACGGCCAGACCGCAGCCGAGATGCCGCTGGCGCTGAAGAACCGCATCAGCCATCGCGCCCTCGCCCTGCAGCAGCTCAAGCAGCGCCTGGCCGACGTGCTGGCGTCGCAGCCGGCCGGGTGACCGCGCGCCGCGCAGGGGTCGGGCCGAGACAGGCCCCGCGGCGCGCGCAGACTGCGTTGCGCCGCTCCGCCCGGCCCTGAGCCGCCCAGCCCCCCCTCGCCGCCTACCTTCCCGCTTCCTGCCCGCCATGCCGCACGCCCACGACCATTGCCAGCATCCGCCCGGCGCCGCCTGCGCGGACCCGTCCATGCACGATGGCAGCCCGCCGCTGGTGCCGCCGCCGCTGTCGCTCTATGTGCACCTGCCGTGGTGCGTGCGCAAATGCCCGTACTGCGACTTCAACTCGCACGCGGCCAAGGGCACGCTGCCGTTCGACGCCTACGTGGATGCGCTGATCCGCGACCTGGACCAGGACCTGCCGCTGGTCTGGGGCCGGGTGGTCAACAGCGTGTTCTTCGGCGGCGGCACGCCCAGCCTGTTCCCGCCCGAGGCGATCGATCGTTTCCTGCAGGCGGCCAGCGCCCGGCTGCGCTTCGCGCCGGGCCTGGAGATCACCCTGGAGACCAACCCCGGTACCGCCGAGCACGGCCGCTTCGACCGCTACCTGGCGGCCGGGGTCAATCGCCTCAGCTTCGGCATCCAGAGCTTCGACGATGCCGCCCTGCAGCGGCTGGGCCGCATCCACGACGGTGCCGAGGCCGAGCGCGCGGTGAAGCTGGCGCAGGACGCCGGCTACGCCAATCTCAATTTGGACCTGATGTACGCGCTGCCGCAGCAGACCCTGGCCGAGGCCGAGCGCGACATCGCACAGGCGCTGGCGCTGCAGCCGACCCACATGAGCCACTACCAGCTCACCCTGGAACCGAACACCGTGTTCGCCGCGCGGCCGCCGCAGGGCATTCCCGAGGACGACGACGCCTGGGACATGCAGGAGCGTTGCCAGGCGCTGCTGGCCGAGGCCGGCTACGCGCAGTACGAGGTCAGCGCCTACGCCCGCGCCGGCTACCGCTGCGCGCACAACCTCAACTACTGGACCTTCGGCGACTATCTCGGCATCGGTGCCGTCGGCCACGGCAATATCAGCTCCGGAGCCGAGCAGAGCATCCTGCGGCGCTGGAAGCACAAGCACCCGCAGGCGTTCCTGGACGCGGCGGGGACGCCGGCGGCGATCGGCGGCGACGAGTGGATCGCGCCGGAGCGGCGCCCCTTCGAGTACATGCTCAACGCGCTGCGCCTGAACGACGGGTTCGCGCTGCGCGACTTCAGCGCCCGCACCGGCCTGCCGCTGCAGGCGATCGCCCCTGCCCTGGCCACCGCACAGGCCCGCGACTGGCTGCGGGTGGACGCCGGCCACGCCGTACCGACCGAGCTGGGACGGCGTTTCACCAACGACGTCGTCGCCCTGTTTCTGCCCTAAGGCGCGTCGTGGCGACGCCGCCCGCCTTGGTTGCGGCGGCGGATCGTGCTACATACCGCGCAGAAAGTACAACGGCGATCACAGGATGTCCGTGTCTGCGACCATGTCGGCCCCGCCGGCGACGCTTGCCAGCGCCGCCCTGCCGGCGCGCGTGCGCGACCTCCTGCTGGCCCTGAACGGCCTGCTGTGGCAAGCCCTGGAGGCGCCATTGCAGGCGACCCTGGACGACCTGGAGCAGACCCTGTTCGAGCAGGCCGAACGCGCCCGCAACGGCCAGGTGCAGCAGGACATCTACCAGGAAGCGCAGCGCGTGCGCGCGCAGCGTGCGCGTTTCGCACCGTTCTACCAGGCGCACCTGGAAGCCGAGCTGGCCGGCATCCGCCACCCGCCAGCGACGGCCGCCGCGCCGCGCGCGGCCAGGACCGGTGCCGCCGCGCAATTGCTGACCCTGGTCGCCGACGTGGACATCGACCGCGACATCGTGCTGCACGAGATCGCCCGTCGCGAGGCCACCCGCTGCAATATCCCGCTGCAATTGCTCGGCCAGCGCTTCGGCGTGCTGGCAGCACGGCCCGCCTTCGAGATCGAGCAGTTGCCGGTAGGGCCGCATGCGCTGTGCCGGCTGCTGCGCGATGCCGGCCAAGCGCTGGACCTGGCGCTGGACACGCAACTGGCGCTGTACCGCACCTTCGAACGCCAGGCGCTGTCGCGCTACGGCGAGATGGTGGACCGGGCCAATGTCCTGCTGACCCACGCCGGCGTGCTGCCGGGCCTGATCTACCTGCCTTACGTGGCACGCAGCACCAACGTGGATCCGGGGGCACGGCGCACCGTGCGCATGTCCGCGGGCGCCGATCCGGCCGCTGCCGGCGGCGGCACCAGGGGTCACGCCACCGCCGCTGGCCAGGCCGCGCCCGCCGCGGGGATGCCGGCCGGTTTGGTCGGGCCGGCACCGCCGCCGGCGGGCGTGGCCGCCAGCGCCGCCAAACCGGCCGCCAGCGGCCCCGATCTGGCCACGCTGCGCCACTTGCTGACGGCCGCACGCGCGCATGCCGCGCCCGCCGCGGCGGCGTCCGCAGCGGGAACCGCCGCTGCCGCCACGCTCCCGCCGCTGCCGGCGAGCGCCGCCGGCGCGGTCGCGGTCCCGACCGCCAGCCTGCTGCAGGCCCTGGGCGAACTGCAGGCGCAACCGCCGGCCCACAGCACCCTCGGCGGGCTGCGCGGACGCCGCCACCTGCGCGACGTGCAGACCGCCCTGCTGCAGGCGCTGCGCGCCACCCACGGCGCACAGGCAAGCCTGGCCGCACAGCAGGCCGACACCTTCGACCTGCTCGGCCTGCTGTACGGCGAGATCGAGCGCGAAGTGCGCCCCGACGCGCCGGCCGCGGCGCTGCTGGAACGCCTGCAGGTGCCGCTGGTGCGCGCCGCACTGCAGGATCCGGCGTTCTTCGCGCGCAGCCAGCACCCGGCGCGGGAACTGCTCAACGCCGTCGCCGAATCAGGCGCGACCTGGCTGGGCGAAGAAGACAGCGATCCGCAGCTGCTGCTCAAGCTCAACCAGGCCGTGGACCGCGTGGTCGAGGAGTACGAAGGCGACGAGGTCGTCTTCGAACAGGCCCACCAGGACATCCAGGCGCAGCAGCGCAGCCTGGCGCACAAGGCCGAGATCGCCGAACGCCGGCACGTCGAGGCCGCGCGCGGCAAGGAACGGCTGGAGCTGGCCAAGCAAACCGCGACCGCCACCCTGGAGGCGCTGTGCAGCGCCCGGCAACCGCCCGGCTTCGTGCAGACCCTGCTGCAGCAGGCCTGGTCCGACGTGCTGGTCCTGACCCTGCTGCGCCAGGGCGAGGACTCGGAGACCTGGCGCGAGCGCATCGGCCTGGCCGAGCGCATCGTCGAGGTCACCTGCCGCAGCGACGGCGCCTCCGATGGCGCCCTGGCCGAGCGCGTGTGCCAGGCGCTGCTGCAGGTGGGCTACCACCAGCAGGAAGCCGAGGCCATCGCCCGCCGCCTGTCCACGCCCGGCGGCGCCGATGCCACCACCTCGCGCACCGAACTCAGTGTGCGGCTGAAAGCGCACACCCGCCTCGGCGAACAGGGCGAGGATGGCGAACGGCCGTCGCTGCCACCGCGCACCGAGGCCGAACAGGCCGCATATGCGCGGCTGCGCACGCTGCCGTTCGGCACCCGGTTCGAGTTCGTGGTCAACCAGCAGGGCGACCTGAAGCGGCAGCGCCTGTCCTGGTACAGCCCGATCACCGATCGCGCGCTGTTCGTCAACCAGCGCGGACAGAAGGCCGCCGAACACACCCTCGACGGGCTGGCGCGGCTGATGGCGCAGGGCCAGGCCCGCATCGTCAGCGACGACCGCGCCCGCCTGATCGATCGCGCCTGGCAGGCCGCGGTCCGCGCGCTGCGTACCCTGGCCGGGGCGCCTGCGGCCGACGATGCCATGGAGGACGCATGAGCATCGACGCCCGCCGTTCGCCGCGCCGCCAGGTTCCGGAGATGGTGCCGGTGCTGGACCTGATGGAGGACGCCGTGGTCGGCCGCCTCGGCAACGTGTCCGAACACGGCATGCTGCTGCTGGCCTCGGCGCCGCTGCACGAAGATGCGCTGTACCAGTTGCGCTTCGCGATGCCGCAGGCCGACCGCGAGGTGCAGATCGACGTCGGCGCGCACCTGTTGTGGAGCGAACCCTCGCACGCACCGGGCCAGGCCTGGGCCGGATTCCGCTTCCTGACCATTTCCCCCGCGCACCGCGACCTGCTGCGGCAGTGGATCAACGCCGCCTCCGGCGGCTAGCGCCGTCCATCCCGCAGGGGCGGCTCCTGTCGCCTTTTGCGAGGTCAGCCGCAACCGGCCCTCCCGGGAACGCCTGGTCGCGGCTGAAGCCGCTCCTACGGTGGCCATCGACATCCGTTGCGCGCCCGGCCTGAAGGAAGATCCGACGGAATCGGCAACGACCGCCACGTCGCCGGCACGGCGTCGGCGCCGCATGCCTGCGCACGCCATCCGCGAGGTCCGCACGCATGCACCGTTTCCGGCACACTTGCGGCCCACGTTTCCGCAGCGCCGAACGAGCCACCGCCATGCCCCAGCACGACCCAAGCGCCCTGTATGCCGACCACCTGCGCACCCTGACCCAACGCGCCGACACCGCGCTGGCGCGCGGCGGCTTCGACCATCTGGTGGTCCCCAGCGGCAGCCTGCATTACCAGGTGTTCGACGATCGCGACTATCCGTTCGCGGTGAACCCGCAGTTCAAGGCCTGGTTGCCGCTGACCCGGATACCGAACAGCTGGCTGGTGTACACGCCCGGGCGCCGCCCGCAGGTGATCTTCCACCAGCCGCGCGACTACTGGCATGTGGTGCCGGATGCGCCCAGCGGCTGGTGGGTGGAACACTGCGACATCCACCTGATCCGCACCCCCGACGAGGCGCTGGCGCTGCTGCCGGACGCCGCGCACAGCGCGATCCTGGGCGAGCCGCAGAGCGCACTGGGCGCCTACGTGCCGAACAACCCGGTGAAGGTGCTGCAGTACCTGGAATACCACCGCGCCTACAAGACGCCCTACGAGCTGGCGCTGATGCGCCAGGCGCAGCAGTCGGCGGTGCGCGGCCATCGCGCCGCCGAGGCCGCGTTCCGCGACGGCCGCAGCGAGTTCGCGATCCACATGGCCTACTGCGCAGCAGTGGGCCAGGACGCGAACGAGCTGCCCTACGGCAACATCGTGGCATTGAACGAACACGGCGCCGTGCTGCACTACACCGAGCTGCAGCGGCAGGCGCCGACGCCGCTGCGCAGCTTCCTGATCGACGCCGGCGCCTCCGCGCATGGTTACGCCAGCGACATCACCCGCACCTACGCCGCCGACCCCGGCAGCGAGTTCCAGGCACTGATCGATGCGGTGGACGCCGCGCAGCAGCGCATGGGCCAGCAGGTGCGCGCTGGCGTCGACTACCGGCAACTGCACCTGGATGCGCACCTGGCGCTGATGGGCGTGCTGAAGGACGCCGGCGTGCTCACCGTGTCGCCGGAGACCGCGGTGGCCACCGGCGTCAGCGCTGCGTTCTTCCCCCACGGCCTGGGCCATCCGATCGGCCTGCAGGTGCACGACGTCGCCGGCTTCGCCGCCAGCGACCGCGGCGGCCGCATCGAACGCCCCGACGGCCACCCCTACCTGCGCATGACCCGGACCCTGGAACCGGGCATGGTGGTGACGATCGAGCCGGGCCTGTACTTCATCGACATGCTGCTGGACGACCTCAAGCAGGCCGGCCATGGCGGCAGCGTCGACTGGGCGCGGGTGGCGCAGTTCAAGCCCTACGGCGGCATCCGCATCGAGGACGAGGTGGTATGCACCGAGGACGCGCCCGAGAACCTGACGCGGCCGGTGTTCGCGGCGGCCTGAGCCGCCGCTCCGGTCACTTGCCGGTCAGCGCGTACGGGCCGCGATTGAAGCTCATCGGGATCAGATCGTAGCGGCGCTGTCCAGCCGCCGCCGGATACGGCGCGGTCTTGAAATCGCGTGCCAGCGCTTCGAGCCCACGTGCCGCGTTCGGCGAGGGCAGCGCCTCCAGCACCAGGGCGGACTCGGGACGTCCACCCTGCGGATCGCCGCGCATCAGAAACAGGCTCAACGCCGGCGTGACCGGCAGGTCCATCGGGCTGTCCAGCACGGTCTTGCGCCGTTGATTCTCGGCACGCGCGGTCAGCCCGCCAGCATCGTCGCCGTCCTGCGCCTGCAACGCATCGAGCTGCGCGAACAGCATCCGGTCCAGCACCCGGCCCCACTGCACGCGGAACGCGTTGAACCAGACCAGGCCGGTCGCGTCGCGATCGCCGCTCGGCATCGCCGCATAGCAACGCTCCAGCAGATAGGCATGGTAGGCGGTATCGCGATTGCGCTGGCTGGGCCGCACGTGCCGGCCTTCGATCTCCCGCGCCCGCGCGGTGAACTCGCGGTCAAGCGCCACCCAGCCCTGCGCCCATTGCAGCGCCGGCTTGGCATTGCCGGCGGACAACTCCAGCTCCGCTAACGACGCCAACGCCAGCAGCGGGCAGCGCGGCATGCCCAGGCAGCGCTCCAGCCAATAGCGGGCCGTGTCCAAGTCGCGCGGTACCAGATGCGCAGGATGCGCCTCGCCATTGCGGTAGAGCACGCCTAGCACGTAGGCGGAGACGCCATCGCCCTTTCCTGCCAGCGCGACCACCTGCGCCAGCATCTGCGCGCGCGTCTCCGGCGCCGAATGCAGCGACAGCAAGGTCTCCAGATCGTCCAACGCCAGCGTGGGCACTGCGGCAGGTGCCGGTGGTCCTGGTGTTGTCGCCGGCGCAGGCGCGTCCGCCTGCTGCGCGCACGCCTGCGCCACGCCGGCTAGGCACAGTCCTGCCGCCAGCAGGCATCGCATCCACATCGCCATGATCCCCCCCTGTTCAGCCGGTCACTGTGCGCAACCGGCCACGCCCGCGCAAGAGGCGGCGTCAGTCCGTTGCGGCGACCTGATGGCCGCCGCCGGGATTGGGGAATCGGGATTGGGGAATCGCAAAAGCAGAAGCGCCAGGCCTGCTAGCTGACCTTTGCGCGCGCGGCCAGCGCTTTTCCCATTCCGGTTTCCCTATTCCCCACTCCCAGCCATCAATGCCTCGATCTCCTCGGCGCTGCGCGCCAAGGCATCGGTCAGCACGCGGTGGCCGTCGTCGGTGATCAGCACGTCGTCTTCGGTACGGATGCCGATGCCGCGCCACTTCGGGTCCACGTCCCTGTCGTCCGGCGACACGTACAGGCCGGGTTCGATGGTGAACACCATGCCCGGCTCGAGCAGGCGCGATTCGCCGGCCAGCCGGTAGTCGCCGACGTCGTGCACGTCCAGGCCCAGCCAGTGCCCGGTCTTGTGGCGGTAGAAACGCCGGTAGTCGCCGCTGGCCAGGTTCTGCTCCAGGCTGCCCTTGAGCAGGCCCAGCCGCAGCAGGCCTTCGGTCAGGGTCTGCACCGCGGCCAGGTGCCCGGCCTCGTAGGCCACGCCCGGGCGCGCCTGCGCCAGCGCGGCGGCGTGCGCGGCGCCGACCAGGTCGTGCAGCGCGCGCTGTTCGGCGCTGAAGCGGCCGTTGGCCGGGAACGTGCGGGTGATGTCGGCGGCATAGCCGCGATACTCGGCACCGGCATCGACCAGCACCAGGTCGCCGTCGCGCAGGCGCGCGGCATTGGCGCGGTAGTGCAGCACGCAGGCGTTGTGGCCGCTGCCGACGATGCTGCCGTAGGCCGGCCAGGCATCGCCGGCGCGGAATTCGCGCTCGATCTCGGCCTGCAGTTGGTATTCGTGTACGCCGGGCCGCGCCAGCCGCATCGCCGCGCGGTGCCCGGCCACGCTCAGGTCGGCCGCCACCTGCATCAGCGCGATCTCGTCGCGCGACTTGAACAGGCGCTGCTCGTGCAGCAGATGGCCCAGTTCCAGGAACTCGTGCGGCGGCTGCGCGCCATGCCGCACCTGCTCGCGCACGCGCTTGACCCAGCCGATCAGCTTCAGGTCGAAATCGACGTCGCGGCCGAAGTGGTAGTACACCCGCGAGCGGCCTTCCAGCAGCCCGGGCAGGATGTCGTCGAGGTCGTCGATCGGATAGGCATCGTCCATGCCGTAGCGCTCGACCGCGCCTTCCTGGCCGGCGCGCGGGCCGTCCCAGGCTTCGCGCTCGGGGTCGCGCTCGCGGCAGAACAGCAGGGCCTCGCCGTGGCGGCGCCCGGGCACCAGCACCAGCACCGCGTCCGGTTCGGAAAAACCGCACAGGTACCAGAAGTCCGAATCCTGCCGGTACGGATAGTGCGTGTCGTGGCTGCGCACCCGCTCCGGCGCGCTCGGCAGCACCAGGATGGCCTGCTCGCCGGCCATGTCCATCAGTTGCCGACGGCGGCGCACGTACTCGCCGGAGGAAATCCCGGTGAGCCGCTTCATCAGTTCAGACGCTGCCGGTGGCGCGGGCCAAGCACGCAATCGCTGTGCAGCAGCAGGACCGCCACGCGCACGAACTCCTCGATCTCGGCCAGCGCGTCCTCGTCCTCGTCGCCGCTGTCGAAATCGTCGGCGCTGGCCTGGGCCAGCCGCGCCAGGTCCTGCAGCGCTTCCTGTCCTTCCTCGGACAGCGGCGGCGCGGCCCCTGCGGCCAGGCCGAAGCCGCCGAGGAAGCCGCGGCACCAGTCGAACAGCGCGTCGGCACGCTCGGGCAGCGCCGCGCCGGCATCGACCAGCACCAGGTCGAAGCCGAAATCGCGGTCGTTCAGCTGCGCAGTGGTGGCCTCGCGCAGGCGGTCCAGCGCGTCGCCGGGGCGTGGCGCGGCGATGCCGGCGTCGGCCAGCACGGCCGCCGGCCATGCCGGCAACTCGGCGCCGCCGCCGGCCAGCCAGCCGCACAGGGCGCCGTGCAGTTCGGCTGCCGACGCAGCCAGGCCAAGCGTCCGGCTGGCATCGGCGATCTGGTCGGCAGTGGGAAGTTCGGTCATGGAACGGAGCCTGTCTCGGGCGCTGGCCACGGGCCTGGCGAGGCCTGCAGCGGAATCGGGACTGCGCAGTGTAGCAATCGCGTGTGCGCCGCCGCTTGTGGAGGCTTCCGGCCCGCGCCTACACTCCACCACCCGTTCTTTGACAGAAGTCACTTTCCGTTATGCCAATGGAGCACGTTGCTGCAGGAGCTGCGGGAAGGACCGGCCTCGCGTTCTTCGGCCAGACGCTGCTGGCCGCATGGCCGCTGGTGGCGCTCGTCGCGCTGGCCGCCGGCGGGGTGGCGGCGCTGGTCGCGCTGCGTTCTCGCCGGCGCCTGCGCGAGCAGTTGCAACGGCACGCGCAGCTGCAGCAGCGCGACCAGCACCTGAAGCTGGCGCTGTGGGCCTCGGGCGAGCACTTCTGGGACTACGACCTGCAACAGCGCACGCTGCGGCTGATGCGCGCCGACGAGGCCACGCCGCACGCCCAGGACATCGGCCTGGTGATCCGCGAGAACGAGCCGCTGCGGATCCATCCCGACGACATGGAACAGGCGCGGCAGGTGCTGCAGGAACACCTGCAGGGCCTCACCGCGATCTACACCGCCGAGTACCGGGTGGACCTGGCCGGCGATGGGGTCTGGCACTGGGCGCGGGTGCGCGGCCGCGTGGTCGACTACGACGCCGGCGGCGCACCGCGCCGGCTCGCCGGCACCGCGCGCGACATCACCTCGCACCGCCAGGCCGACCTGGAGCGGCGCATCGCCGCCGAGGTGCTGCGCAGCATGGGCGAGGCGGTCGCCGTACTCGACGAGGACCGCCGCTTCATCTCGGTCAACCCGGCCTTCACCCGCATCACCGGCTACAGCGAGCGCGAGGTGCTGGGCCAGCCGATGGCGCTGATCGACCACGCGCCGGAGACGCCGGCGGCGCCGCTGGCCGACCACGGCCGGCACTGGCGCGGCGAGGCCTGGAAGCGGCGCAAGGACGGCCAGGAGATCCTCTGCCACCTGCGCCGCAACACCGTGGTCGACGCCGACGGCCGCCAGAGCTTCCAGGTGGTGGTGCTGGAAGACATCACCGAACAGAAACGCGCCGAGCAGGAACTGCGCTACCTGGCCAACTACGACACGCTGACCAGCCTGCCCAATCGCGCGCTGCTGTCCGAGCGCCTGGCGCGGGCGATCGTGCGGGCGCGGCGCCAGGCCGGCTCGGTCGCGGTGCTGTTCCTGGACCTGGACCGCTTCAAGGACATCAACGATTCGCTCGGCCACGCGGTCGGCGACCGCGTGCTGCGCGCGGTGGCCGAACGCCTGCAGCAGGCGGTGGGGCCGCAGCACACGGTGGCGCGCCTGGCCGGCGACGAATTCACCGTGGTGGTCGAGGACATCGTCAGCCAGGGCGAGGCCGAGGCGGTGGCCGCACGCGTGCTGGCCGCCTTCGAGGCGCCGCTGCGGCTGGACGAACGCCGCGAGGTCGCGGTCTCCACCTCCGTCGGCATCTCCCTGTTCCCGCAGCACGCGCTGCTGCCGAGCGAACTGCTCAAGCACGCCGACACCGCGATGTACCAGGCCAAGTCCGCCGGGCGCCGCAACGCGCAGGTGTACTCGGCGCGCATGGACGAAGCCACCCGCCACCGCGCCACCCTGGCCAGCACGCTGCGCAAGATCCCACTGGACCAGGAGCTGAAGCTGGTCTACCAGCCGCGCTACTCGCTGCGCACGCAGCGCGTGGTCGGCGTGGAAGCGCTGCTGCGCTGGCACAGCGCCGATTTCGGGCCGGTTTCGCCGAGCCAGTTCATCCCGCTGGCCGAGGAGACCGGGCTGATCCTGGAGATCGGCGAATGGGTGCTGCGCCAGGCCTGCGGCACGTTGCGCGACTGGCGGCGGCTGGGGCTGACCGACCTGTGCATGTCGGTGAACGTCTCGGCGATCCAGCTCGAGCGCGGCAATCTGCCGGACCTGATGGCCGGGATCCTCGCCGAGACCGGCGTGCCCGCCGCCAATATCGAACTGGAACTGACCGAGAGCGTGGTGATGTCGCAGGTCGGCAAGAACGCCGAACTGCTGCGCGCCTGCCGCAAGCTGGGACTGACCCTGGCCATCGACGACTTCGGCACCGGCTATTCCTCGCTGGCCTACCTGAAGCGACTGCCGATCAACACCTTGAAGATCGACCAGGAATTCATCGGCGATCTCACCCGCGACCCGGACGACGAGGCGATCACCAGCACCATCATCGCGATGGGCCACTCGCTGGCGCTGAAGGTGGTGGCCGAGGGGGTCGAGGACGCCGGCCAGCTGGCGTTCCTGCGCGAGCACGGCTGCGACGAGATCCAGGGGCACCTGGTGGCGCCGGCGCTGGAGCCCGACGCCTGCCTGCGCCTGTTGCAGCAACCGCTGCGGCTGCCTGCCTGAGCGCCGGCCATGGCGCCGCCGCGTGGCGTCTTGACCGCCCCTCGGGCGCATGCCTATCGTGAGCGCCATGGACAGCCCTGATGCCCTCGCCGAGCTTCGCGCCCTTGCCGCACGCGTGGAAACGCTGGTCGAGCGCTGCCAGCGCCTGTCCGACGAGAACCGCAGCCTGCGCCAGCAGCAGGAACACCTGATCGGCGAGCGCTCGCAGTTGCTGACCAAGAACGAACAGGCGCGTTCGCGCGTGGAAGCGATGATCGCCCGACTGAAGTCCCTGGAGCAGCACACGTGAGCGAGCCGGTCAGCGTCCGCATCCTGGACCGCGAATACACCGTCGGCGTCGAGGCCGAGGAGCGCGACGGCCTGCTCGCCGCCGCGCGCCTGCTCGACGCGAAGATGCGCGAGGTGCGCGGCAGCAACCGCATGGCCGCCGTGGACCGCGTCGCGGTGCTGGCGGCGTTGAACCTGGCGCACGAGCTGCAGCAACTGCGCGACGAACAGGCCACGCGGGATCGCGAGATGGCGCGCACACTTGCCGATCTCAACCGGCGCCTGGACAGCGTCGTCGATACGCCACGCTGATGCGCACGTGGCGCTGCGATCATCAACGTGAATTGCAACGCACCGAAGCACCGACGAACGGACTAGCCAAGCGCGACGACGGCGCTATACTCCACTTGCGTTCTCTGCTGTGAACGACAGCGTGTGCAAACATTCGCCTTGTCCCTTAATGACGACCACGGGGTGGCGACGGAATCGGGAGTGCAGGTCCGCCTCGTAGCGGGAAGCCCGATGATTCTCCAGCCATCCCACTTGAACCCCGGGTTCAAGGTCGTTTCGCACGCATCGTCACGGCGGAGAATGCAATTTTTTCGGGAAACGGCGCCGCAAGGCGCCGTTTCCTTTTGTGCGTCGGCAAGCGCCACGCTGCCGAAGCGGCATGAGCGCCGCGCGTGCTCGCGCCCGCCGAAACCCGGGATACTGGCGGCCCCACCACGGAGATCCCGGATTTGCCGACGCTCGCCCAGATCCTCGACCGCTTCGACCCCGCAACCGGATTCGACGTCCCCGCCAGCTGGCGACAAGGCCGCACCGCCTTCGGTGGACTGTCGGCGGCGCTCGCCCTGCAGACCGCGTTGCGCACCGCACCGTCCGCGCTGCCGCCGCTGAAGTCGGCGCACATCGGATTCATCGACCCGGCCGACGGCAGCCTGCGCTTCGAGGCGCAGGTGCTGCGCCAGGGCAAGTCCGCCACCTCGATCGGAGTCGATTGCCTGGCCGACGGGCAGGTCGCGCTGCGTGCGGCATTGCTGTTCGCACAGCCGCGGCCCAGCCGCATCGCCCACGACTTCCTTCCCGCGCGGCCGGCGGTGGTCGGCCCCGACCACGCGACGCCGATCGCCGACAGTGCGGCGAGCCCGGCCTTCGTCGCCAACTTCGACATGCGCCTGGCCGGCGGCGCGTTGCCGCTGTCCGCCGCGACCGACCCGGAGCTGCTGGTCTGGGCACGCCACCGCGACCCCGGCGACGTGGACCCGAGCGTGGCCCTGGTCGCGCTCGGCGACTGCCTGCCGCCGGCGGCGATGACCTGCTTCAGCGAACCGGCGCCGGTCAGCTCGATGACCTGGACCCTGGACTTCCCGCAACCGGCCAGCGCCGGCGACTGGTTCCTGCTGCGCTCGGCCAGCCGCCATGCCGCCGACGGCTACTCGCTGCAGGACATGCAGATCTGGGACACGGCCGGGCGGCTGGTGCTGTGGGGCCGGCAGACGGTGGCGCTCTACGCGTGATCGCCGCAGCGGCGAGCAGGCCCGGGGCGTGTCTCCATCCCCGAGCCTGCCGCGCCGCGAGTCCGCGTGCCTGCGGCAAGAACGCGCGAGGAAGTGGGCGTCCATCCACGCCCGAACGATGCCGCGGCCCGTCTGGTTGGGCCTGGCAGGCCCAGCGCGGCGCGCTCGGGGATGGCGGACACGCCCTGGTCAGTGCGCGCGCCGACGCCGACAATAGCGCCCTCCCTCGCCACGCCTGCCCGATGACTGCCGACCACCGCGACTCCCTGCGCCAGGACCTGCGCGCGCGCCGCCGCGCGCTGCCCGCGCCCGTGCGCCTGGCCGCCGCCGACGCCTTGGCGCAGCGATTGCTGGACCTGCCGTTCGCGCCGCAGCAGGGCCATGTCGGCGGCTACTGGGCGACGGACGGGGAGATCGCGCTGCATCGCTGGCAACTGTCGTTGCCGGACGCGGTGCAGTACTGCCTGCCCATGCTCAGCGGCGACACCCTGCGCTTCGCGCCGTGGCGCCCCGGGCAGCCGCTGCGCGCCAACCGCTACGGCATCCCCGAACCCGACGTCGACCCGGCCACGGCCCTGGCGCCGGCGCAGATGGCGCTGGTGGTGGCGCCGCTGGTCGGCTTCGATGCCGCCGGCGGCCGCCTGGGCATGGGGGGCGGCTGGTATGATCGCAGCTTCGCTTTCCGCCAGCGGCAGGCACCGCCGCCCTGGCTGGTCGGGGCCGCCTTCGACGCACAGCAGGTCGCGGCCTTGCCGCTGGCGGCCTGGGACGTGGCGCTGGACGCGGTCTGCACCGAATCCCTCACCCTGTCGACCGCACCCGATCTCCCCGCATGACCGCACGCACCCGCTATTGGCTGATGAAGTCCGAACCGGACGCCTTCTCGATCGACGACCTGCAGCGGGTCGGCACCGAACCCTGGAACGGCGTGCGCAACTACCAGGCGCGCAACTTCATGCGCGACGGCATGAAGGTCGGCGACGGCATCCTGTTCTACCACTCCAACTGCAAGGTGCCGGGCATCGTCGGCGTGGCGCGCGTGGCCAGCCAGGCCTATCCGGACGCCACCCAGTTCGACCCGTCCTCCGACTACCACGACCCCAAGGCCACCCCGGAGCAGCCGCGCTGGTATCTGGTGGACGTGGCGTTCGAGCGCAAGCTGGCGCGCACCATCGCCCTGGACGAAATCAAGCAGCACGCCGACGCGCTGGGCGAGGGCTTCCCGCTGGTCGCCCGCGGCAATCGCCTGTCGGTGTTCCCGGTCAGCGCCGCGCAGTGGAAGCTGCTGCTGGCGCTCGAGTAGCCGGGATTCGGGATTGGGGACTGGGGATTCGCCCGGTCCCACCCGCCGACCCGCTTGCACGCATCCCCACTCCCGAATCCCCACTCCCGAGCTCTTCCAATGTCAGAAGCCAAACGCCTTGCCGCCGAGAAAGCCATCGACTACGTCCAGGACGGGATGATCGTCGGCGTCGGCACCGGCTCCACCGTCGCCTATTTCATCGACGCGCTGGGCCGCATCGGCCACCGCATCAAGGGCGCGGTGTCCAGTTCCGAGCAGAGCACCGCGCGCCTGCGCCAGCATGGCATCGAGGTGCTGGAGCTGAACCACACCGGCAACCTGTCGCTGTACGTGGACGGCGCCGACGAGTGCGATCCGAACAAGTGCCTGATCAAGGGCGGCGGCGCCGCGCTGACCCGCGAGAAGATCATCGCCGAGGCCAGCGAGCGCTTCATCTGCATCGTCGACCCGAGCAAGCAGGTGCAGACCCTGGGCGCGTTCCCGCTGCCGATCGAGGTGATCCCGATGGCGCGCAGCCTGGTCGCCCGCGAGATCCTTTCGCGCACCGGCGGACAGCCGGTGTGGCGCGACGGCGTGATCACCGACAACGGCAACGTGGTGCTGGACGTGCACCACCTGTCGATCACCGACCCGGTGGCGCTGGAGCGCGAACTGAACCAGATCCCGGGCGTGGTCTGCGTCGGCCTGTTCGCGCGCCGCCCGGCCGACGTGGTGATCGTCGGTGGCGAGCCACCGCGCGTCCTGTAGGACGCGCGGCGGGATCGGGGAGCCGGGATTGGGGATTCGTAAAAGCGAGAATCCCGGCGCTCGCGAATCCCCAATCCCGACTCCCCGATCCCCGCTCTTGACGCCACACGCACCATGCAACAAGGTGCGCGCTGTCCTCCTCGCCCTGGCCTGCCCATGTCCGTCTTCCGCGCGCTTTGCGTCCTTCTCCTTCTGGCCCTGAGCGGCTGCGCCAGCGCCGGCGACCATTGGGTGGAACTGGGCGGGCACCGCTACCAGGTCGAACTGGCGCAGAACGATGCCACGCGCGCGCGCGGGCTGATGTTCCGCGACCAGATGGAGGCCGACCACGGCATGCTGTTCATCCACGACCGCGAGGAACCGCAGGCGTACTGGATGAAGAACACCAAGATCCCGCTGGACATCCTGTACTTCGACAACCAGCGCAAGCTGGTGGCGCAGCAGCGCAACGTGCCGCCGTGCTCGGCCGGCGATGCCTGCCCGCCCTACCCGAGCAACGCGCCGGCGCGCTACGTGCTCGAACTCAACGCCGGCCAGGCCGAGCAGTTGAAGCTGCAGGACGGCACCGAACTGCGCTTCGGCCCCGGGATTCCGCAGGGGCACTGATCCGCCCGCAGCGCCGGCCGGCGTCGGGAAAACGCCCCGCGACCAAGGCGCTGAACCCGACACCGCTGTCGGGAACGGCCGGACTTGATCGGGCTCGGCTTTGCCGCCAGTCTTGGGTCATGGCCGCCCGATTGACATTGCCGAGCTGGAATACCCTGGCCGCCCTGGACGACGATGCGCTGCCGCTGCTGGCGACCGCGCTGCTGATCGCCCGCGACGAGTATCCGGAACTGGATGCCGCCCATTACGACACCCTGGCGCAGAGCCACGCCGAGCACCTGCGGCACGAGGTGGCGATGATCGAGCCGTGGCCGCTGAAGATGGCGGCGATCAATCGCCACCTCTTCGAAGAACTCGGCTACAGCGGCAACCACGACGAGTATTACGACCCGCGCAACAGCTACATGAACCAGGTGTTCGAGCGACGCCTGGGCAACCCGATCTCGCTGGCCCTGGTGCAGATGGAAGTGGCACGGCGCCTGGACATCCCGCTCGACGGCGTGTCCTTCCCCGGGCATTTCCTGGTGCGCCTGCCGGTGGACGACGGCCTGCTGGTGATGGACCCGTTCAACGGCGGGCGTCCGCTGGCGGTGGAGGAACTGCGCGAGCGCGCGCGGCCGCACATGGGCGGCGAAAGCCCGGACGACCGCGCCCTGCTGCAGATCCTCGACCCGGCGCCGCACCGCGCGATCCTGACCCGGGTGCTGCGCAACCTGCACGGCGTCTACGCCGAACGCGACGAGTGGGACCGCGCCGCACGCAGCGCCGACCGCGTGCTCAAGCTGATGCCGGACCAGCCCGAGGCCCTGCGCGACCGCGGCATGGCCTACCTGCAGATGGACTACGTGCCCGGCGCGCGCCGCGACCTGGGACGCTATCTGCAATTGAATCCCGAGGCCTCCGACGCGCTGCCGATCCGCGAGCGCCTGGTGGAACTGAGCGCCCGCGCGCAGCGGATGCATTGAGGCTGGGAAGCGGGAGCGGGGAATCGGGAATGGGAAAAGCGGCTGTTCTGGAGGCTCAGCGGTCGCTGGCTTGATCAAGCGGTCGATCGATAGCCCACCGAATCGGTCGTTCGAACGTTCGCGGGCGTGCGCCCCCGCCGACGACCGGCCTTGCAATCCGCCGTCTCGGCATCGCGATGTTTGGCTGGTGCGCCCAGAAAACCAGTCTGCCGCGAGAAGCCTGCAGGCGTGGGAGTCGCGGTTGCCATTCCCGATTCCCCCCTCCCCATTCCCGGCCTCACTCCATCTCCACCATCTCGAAATCGTCCGTGGTCACGCCGCAGTCCGGGCAGGTCCAGGTATCGGGCACGTCGTCCCAGCGGGTACCGGGGGCGATGCCTTCTTCCGGCAGGCCGTCGGCTTCGTTGTAGATGAACCCGCAGACGACGCACATCCAGGTGCGATAGGTGGTGGTGGCGGCGTCGCTCATTGGATAATCGCAGGTCACAGTCGGACGGAACGGCATTGTCCCATCGCCGTCGACGCATCGGAAGGCTTGGCCATGAACGCATCCCCGGCGCCGCGCGGCGTGTACCTGATCACTCCCGACGAGGCCGACGGCGTACGCCTGCTGGCGCGGGTGGCGCCGTTGCTGGACCAGGGCGTGACCTGGCTGCAGTACCGCAACAAGCGCGCCGACGCGGCGCAGCGGCGCGACCAGGCGGTGGCGCTGCAGGCCTTGTGCACGCAGGCAGGGGTGCCGCTGATCGTCAACGACGACGTCGCGCTGGCGCAGGCGGTGGGTGCGGCCGGCGTGCACCTGGGCGAGGACGACGGCGACCTGGCCGCGGCGCGCGCCGCACTCGGGCCGCAGGCGTTGATCGGCGCGTCCTGTTACGACGATCCGGCCCTGGCCCGCAAGGCCGCGGCGGCCGGCGCCAGCTACGTCGCCTTCGGCGCGTTCTTCCCCACCCGCAGCAAGGTCACCACACGTCGCGCCACGCCTGCGCTGTTGCGCGAGGCCGCGGCACTGGGCCTGCCGCGCGTGGCGATCGGCGGCCTCACCCCGGACAACGCGCGTCCGCTGGTGGCGGCCGGCGCCGACCTGCTGGCGGTGATCAGCGGCGTGTTCGACGCGCCCGATCCACGCGCGGCACTGGCGGCGTACCGCGCCTGCTTCGACTGAAGGGCTAGCGCGCTGTTCGTTCTCCCACCGGGACCATGCCCCCCTTTTGGGGGAAGGTGCCCCGCAGGGGAGGATGAAGGTACGGGCGAAGCCTCGTGCACCCAAACATCGCCAGTCGCTGCGCGCCGGACCCTCACCCCAACCCATCTCCCGAGGGGAGAGGGGCTAAGCGCTTCCCTTCTCCCTTTGGGAGAAGGTGCCCCGAAGGGGCGGATGAGGGTACGGGCGCAGCCTCGTGCTCCCCAACATCGCGCGTCGCTTCGCGCCGGACCCTCAACCCAACCCCTCTACCCAAGGGCGAGGGGCTTTAGCGGAGAAAGCAA
>JBEVKG010000116.1:0-10355 GCA_040509765.1 Xanthomonas sp.
TGTTGGTGGCCCGCCAGTGATGCGGGTGCGCTGCTGGCAAGGCGCCAGCGCGCAGGGCCGGAGAGGCTACCACAGGCGCACCACCGGCCTACAGGGGGAGGCTTGCCTCAATGCGCGCAGCTGGCGTCGTGCACGTGGCCGTGGTTCAGGCGCAGGTTGAGCAGGTGCGCCAACCCGACCAGGGTGCCACCGAAGGTCATGATCGCCGCGTGCGGCGCCACCGCGTGGTGCAGCGCCGGCACCAGCAGCCCGGCCCACAACGACAGCAGGCCCAGCAGCAGCAATCCCAGCGCCTGCCACACGCGGTGCCGGCGGTAGCCGAGCACCAGGCTGAACAAGCCCAGGCAGGTCACGAACAGCACCAGGGTGCGCTCCACGCCCTCGCCCAGCCACAGCGACAGGCCCAGCGACGGCAGCACCGCCAGCGCCAGCGGCAACACCGCGCAATGCACCGCGCACAGCAGCGAACCGGTGGCGCCGAGGCGGTCGAGCGCGGCGCGCAGATCGAACGGGGAGGACATGACGGTCGGCACGGGTTGAAAGTGTTACGGAATAATATAACATTCGGCCGCCGGCGACCAGCGTGTCCCGCGCCCCTTCCTCGGATCGTCCGCTGTTTCTGCGCGGTGTCGGCCGTGTGCGCGTCGCCACGAACATCCCTCCTGAATGGAATGCCCATGCCCTCTCACCGCCCCGCCCTGCTCCGTCGTTCCGCCCTGTCCCTGGCCCTGCTCGGCCTGTTGAGCCCGTCGCTGGCCCTGGCCGCCGACCCGACCCCCACGACGACCGCGACCGACGCCACGCCGCCGGCCAGCGACAGCCGCCATGGCGCAGGCCACAAGCAGGACCGGCACGTGAAGGACATGGACCAGGTGGTGGTCACCGCCAGCCCGCTGCGCGATGCCGCCGGCGCGCTGAGCCAGCCGGTGGACGTGCTGGCCGGCGAACGCCTGGACGAGAACCGCGGCGCCAGCATCGGCGAAACCGTGGCCAGCCTGCCGGGCGTGCAGAGCTCCAACTTCGGCCCCGGCGTGGGCCGACCGATCATCCGCGGCCTCGACGGCCCGCGCGTGGCGGTGCTCAACGACGGCCTGTCCTCGCAGGACGTGTCCACGGTCAGCCAGGACCATTCGCCGGCGGTGGAACCGTTCCTGGCCGACCAGATCGAAGTGCTGAAGGGTCCGTCGACCCTGCTGTACGGCTCCGGCGCCATCGGCGGCGTGGTCAACGTGGTCGACGGGCGCATCGCCGAGACCCCGGTCGACGGCGTGCACGGCCGTGCCGAAGCGCGCTGGGAAGGCGGCGACAAGAGCGGCAACACCGACATGTTCCGGGTCGACGCCGGCAACGGCAGCGGCCTGTCGATCCACGCCGACGGCGTGTACCGCAACCTGAAGGACTACGACACGCCGCAGGGCCCGCAGCTCAACTCGTTCGTCAAGTCCAAGGTCGGCTCGATCGGCAGCTCGCTGGCCGGCGACTGGGGCTTCGTCGGCGTCTCGGTCTCGCGCTTCCGCGACAACTACGGCAACCCGGGCGAGCCCGGCGACCCGGCCGCCGGCGAGCGCGGCGTGTCGCTGCAGTTGCACCAGGACCGCTTCGAGCTCAAGGGCGCGCTGAACGACCCGTGGGGCGACGGCAGCGCGCTGCGCTACAGCTTCGGCCACACCGCCTACACCCACACCGAGTTCGAAGGTGCCGAGGTAGGCACTAAGTTCGACAAGCGCGCCAACGAAGGCCGCGTGGAGGCCTCCTTCGGCCTGGGCGGCGGCTGGCAGACCGCGGTCGGCGTGCAGGGCAGCGACGCGACCTTCCAGGCGATCGGCGAAGAAGCCTTCGTGCCGAAGACCGACACCCGTGCCATCGGCGTGTTCGCGCTGGCGCGCAACACCTGGGACCGCGTGCAGGCCGAGCTCGGCGCGCGCGTGGACAAGACCAAGTACGAGACCGAGACCGGCGTGGACCGCGACTTCACCCCGAAGAGCCTGTCGCTGAGCGGCGGCTTCCGCCTCAACGAACAGTGGCGCCTGACCGCCAACCTCGACCACGCCGAGCGTGCCCCGGCCGAGGAAGAACTGTTCGCCAACGGCCCGCACATCGCCACCCTCGCCTACGAGATCGGCAACCCCGACCTGAAGACCGAAAAGGCCAACCAGGCCGAACTGGGCCTGATCTTCAAGAACGACTGGGTCGATGCCAAGGTGGCCGGCTACTACAACCGCTACGACGACTTCATCTACATCGTCGACACCGGCGGCCAGTGGTACCACGAGGAAGACAACGACTTCCTGCCGATCCGCCAGTGGACCCAGGCCGATGCGGTGTTCCATGGCTTCGAGGGCGAGGCCACCTTCCACCTGGCCAACAACGACAGCGGCGCCTGGGACCTGCGCGTGTTCGGCGACACCGTGCGTGCGCGCCTGAAGGACGGCGGCAACCTGCCGCGCATCGCGCCGGCACGCTACGGCGCGCAGCTGCGCTGGGACGCCAGCAACTGGCGCGCCGCGCTGGGCGCCACCCGCTACCAGAAGCAGGACAAGGTGGCGGTCAACGAGACCCCCACCGCCGGCTACACCCTGGTCGATGCGCATCTGGCCTATCACGTCGATACCGGCAGCACCGCCTGGGAAGTGTTCCTGGACGGCACCAACCTGACCAACCAGGATGCGCGCGTGCATACCTCGTTCCTCAAGGACGACGTCATGCTGCCCGGCCGCAGCGCCTCGTTCGGCGTGCGCCTGTTCTTCTGATCGGGCACGCTCGCCGCAGCGTGAGGAGGCCGCCTTCGGGCGGCCTTTTCTTTGGCTAGTGCGGCGCGCTGCGCGAGAACACGTTGATCACCACCACGCCGGCGACGATCAGCGCCATGCCGACGATCGCCGGCGGATCCAGCGCCTGGTCGAACCGCCACCACGCCAGCAGCGAGATCAACACGATGCCGATGCCCGACCAGAGCGCATAGGCCACGCCCACCGGCACGCTGCGCAGGGTCAACGACAGCAGATAGAAGGCGATGCCGTAGCCGCACAGCGCCAGCAGCGTCGGCCACAGCCGGGTGAACCCCTCGCTGGCCTTCAGCGCCGAGGTCGCGACCACTTCGGCGAGGATGGCCACCAGCAGGAACAGCCAGTTCTTCATTGCAGGACGCTCGTAGAAGCCATACCACGCCACGATAGCAAGCGGCGCGTGGTGGCGATGGCGATGGCCTTCCGCCCAGATGCAATCGCAGTCGCGCATGGCCAGATGAAGCGCCTCCACACTGCGCAGCGCCCCCAGCGCGTGGCGATGCGATGGCGGCCTGCCTGGGCAACCTGTCACGCAAACGTGGCCCGTACCGCGCTGCACAACGGCCCGACCGCCCGACGGCGTTACAAAGAGCGCCGCGCGTCGCCCCTGCCTCGCGCCGTACCGACCGAGGCGACGCACACCCGCGCTGCACGCGCGCGCCGCCTGCCGGCCGACCGCTCCGAATGAAGAAAGGAGAGATTCTTCATGTCCCGTGCCCCGCTTCGCCATCTGCTGCCCCTGTCCGTCGCCGCCGCCCTGCTCGCGCCGCCCGCGCTGGCGCAGACCGCCGACGCACCCCCTGCGCCTGCGGCGCAAGCCGACGCCACTACCCTGGATACCGTCGTCGTCAGCGGCACCGCGCGCTTCAAGGGCCTGCGCAAGCGCGACGCGAGCTTCTCGATCACCACCGCCACGCCCGAACAGATCCAGCAGGCGGTGCCGCAGAGCAGCGCCGACCTGCTGAAGATCGTGCCCGGCGTGTGGGCCGAACCCAGCGGCGGCGGCACCGGCGCCAACATCTTCGTGCGTGGCATGCCGTCCGAAGGCGATGCGCCGTTCGTCACCTTCCAGCTCGACGGCGCACCGCTGTTCCCGCCGCCGACCCTGTCGTTCCTGGAAAACTCCACGCTGTTCCGCACCGACGACACCATCGAACGCATGGAGGTGCTGCGCGGCGGTCCCAGCCCGATCTTCTCCAATGGCCAGGCCGGCATCACCGTGAATTTCATCCAGAAGAAAGGCCAGGACGAGCCGGAAGGCAGCGTGCGCGTCACCGGCGGCAGCGACGCCCTGCGCCGCATCGATCTGTTCGACAGCGGGCCGATGGGCAACGGCTGGTACTACAGCGTCGGCGGCTTCTTCCGCGAAACCGACGGCGTGCGCGACCCGCAGTTCCCCGCCGACAAGGGCGGCCAGTTCAGCGCCACCCTGAGCAAGCGCTGGGACAGCGGCGAGCTGTCGTTCTATGCGCGCCACACCGACGACAACAACGCCTTCTACACCGCGATCCCGCTGCTGTCGCGCAACAACGGCCGCGACCTGTCCAGCTTTCCCGGGCTCAATGCGCAGCGCGGCACGCTGCTGAGCGACGATTTCCGCAACGTCACCCTGCCAGTCGGCCCGAATGGCCAGACCATCCAGCGCGATCTGGGCGACGGCCGCGGCGTCAACATCGACGTGTTCGGCGGCGAGCTGAACTGGCAGTTGGGCGACTGGACCCTCGCCGACCGCTTCAACGTGATGGGCGGCACCGCGCCGACCTACGCGCTGTTCACCGGCGACGCGCCGCAGCGGCTGGGCGACTTCATCGCCGGCTACGGCAGCCCCGGCAGCGCGCGCTATACCAATGGCGGCGGCGCGGTCGATCCGAACCAGCAGGTGCTGGAAGCCGGCTGGTGGTCGGTGGACAAGCGCCTGAATTCCTTCACCAACGACCTGCGCCTGAGCCGCGCGCTGTTCGCCGGCAATACGCTGACTGTGGGCAGCTACTACGCCAGGTACACCTCCAACGACACCTGGTACCTCGGCAATACCATGCTGCTGACCGCGCAGAACCATGCACGGCGCGTCGACGTGACACTGGACGACGGCCGCCAGCCCACCCGCGACGGCTTCACCAGCACCGCCTTCCTGGCCCTGCGCGCGCACTACCGGGGCGAGAACGCCGCGGTGTTCGTCGCCGACGAATGGGACCTGGACGAACGCCTGCGCCTGGACCTGGGCGTGCGCTACGAGCGCCAGCGCGTCACCGGCACGGTGCACGACACCGCCACCGTGGACCTGGACGGCAATCCGGCCACGCTCTACGACAACGCCACCTCGATCTCGCTGCCGAGCGCGCGGCGCATCGACCAGGACGACAACGCGCTGTCGTGGACCGCCGGTCTGAACTTCAAGCTCGACGCGCACAACAGCGTGTTCGCGCGGGTCAATTCCGGGGTCAAGTTTCCCGGCTTCGACAACCTGCGCGACGGACAGACCAAGGTGCAGGACATCAAGCAGTACGAACTGGGATTGAAGTCCGGCGCGGCCGCTTACGACCTGTACCTGACCGCGTTCTACAACACCTTCAAGAATTCGCCGTTCCAGGCCTTCCTGGCCAACGGCAGCAACTTCACCACGGTCGGCGATTCGCGCGCCTATGGCCTGGAGGCGGAAGGCGCGATCCGCCCGTTCGGCGGCTTCGAGCTGGCCGGCACCGGGGTGTGGCTGGACGCCAAGTACCGCAACTACCGCGAGTACACCGGCAACCAGGTCATGCGCCAGCCCAAGCGCCAGTTCCGGCTGACCCCGAGCTACTACTGGATGCTGCCGTTCGGCGACCTGCGCGTGTTCGCCACCTATTCCTACATCGGCGAACGCTACGCCGACTTGGCCAACAGCCAGCGCCTGCCGTCCTACGACATGCTCGACGTCGGCGCCAGCCTGCACAGCGGCGAACACTGGGAGTTCACCGCCAGCGGCAGCAACGTGACCGACACGCTGGGCCTGACCGAGGGCAATGTGCGCGTGCCCGGGGCGGCCACCGGGGGCGTGTTCATGGGCCGCCCGATCGCCGGCCGTCAGTATCAGCTGTCGGTGGCGTATCGCTGGTAGCGCCTGCACGCGTGCAGCCGCGCGTGCTGCGATCGCGACAGCCGCGGCCGCGGTCGCGGCGGCGGCCGCTGCTGCAGCAACGCCCATGCGCAGTGGGCTCGCGCGCCAACCGATCCCAGCCATCCGTGCCACCCGCATCACTGCCTCGACACCCTCCCTTCGCACCCTCTTCGCAATCCCTTCGCGGTAGCGCCGCGATGCTGCTGACCGGGCGCCGATGCGTGCCCGAGCGCCGGCGCCGCGATGGCAGCGCCGCTACCCAGGTCGACTCGCTCCCTGCTGCGCCACGGCGCGCACGGTGGCGGTCCCCAGGCAGGAGAGACCGATGCAGCATGACCCCCGCCGTTCCGAGACCGCGTCCGGCACCGCCGACAGCGCGCGCGATACCCCGCTGAGCGAGGACGAGGCCGCGCTGGCGCGTCGGCTCGGCATCAACGGCCTGTCGCGTCGCGAATTCATCGCCCTGCTCTCGGCCGCCGGCCTGAGCAGCGCGGGCGGCCAGATCCTCTTCAGCGACGCCGCGTTCGCCGCGCCGGTCGCCAAGGGCGCGCCGCCGCACAATGCTTTGCCCGTGGTCCTGGAGGTCAACGGTCAGCGCCACGCGCTGCAGTTGGACCCGCGGACCACGCTGCTGGACGCGCTGCGCGAACATCTGGCGCTGACCGGCACCAAGAAGGGCTGCGACCACGGCCAGTGCGGCGCCTGCACGGTGATCGTCGACGGCGAGCGGCGCCTCTCCTGCCTGACCCTGGCCGCGCAGGCCGAAGACACGCAGATCACCACCATCGAAGGCCTGGCCGACGGCGAGCGGCTGCATCCGATGCAGGCCGCCTTCGTGCAGCACGACGGGTTCCAGTGCGGCTATTGCACGCCGGGGCAGATCTGCTCGGCGGTGGCGCTGCTCAACGAGATCAAGCGCGGCGACGCCAGCCACGTCAGTGCCGACGTCACCCAGCCAGTCACCGAGCTCAGCGACGCCGAGGTGCGCGAGCGCATGAGCGGCAACATCTGCCGCTGCGGTGCGTACCCGAAGATCGTCGCCGCCATCCAGGACGTGCACAGCGGCGGGGTGCCGCGGCCGCTGACCTGGCGCTATGTCGACCAGTCCGAGCTGACCGCCCTGAAGATGGCGAAGGAGGTGGCCGATGACGCCGTTTAAGTACCAGCGCGCGACGTCGCCGGAAGACGCGGTGCGCCGTGTCGCCGCCAACCCGAACGCACGCTTCCTCGGCGGCGGCACCAATCTGCTCGACCTGATGAAGGAAGGGGTGACCGGTGCCGACGAGATCGTCGACCTGACCCGGCTCAAGGGCCTGGCCGAGATCGCCGAAACCGCCGACGGCGGCCTGCGCCTGGGTGCGTTGGCCAACAACACGCAGACCGCCAACCATCCGTTGGTGCGCCAACGCTATCCGTTGCTGAGCCAGGCGATCCTGGCCGGGGCCACGATGCAACTGCGCAACATGGCCAGCAACGGCGGCAACCTGCTGCAGCGCACGCGCTGCGGCTACTTCTACGACACCGCCCTGCCCTGCAACAAGCGCGCGCCGGGCAGCGGTTGCGGCGCACGCGAGGGGCTCAACCGCACCCACGCGATCTTCGGCCACAGCGCGCACTGCGTGGCGGTGCACCCGTCGGACATGTGCGTGGCGCTCGCCGCCCTGGACGCGACGGTGCAGGTGCGCACGCCGGCCGGCGCACAGCGCCAGATCCCGTTCGCCGCGTTCCACCTGCTGCCCGATGCACGCGCCGACCTGGACAACCAGTTGGCGCACGGCGAACTGATCGAGTCGATCACGCTGCCGGCGCAGGGCTTCGCCGCGCACAGCCATTACCTGAAGGTGCGCGACCGCGCCAGCTATGCGTTCGCGCTGGTCTCGGTGGCCGCGGCGCTGGCGCTGGAACCGGACGGACGCATCCGCGAAGCGCGCATCGCCATGGGCGGGGTGGCGCACAAACCCTGGCGCGCGCACGCCGCCGAACGTGCGCTGGCCGGGCAAGCGGTCGGCGAGGCCGCCTTCGCCGCCGCCGCGCAGGCCGAGATGGCCGCGGCGCGGCCGCTGGCGCACAACGCCTACAAGATCCCGATGGGCACGCACGCGATGATCCGCGCCCTGCACCGCGCCAGCGGCAGCGACGCCGCGTGAGCGGCCAACCGGAGAACCGGAAATGAATTACATCGGCAAGGAAATGCGCCGCGTGGACGGCTACGCCAAGGTCACCGGCAAGGCGCGCTATGCGGCGGAGTTCCAGATCCCGCATCTGGTCCACGGCTACATCCTCACCAGCACCATCGCCAAGGGCCGCATCGTGCGCCTCGACACCCGCGCCGCCGAGGCCGCGCCGGGCGTGATCAAGGTGCTGACCCACCTCAATGCGATCAAGCCGGTGTCCGACGCGGTCAAGAAGAAGGGTGAGGACCTGTCGTTCCGCGCCCTGGTCGACGACCGCATCCATTTCAATGCGCAGCCGATCGCGGTGGTGGTGGCCGCCACCTTCGAGCAGGCACGGCATGCGTCGCGGCTGATCCAGGTGGAGTACGCCACCGAGACCGCGCACACCGATTTCGACGCGCTGCTCGACCAGGCGCACGATCCGACCCCGGAGGAATCGCCGAAGCCCCGCGGCAACCCGGCCGCCGCGTTCGCCGCCGCGCCGGTGAAGCTGGAGGCCGTGTACACGATGCCGGTCGAGCATCACAACCCGATGGAACCGCACGGCGGCATCGGCTACTGGATCGGCGACACCCTGACCGTGGTCAACAAGAGCCAGAACGTCCACCAGGACCGCGAACAGCTGGCCGGCTACTTCGGCATTCCGGTGGAACAGGTCAACGTGGTCTCGCTGTTCGTCGGCGGCGCGTTCGGCTCGTGCCTGCGCCCGAACTACTACACCTTCCTGCTCGGCGCGGTGTCCAAGGCGGTCGGCCGCCCGGTGAAGATCGTCTATACGCGGCGGCAGATGTTCAGCGGCCATGGCTACCGCCCTTACTACCGCGTGGAACTGGGCCTGGGCGCCGACGCCGCCGGCGCGCTGCAGGCGATCCGCTATCGGCATGTGCTCAACACCTCGCGCATCGAAGCGTTCAACGAGGCCTTTTTCCGCAATGCGCGCTCGCTGTACGCCTGTCCCAACGTGGAGGATCGCTTCGAGGTGGTGGAAACCGATCTGCCGACGCCGCAGGCGATGCGCGCGCCCGGCACCATCAGCCAGATGTTCGGCATCGAGTGCGCGATGGACGAACTGGCCTATGCGCTGAAGATGGACCCCTTGCAGCTGCGCCTGGCCAACTACGCCGAGACCGATCCGGAAAGCGGCAAACCCTTCTCGAGCAAGGCGCTGCGCGAGTGCTACGCGCTGGCCGCCGAGACCTTCGGCTGGAGCAAGCGCACGCCCGAGCCGCGCTCGATGCGCGACGGCCGCCTGCTGGTCGGCTGGGGCATGGCCACCGGGACCTGGGCGGCAATGCAGATGCCGGCGCTGGCGCGGGTGGTGCTGAAGGCCGACGGCAGCGCACGGGTCGGCAGTGCCACGGCCGACATCGGCCCCGGCACCTACACGGTGATGACCCTGATCGCCGCCGAATATCTGGGCATCGACGCCAAGCGCGTGCAGTTCGAACTCGGCGATACGCGCCTGCCCAAGGCGCCCTCGCAGGGCGGCTCGTGGACCACCGCCAGCGTCGGCAGCGCGATCCACGGCGCGGCGCGCGAGATCCGCGGCAAGCTGTTGGAGCTGGCCAGGCAGGATGGGCAGGCCGCGTTCAGTGGGCTGGACGTGGATGCGGTGGAACTGGTCGATGGCCGCCTGCGCCCGACCGGCAAGCCCGATGCCGGCCTGGACGTCGCCAGGCTGATGCGCCAGCACGGCCTGCAGGAACTGGACGTGGTGCACGAATCCAAGCCTTCAGCCGAGCGCAAGAAGTACGCCACCGCGGCGCACGGCGCGCAGTTCATCGAGGTCAAGGTCGACCCGGATACCGGCATGGTGCAGGTGACGCGGGTCATCGAGGCCACCGCCTGCGGCAAGATCATGAATCCGCTGACTTCGCACAGCCAGGAAATCGGCGGCGTGGTGATGGGCATCGGCATGGCGCTCAGCGAGGGCACCGAGATCGACCATCGCTACGGACGCATGCTCAACGCCTCGCTGGCCGACTATCACGTGCCGGTCAACGCCGACGTGCACGAGATCCAGACCATGTTCGTCGAAGAGAACGACACGATCGTCAATCCGCTCGGGGTCAAGGGCATGGGCGAATTGGGCATGGTCGGCATTCCCGCGGCCATCGCCAACGCGGTGTTCCACGCCACCGGCAAGCGCATCCGCGACCTGCCGATCACCCCGGACAAGTTGATCGGCTGAGCGGGTCGATCGGCCGGTGCGATCGCCCCTTGCCGCGCCGCGCGCCAAGACGCACGGTGCCGCGCGCTCGCCCCGCGCAGGAGCGGCTTCGGCCGCGACAGGCAGTC
>JBEVKG010000117.1:0-3971 GCA_040509765.1 Xanthomonas sp.
CGCGGGCACAAAAAAGGGCGATCGTTCGATCGCCCTTTCGGCGCGTCCGCAGGGGACGCAAACAACGCGGTACGTGACTCAGTACTTCGGCACGCTGCCGTCGACCTGGTCGGTCCAGGCGTCGATGCCGCCGACCACGTTGTGCACGTTGCTGAAGCCGAGCGAGCGGAAGTGCTCGGCCGCCTGCGCGCTGCGGCCACCGCGGTGGCACAGGAAGGCCAGGGCGGTGTCCTTGGGCAGCGCTTCCAGCTGCGCGCGCTGCTCGCCGTCGAGGGTGCGGAACGGCACGTTGACCGCCGCCACCGCGCGCTCTTCCGGCGGGCGCACGTCTACCAGGAGCAGGCCGCCGGCGCGCACGCGGTCGTCGGCGTCGCGCGGGCTGAGGTCCTGCACCGGCTTGGGCGCGTTGGGATTGTCGATGGCCAGGCCGCGGCCGCGGATGTCGTCCACCCAGTCGATGGTGATGCCGTCGGCGCGGCGCGCGCTGGCCAGGTCGAACTGCACGCGCAGGCCGTTGGACTCGGCGGCGATGGCGTTGGGATCGGTCGGCGCCAGCTGGAAGTTCGGCTGGAACTGCGCGTCGATCGCCAGCGCCAGGCTCGCACCCGGGGCGTCGGCCAGCGCGCCGCGCAGCATCTCGGCGGCGGCATCGGTGATGGTGATCGACGGCGGGGTACGGTCCGGCGCGGCCACGCCGAGCAGTTCGCTCAGCTCGCCGCTGCCGGCCATCTGCAGGATGATGTCGCTGCCGCCGATCAGCTCGCCGTCCACGTACAGCTGCGGGATGGTCGGCCAGTCGCCGTAGACCTTGATGCCCTCGCGGATGTCCTGGTCGGCCAGCACGTTGACGTGGGCGAAGTCGACGCCGAGCTCGTTCAGCGCGCCCACCGCCTTGGCGGAGAACCCGCACTGCGGCATGCTCGGCTGGCCTTTCATGAACAGCACGACGCGGTTGGAGCTGAGCAGCGTTTCGATACGGGAGCGCAGGGCGGGGTCGAGGGACATGGCAGGCAGTCGTCGCAGAGTCGGACCGGTCATTCTACGCCGCATGGCATCATGGGGCATGACAGTTCCGGAAACGCTGCATCGCATCCCGCGCCACCCGTACCGCTGGCTGCCCTGGGCGCTGGCCTCGCAGGTGCTGGTGGCGGCGGTGTGGTGGGCTTACGGGTGGCGGGTCGGGCTGCCGGCGCTGCTGCTGTCGCATGCGGCGCTGGTGCTGCCGGTGTTCCTGCCGCGCGCGCGGCTGTACGCGCCGGTGCTGGACCGCCTGCCCGGCACCGCGCCACGGGTGTGGCTGACCATCGACGACGGCCCCTCCGACGACACCGCGGCGATCCTGGACCTGCTCGACCGCCACCAGGCCAAGGCCACCTTCTTCCTGGTCGGCGCCCGCGCCGCCGCGCGCCCGCAGCTGGTGCACGAGATCCTGCACCGCGGCCATGGCATCGGCAACCACAGCCAGCACCACCCGCAGGCCTGGTTCTGGGCGCTGGGGCCGCGGCGCATGGCACAGGAAATCGGCGAGGCGCAGCAGACGCTGGCCGCGATCGCCGGCATCGCGCCGCGCTGGTACCGCTCGGTGGTGGGCATGACCAATCCCTTCGTCGCCGCACCGCTGCGCCGGCATGGCCTGACCCGGGTGGCCTGGAGCGCGCGCGGATTCGACGGCGTGCGCTGCGATCCCGCGGTCACCGTCGCGCGTATCGCCCGCGACCTGCGGCCAGGCGCCATCGTGCTGCTGCACGAGGGCGCCGCGCACGGGCACAACCCGGCGATCGTGGAGGGCGTGTTGCAGGCTGTGCGCGCACGCGGGCTGGAGACCGTCTGCCCGAGCTGAGGCTGGACCGCCTGCACTCGCACCTCAGTGCCCCGCGCGATGCTGTGGGCGGTACCGAGCGGCAAGGCGGCCGCGCCCATGCTCGGGGCGGCATGGCAGCAGGCGCCCGAGGGTCTCCTGTTGCTTGCTGCATGGAGTGCCAGGCGAATGCCGCCAAGGCACGCGCATCGGTGCGTGTGCAGAGGTGTTCCAGAGCGCATGGCGCAAGGCCGCGGCTGCACTGTCATCTGCTGCGCTTGTAGCTGCGAACCTCCCAGCCGTCTCGCAGCCGGGTGACGAAGCAGTCATAGCCTGCCGCGTGCTGCGCGTCGAAGTACCGGTGCATTTGGCTGCGGTCGGCGAAGACGCGGCGCATGTCCGCGGTCTGGCGCCGCGACGTCAAACGCATCGCCGCGGCTATGCGTCGCCATGGTGCCAATAGGGTCGCAACATCCATGTGTCCCTCCGCCGAGTCCTTGGCCGGCCGGGCAGACTATCGCACAGTCGAAAACCGCCGGCCAGGAAGCGCCGGAGGCCGTGTTCCGCCGGCTGGAACCCTTCAGCGGATGGTGACCATCGCCATGCCGCGGTGCGGCGACATGGCAGCGTGCAGCGGGGAACGCGCCGACGCGGCGGCCCAGCGTCGCCTCCCACGCTGGGTCGCGATCGGCCAGGCGATCGCGCGGCGGCCGCGGCGTCAGCGTGGTTCGGCCACGATCAGCCAGTTGTTGAACGGCGTGTTGCCGTACAGCGGCGCAAAGCTGGCGCGCAGGCCGGCGGCGTCGAGCTGGGCCTGCAGGCTGTCGCGGGTGGGGTAGGCCTTGGGCCGCTCCTGCATCCAGCCGGCCAGGTGCGCGAGCACGTCGGTGACGCGGCTGGTGCGGCCGCGGCCGCTGCTGTCGCCCAGGCCGCTGCGGATCACCAGCTTGGCGCCGGGCGTGAGCATCCGCGCCACGCTGCGGATCAGGTTGGACTGCATGTCGCGGTCCAGATACTGCAGCACATCGAGGATCGCGACGCTGCCGTGGTGCTCGGGCCAGGACTGGCCCAGGTCGACCACGTCGAAGCGCGTGTCCTGCAGGCCGTTGCGCGCGGCGATGGCGCCGGCGCGGCGGATCTTGGCTGCGTCGATGTCCACGCCGTGGTAGCGCTGGCGCTGGCCGTCGGCACGCAGCGCGTGCGCGAGCAGGCCCAGCCCGCAGCCCAGGTCCAGCACCGGCGCGTCGGTGCCGCGCAGCGCGGCGAGCACGCCGGGGTACAGCGGATCGGTGCGCAGCTTGGTGCGCGTGTAGTAGTAGTCGTAGCGGTTGCCCAGCGGATGCGTGGGCAGGAAGGCGCGGGCGATGGCCAGGGCCTGCGGGCGGGTCATGGGCCGGGTGGTGCTGGCGTCGCGCAATGTCGGTCCTTGGCAGCGGGCGTCGTACGCCGGCTAGGCTAACGCAT
The DNA here is from genome assembly GCA_040509765.1 of Xanthomonas sp. Taxonomy (GTDB): domain Bacteria; phylum Pseudomonadota; class Gammaproteobacteria; order Xanthomonadales; family Xanthomonadaceae; genus Xanthomonas_A. The sequence goes on from JBEVKG010000117.1 coordinate 3,263, forward strand.
CGCGGGCCGCCGGCAACAGCGTCGCGGTCCAGCGCGCATACATCCCCGCCGACGGATGCAGCCCGTCGGCCGCCAGCATCGCCGGATCGCCGCCGCCGTCGCGGCTGCAGCCGGTGATGTCGACGAAGCGCACCGCGCGCGCGGCGCAGCAGGCCTGCGCGGCGGCGTTGAAGGCGTCGATCTGCACGGCGATGCGCGCCGGATCGTGTGCGGGCGGTTGCGCGAAAGTGGTCACGCCCCAGTCCGGAATCGACACCGCCAGCACCCGCTGCGGCCGCTCGCCGGCAAAGCCGATCGCGCGCTGCAGCAGCGCGTCGAACTGCGCGCGGTAGTCGGCGAGCGGATAACCGCGGTACTGGTTGTTGACGCCGATCAGCAGCGTTACCAGGTCGAACGGTCTCTGCGGGGCCGCCGCGTCGATGCCGGCGTCCAGCTCGTCGGTGGTCCAGCCGGTGGTGGCGACGATCTGCGGATCGGCCAGGGCGATGCCGTCGCGGCGCAGCGCCGCCGACAGTTGCATCGGCCAGCGGCCATCGGCGTCCACGCCTTCGCCGATCGTGTAGGAATCGCCCAGTGCCAGGTAACGCAAGTGCGCGTGGTGCCGGGGCGCGGCGATGGATTCGCTCATCGCGCGGCGACCGTCGGAACGTGGCCGCTCATGCGCTCAGCCGCGCCGACCGGCGCGCTTTGCCGCTTCCCGATTCCCCCT
>JBEVKG010000118.1:0-7930 GCA_040509765.1 Xanthomonas sp.
GCACGCGCTGACCGGCGGCCCCGACCAGGTCCAGGCGGCCGTCGCGCGGCCGCCACCGCAGCTGAGCGAGGCCGAGCTGCAACGCGCCATGAAGGTGTGCGCGGAACAGGGTGGGGGCTGTGCAGCGGGGCAGTGAGAGGCCACGAGTGGCGTGGACCGATGGTGCGACGACCTAGGCCCGCCTACGCGCCAGTTCGACGCAAACCATAGGGTGAATCCGCACATCGGGTAGTGGCTTCACGAAGTTGGCGCCACTGCGCCGATGCGCCGCCGGGTCAGTCGCGAAAGTTTTGCCATAGGCTTACAGCGGAAACGTCCCCGAGATTCTTCAGCACGCTGGGTCGAAGCCTGGGGCGGGTGGCTTCATCCCATGCTTCTGCCGTTGGCCTCGCGTGCCTGCGCTTCGCGCTGCTGCTCCATGGCGACCCCAGCCTGCAGGCTGGCTTGGCGTTGTTGTTCCGATTGGGCCAGTGCGCCGAAGGACACCTCCACTGGCGTATTGATCGCCTGATCGGTCGTGATGTGCGCGCGCAAGCTGGCTGGATTGCGTGGATCGCCTTCGACGACGAAGACGTACTGCCCGGGCTCGGCCTGGTGGCCGCGTTCGCTGAGCAGCACATGATCGACCCGGGTCAGGCCATTGCGCGCGGCCAGCTCGGTCAGGCTGGCCTTCATACACGCGCTCGCCGTGTCGGACGCGCGGCCCAGCTGCCGGTCCAGCGCGTCGACGCCGCTGGCGCAGTCCTGATACAGCGAACTGTGCATGATCCCGGGTGTTGTTGGTGTCGGTGCCTGCCCTTGCCGACGATCCGGTGATGGTTCCTGCGCCGCGGGTGCAGGTGGAGCGGGCTGCGCGGGCGCCTGCTGGCGGGTCTGGTACTCGGCCCTTGTATACGGCGGCGGTTGCGGAGGCCAGTTTTCCGGACGGTCGAATTCGGTGGTCGGCGGTAGATGCTGGCTCACCGCGAATGCATTCAATTGGCGCCGCGTCTCCGCATCGGCGCGTCCCGTCTCCTGCAAGCCATTGGCCTTCTGGAACGCACGCACGCCGGCTTCCATGTGCTCGTCATAGAGGCGGTCGCCGTTCCAGCTCGGAGGCGCATTTTGGATGTAGCCCAGTCCCTGCAATTGCTGGCGCAACTCATAAACGGGCTCGCCCTTTTCGCCTCTGCGGAGCTCGCCGTCCTTCAATGGTCCGTACAGGTCGGTCATCGTCTGGCGCTTGAACTGTGGCTGTACCTGCAGGGTATCGGCTCGCAACTCGGCCAGCATGGTGGCATCGACGCGGCCGGTTGGCTCTGCGACGCCTTTGCTGCGTTCGTACTGCTTGACCGCATGTTCGGTCCCAGCACCAAAATCGCCATCAGGTGAGATGGCCTTGCCTTTGCCATCGGTCATTCCCAACGCGGCAAGATACTGCTGTGCTTCGAAAACGGTTTGATTTGCATCGCCTTTGCCGACAGAAGTTGGCGTATTGGATGCGGAAGGTGGTTGGGCCGGCGTCACGCCGTCGCGTTGGATGCGTTCTACCAGCGCCGGTACCGACGCTTCCCAAGTGCGCGCATACCCAGCGATGGTTTGAACGCTCGCCGCATCCCTGGGATTGATGATTGCGCGCGCCCCGGCATAGTCCTGTTTGTCGGCATTGATGTGGGCGGCTAGCGTTTGTCCGGGGACGAAGTCGCCATCGCGCATGCCGGCGACGAGAATCTTCGTCGCAATGGCGGGTTCTGCCGCCCGTTCTGGCGATTGCACGAGTTCGCGACCTAGCCCGGCCTTCTGGCCCAGTTTTTCGTACAACTCGACATGGGTGAGATGCGCATAACCGCGTCCGTAATAGGCTTCGCCACCGTGATAGGACAACGTCACTGCCTGCTTTCGTCCCCAGTCCTCTTCGGGTGCCTGGAAGTCTTTGGATTCGTGCTGCGCTGTCGCCAGCACATACGCGATCTGCCTGGTGTCGGTGACGCCGTGATCCAGGCAACTGCGGACGATCAGGTCGACCGATTGTTCGCGTGTCAGCCCAAACCCTGCGTTCTGCTTGCCGTATCCGTCGCTCATGGGATGTCCTTGTCTCGCTGCGCCGCGTTGGGGTAGCGACGCACTGGCCTGGCTATTTGCAGGAATCGATGGTCTTGCTTGGGAGTCGCCTCGGCGTGTTTCCACGCAGTACAAGCGTCACAAGCATGTGCTTGCATTGTCCCTCGTCCGACCACAGGTGCAAGGTCGTGCCGCTGATGCCGGAGAGTGTGAGCCCGCGTGTCGCCTGCGCGAGCCTCTCGCTCTTCACGAAGCGCCGGGTCTTCGGATCGAATAGGTAGTAGGTATAGGCGGGCGCGCCCAGGCGGCCGGAAAAGTCCGTCCACAACAGCAGATCGTCGTTGCCGTCGCCGTTGATGTCCGACACGATCGCGGTATAGCGCAGGCCCTCGCGCTCTTCACCCTGCTGGGCGATGGGGCCGCGATAGGCGGCGACATACTCCTGCCGATCCGCAGTCTTGTTCAAAAAGACCAGTGCCGGAACGGGGATGGATTGCGTGCCTGCCGGGCGCCGCACCACGACCGTCGCGGGCGCGCAGCGCAGTAACGGCCCACCGGTGTCGTGGCACTGCGCGTCTTCGACCTGCAGGCTCAGATCTCCCAGTGGAAAGGCGGCCTGTCCGGCTGCATCCGGCAGCCCAGGGGCAGTGAATACCTTCGTCACCGAGCTTGCATCGGGCGACGCCGTCGTCGGTTTTGCGGCGCTGGCCGTCGCGACGAACCGCGGATCGTTCAGTTGGCGCAGTCGGCTGATCGTCGTCGCCAATCTGCATTGCTTGGCATCGAGGCGCAGCGACGGGCTTGCCTGATCTGTCAATTTGCACCGGCCCTGATAGATCTGCGCGATCCATTGGCGCTGTGCGCCCTGCAACGCTGCCCGCTCTTTTGCGGAGGGCAGAGCCGCCATTCGGGCGCGATAAACCCGGTTCAATTCGCTGTCCTGATAGGCGAATTCCTCGTCGACGCAGCGCTCCCGCGCGTCCTGCTCGGTCGCCCTGGCGAGACACTGCGCGTATGTCGGGCGCAGCGCGTCGCGTTGCAATGCCAACAAGTCCGAACCCGACGGTAAGGGCGGTGGCGCCGCGACGGCAGCACCCAGCGCGACAGCGGACAAGGCCCCGAGGCACAGTGTGATCAACCGGTATGCGCCTGCCCATCGAAGCGCTGATGGCAGGCATCGCTGCCACAGTTGTGCCGGCGCGCTCCGTTTGCGAATCTGGTCCTGCTGTTCCATGCCCGGCATGTCCGCCCTCCGTGCAACGTTTTTGGAAAAGCCTCAGCAATGTTCTGACCGCCCAGATCATCGCCAGAGCAACGCTCTTGTCGCCTATCGTCCGGTAGCTTGCCTGTCCTGCAGCCGCCCTCAACGCTCGCCGCGCGTATAGCTTTCCAGTTCGTCGGCGCGGGAGCTGAGCCGGCGCAGGGTGGCTTCGGCGCTTTGCAGGGCTGCGTCCTGGCCGCGGGCGCCGAGCGCCCGGTCGAGGTTTGCGGCCTGCTCGCTGGATTGCTGCCAGGTGTATTGCGCATCCATCAGGCGGGAACGGTCGGTGCCGCTGAGGCGGTAGCGCAGTTTGTCGTAGGCGCGGTCCAGCCGTTCCTGTTGCACGCGTTGTTCGCGCTGGATGCAGCGGCGGCTCTCGTCCAGGCCCTGCGCCTGCTTGCGGCAGTCGTGGTAGGTGGCGGACAGGCCATCGTTCGGCGTGCCGGCGCCCGCGTCGGGCGATGGCATCTGCTGCAGTTGCTGTTGCATCTGCTGGATCTGCTGGGCCTGCTGCTGCAGCAGGCGCTGCTGTTGCTGCAGTTGCGCGTCGCGCGGGTCGGTCTGCTGCGCGGCGGCGTTGCCGCACACGCCGGCGACCACCGCGGCGATCAGCCATGCGCGCAGCCGGCGCTGGCCCGGGGTTCCCTGGTGCTGGTGCATCGTCCTTCTCCTTCGATCGGCAACCGATCCTGCCGCGCGCCGCATCGCCGGTGCGCGGTCGAGGTGGCGCCAAGCATACGGGAAGGCGGTGATGGCTTCATGGCACGGCGATGGGCGCGCTCAGCGGCGAGACACCGCGTTCGTCGAAGGCTTCGACGGCGAACGCGTAGGCCTGGTCGCGGTTCAACGCGCGGATCTCCAGGTCGGTGCCGCGGTCGGCGAACACCTGGTAGGTGAGGGTGAGGCGGTCGGCGCGCAGGCCCCAGCGCACGTTGTAGCCGACGGCGCCGGGCACCGCCTGCCAGCGCACGCGGGCATTGCGGCGGTCGGCATCGCGGCGTACGGCGACGCCGGTCGGCGCCGCTGGCGGGGGGCCGTCGGCGTTGCCGAACACGCGCAGGTCGCTGATCGCCAGGTGGGCGGCGCCGACGTGGCCGTGCACGTAGCGGATGTAGCGGGTGCGCACCGGCGCGGGCAGTTGCAGGTAGGCGTTGGGCCGGTCGCGGCGGTCGGCGCCGTCGCCGACCTCGGCCAGCGGCAGCCAGTGGCGTCCGTCGCGGGAGTGCTGCAGCCGGAAGGCGGTGTAGATGTCCGGCGCATCGCCATAGCGGTCGGCGCGGTAGTCGGCGAAGTTGACCTGCACCGCGCGCACGCTGCGTTCCCCGCCCAGGTCGACGGTGAGGGTCTGGCCAGGCGCGTTGCGCGCGGCCACCCAATAGCTGCGCGGGTCCTCGTCGGTGGTGCGGTCGGCGGCGAAGCCGTCCAGGGTCGACGAGGCGGTGGCCGGCTTGCGGTAGGACAACAGCATCCAGCCGGTGAACAGCGCCTCCGGGTCGGCTATCGGGCCCTGCGGCATCCAGTGCGGGAAATCGCCGAAGCGGGTGGAGACGCGCATCTGCCCGTCGGCGGCGAACGCGGCGGGGAACAGCACGATGCGCCGTTCGAAGGTCCAGTTGGCGCCGATCCAGGCGGTGCCGCTGTTCCACCAGTTGCCGTGCGCATCCTGGAAGGTGGAGCCATGACCGGCGCCCTGCATGAAGCCGCTGGGCTTGTACGCCACCGGGTTGTACGCGGCATAGACGAACGGGCCGAGCGGGTGCTCGCCGACGTAGACCCCATTGGCGTAGGCGTTGTATTCGCTGCCCGGCGCGCCGTATTGCAGGTAGTAGCGGCCGCCGGTCTTGGTCATCCACGCGCCTTCCAGGTAGCTGCCGATCGGGCTGCCGTCGGGGAAGCGGGCGCCGCGGTGATCGGGGCCGAAGCGTTCCCAGCCGTGCTGCGCCGGGTCCAGCGCGAGCAGCGGCGTGGGCGCGCCGCGGAAGGCGAAGCCCTGCGCGGTGCGGTCCATGGCGATGCCGTACAGCGGATAGCGGTCCGACGACCCCCAGTACAGGTACCACTGGCCGTCGTCGTCGATGAACAGGTCCGGATCCCAGGGGCCGGGCGGCACGTCGCTGAGCGGACGGCCTTTCATCTCGGTACCGATCGGTTGAGCGCGCGGCAGCTTGGGCAGCAGCCGGGTGAGGAACTCGAGTCTGCCGCTGGCCGGGTCGCGGGTCTGCAGCAGCGGGCGCGGTTCGAAGGCCGACTGCATGATCACCAGGCGGTCGCCGTCGGCGACCACCGCCGGCGCGACGATGCTCTCGAACGGCCAGCGGCTGGGCGTCACGAACTGCCAGTCGAGCAGGTTGCTGGAGCGCCAGTAGCCGTCGGCCAGGGTCTGGAACAGGTAGTAGGCGTCGCCGAAGCGCACGAACACCGGATCGGCGCCGGTGCGATAGGAGATCCCTTCGTTGAGTTGCTCGAAGTTGTAGCGGTAATCCAGATCGATCGGATTGGCGTAGCTGCGCGCGCCCGGCGCCTGCGCCGCGGCCAGCCCGGCGGACGCCAGCAGCGCCAGCGTTGCGAATGCTCTGAACATGGCGATGGCCTTCCCCCGTGGCGGCGCCGGCTACCGTAGCAAACGGGGTGACGGGGCGCGATGCGGCTGGCCATGCCGCCGCGGTTGCCGTGGCGCGCGCCGGTGCGCCGGCCTGCAGTGGAGCGACCTGCGCGACGTGCCGCGCACCGGCGCCAACTGGAAGGGCCCGATCCAGGACTTCCACCTGATCCTCGAGCAGCGCGCGTCGGCCGACCTGCTCAGCCTGTGCTTCGAGGGCGCGCTGCAGCGCGCCGATGCGCTGACCTTCGCGTTCCGCCAGCGCGACGTCGTGCCCGACCGCGACCTCGACATCCTGTTCCTGCATTGACCCGCGGCCTGCGCCGGCCGCGGCAGGCCGCGCCGAAGCCGACATCCGGCTGAACGCCGATGCGGTGCGGTCGTCAGTTTCGGCCCGGCGCGGTGGCGCGCGCGCCGGCGAATCGGGCAGCATGCGGCGGCGCGTTTCCTCCCCCCAAGGACCTGTCCGCATGCGCGATGCCGCCGTTGCCGCTTCCGATCCCGTCGCCCTGGTCGCGGCGCGCCTGGAACGCCTGCCGCCGACCCGGAGCCTGTGGCGCTTGGTCGCGCTGCTGGCGCTGGGCGGTTTTTTCGAACTGTACGATCTGTTCCAGACCGCCTACCTCAGCCCCGGGCTGCTGCGCGACGGCCTGTTCGCCGAGGGCGCGGCCGGCGTGTTCGGCATCGCCGACCAGGCCGCGTTCGCCTCGGCGACGTTCCTGGGCCTGTTCCTCGGCGCGAGCCTGCTCAGCCCGCTGGTCGATCGCTTCGGGCGCCGCGCGGTGTTCTCCTTCGCCTTGCTCTGGTACAGCGCGGCCACCGTGGCGATGGGCCTGCAGCACAGCGCGCTGGGGGTGATCCTGTGGCGCGGCGTGGTCGGCATCGGCCTGGGCGTGGAGCTGGTCACCATCGATACCTATCTGTCGGAAATGGTGCCGCGGCAGATGCGTGGCGCGGCGTTCGCGCTGGCGTTCGGCGTGCAGTTCCTGGCGGTGCCGGCGGTGGCGCTGAGCGCCTGGGCGCTGGTGCCGCACGCACCGCTGGGGCTGAGCGGCTGGCGCTGGGTGGCGCTGCTCAGCGGCGGCTTCGCGCTGGCGGTGTGGTGGCTGCGCAGTCGCCTGCCGGAATCGCCGCGCTGGCTGGCCACGCAGGGCCGGCATGCCGAGGCCGATGCGGTGCTGCAGCGGTTGGAGGCGCGCTGCGCCGCCGACCTGGGACGGCCGTTGCCGGCGCCGGAGCCGATCCCGGCGCCCGCCATGCCGACGCCGCGCCTGTCCGCCTTGTGGCAGGCCCCGTATCGGCGCCGCATGGCGATGCTGGTGACCTTCCACGTCTTCCAGGCGATCGGTTTCTTCGGCTTCGGCAACTGGTTGCCGGCGCTGCTGGCGCGACAGGGCGCCGACAGCGTGCACGGGCTTGGCTATGCCTTCGCCATCTCGCTGGCCTATCCGCTGGCGCCGCTGCTGCTGATGGGGCTGGCGCAGCGCTGGGAGAACAAGTGGCAGGTCGTCGTGTCGGCCCTGGGCGCGATGCTGTTCGGCCTGCTGTTCGCCTGGCAGCACCAGCCGCTGCTGCTGATCGCCTGCGGTGCGGCGGTCACCTTCTGCAATGCCTGGATGAGCTTCGCCTACCACGGCTACCAGGCCGAGTTGTTCCCCACCGCGCTGCGCGCCCGCGCCGTGGGCTTCTGCTATTCCTTCAGTCGCCTGTCCACCGCCGCCAGCAGCCTGCTGATCGGCGTGCTGCTGGACCGCACCGGCCACCGCGGCGTGCTCGGCTTCATCGCCGCCAGCCTGCTGCTGGCCGCCGCGGTGGTGGGCCGGTTCGGGCCGCGCACCCACCAGCGCGCACTGGAGCGGATCTAGGGCCTGCCCGGGAATGGGCACAGGCCCTAGTCACGCAGGCGCGCCGGTTCCTGAACGTCCCGCACCGGTCATCGGCCCTCGACACGCTGTCGCTGCCGACCGGTGCATGCTGTCGCCTCCCTCGCCACGAGCTTCGGCCATGACCTCGCTACTGCCCGTTCCCGT
>JBEVKG010000119.1:0-3907 GCA_040509765.1 Xanthomonas sp.
TGATCGACCGGCGCAGCTACAGCGCGCCGGCCATCGCCCACCGCATGCAGACCCAAGGCAGTGGCGCCCCGGCGCCGCTACTTTTTTTTCTCCGTCGGGACCAGGTGCGGGGCAGCTTCAGGACAACGCGCAGATCGCCCAGACCTCTGCAACGGACTCTGTGCCAGACATGCCCATATACGTTCCGACCGCATCGACATCATCAAACGCCATAACGCACTTGCCGGTGGGACGGCATGATCGGATCTCGACGCGTTGGCGTGGGCGCGGGACACAGATCAAGGTCTCAGCATGAATTTCCAGCAGCTCCGGGCCGTGAGCGAAGCCATCCGCCTCGGCTTCAACCTGACCGACACCGCCGATGTCCTGCATGCCTCGCAGTCGGCCGTGTCACGGCAGATCCGCGAGCTGGAGGAAGAACTGGGCGTGGACATCTTCCTGCGCCACGGCAAGCGCCTGACCGGGCTGACCGCGCCGGGCCAGGAGATCGCGCGCATCGTCGCGCGCATCCTGCAGGGACGCGAAAGCCTGCGCCATGCTTCGGAGGATTTCCGCAGCCCCGCGCACGGCAGCCTGTCCATCGCCGCCACCCACGCGCAGGTACGCTATCGCTTGCCCAATGCGGTGCTGGCCTTCCGCAATGCGTTTCCGCAAGTCAGCCTGACCCTGCAGCAGACCGCGCCGCCGCAGATCGTGGAGCTGCTGCGCAGCGGCCATGTCGATATCGGCCTGATCCCCGAGGGCCTGCCCTACGAGCCCGAGCTGGTGCGCTTCCCGGCGTATTCGTGGTCGCACGTGTTCGTGGTGCCGCGTGGACACGCGCTGCTGGACATCGCCTACCCCAGCCTGGCCGACATCGCCCGCTATCCGCTGATCACCTTCGAGGAAGGCATGGTTGGGCGCATGCGCATCAACCAGGCGTTCGCGATGCAGGGACTCAAGCCGGACATCATCATTTCCGCGGCCGACTCGGACGTGATCAAGACCTACGTGGAACTGGGCCTGGGCGTGGGCATCATTGCAGAGCGCTCCTACGATGCGGCGCTGGACCCGCAGCTGGTCACGCTGGAAACGAGCACGTTGATCGCACCGATCACCACCAGTGTCGCGGTACGTCGCGGCAGCTACCTGCGCGGTTACGCGCTGGCCTTCATCCACGGCATGGTGCCGGGTCTGACCCCCGAACACATCCGCGCGCAGGTCGAGGACCTCGAACCCACCCAGCTCGCCTGAGCTGGCACGCGCCCCTCCACGTGCTCAACCAGGCGCGTGTCCAAATACCTCCTGCAGCCGCCTGCGCGCCCGCGCGAACTCCTCGCCGTGGCGATCGCGCGGATAACCCAGCGGCATCGGCACCACTTCGCGCACGCGTCCCGGCGCACTGTCCATCACCACCACGCGCTGGCTCAGGAACGCGGCTTCGTCCATGTCGTGGGTGACCAGCAGCATGGTGATGCCCTGCTGCTCCCAGATCCGCAGCAGCTCGCGCTGCAGGTGCGCGCGGGTGATGGCATCGAGCGCGCCGAAGGGCTCGTCCAGCAGCAGCACGCGCGGCCGGTTGGCCAGCGCACGGGCGATCGCCACGCGCTGGGCCATCCCGCCGGAGAGCTGGTGCGGATACGCGTCTTCGAATCCTTCCAGGCGCACCAGTGCGATGTGCTCGCGCACGCGCGCCTGGCGCTCGGCGCGACTGATGCCGGCGTTGAGCAGGCCCAGCTCGATGTTGCGCGTCACCGTGAGCCACGGCAGCAGGCGGTGTTCCTGGAAGACCAGGCCGCGCTCCAGCCCGGTGCCGCGCACCGCCTGGCCGGACAGCGCGATGGTGCCGCCGTGTTCGGTGTCCAGGCCGGAAATCAGGCGCAGCAGGGTCGACTTGCCGCAACCGCTGGGGCCGATGATGCTGACAAACTCGCCCTCGCGGACCTGCAGGTCCACGTCTTCCAGCACCACCCGCGCCGGGCCGGTGCCGGCGTAACGCTTGCCCACACCCGATAGCTGAAGCAACGGAGCGGGCAGGTTCGCCACCGCGTTGTCCGCGTCGTTGGCCATCCGCACCGCGTGCAGCACGCCAGCCATCACGCACCCACCGCGACACGACGCGCGGCCGCGTCGCGTTCGTAACGGGCCTGGCTGCGGCCGGCATGGAAATGCCGGGCGAACTCGGAGACCTGTTCGCTGACGCGGCCGAGCGCGGTGGCCACCGAGGGCGGCACCTCCGGATCGCGCAGCGGCGTCTCCAGCGTGTTGACCACCGCGCCATACGGCGTGGGCCAGCCACGCAGCGCGTGCGCGGACGCACGCAGGCCGGTCAGTACCGTGCCGCCGGCCTGCCAGCCGTAGGCGGTGACGATGCAGCCGACCGCGCGGCCATCCAGGTACGGACGCTCGTCGGCACTGAGTTCTTCCAGCGTGTCCAGTGCGTTCTTGAGCAGGCCGGACAGGCCGCCGTGATAGCTCGGCGACGCCAGGATCACCGCATCGGCGCGGCGCACGATGCCGATCAGCCCCTGCTGCACATCCGTCAGCGGCACGCCCGGCGTGTAGTGCGGCAGCGCGGCCAGGAATTCTCCGCCCAGGCGCAGGGTCGACAAGCCTTGTCCGGCGCAGTCGCGCAGCGCCAGGTCCAGCGCGCGCTCGGTGCTGGAACCGGCACGCGTGGTACCGCCGATGCCCACCACCAGCAACTTGGACGAGGTCACCTGCGGGAGCGACGACCAGGGCCTGGTATCGCCCGGTTGCGACAGCCCCGCCAGCGCGCTGGCCGAAGGCATGATCGAGGCGCTCATCACGCCGCCTCCAGCTGCAGCAGTTGCCCGAGCAGGCGCTGGCCGTACTCCCACTGGCCCAGCCTGGCGGCGGTGCCCAGATGCCCGAACGCCCCCGGCCGCGCCAGCAGCGCGCCCCAGTGCCGCGCGAGGTACGCCGCACGCTCCGGGGTGACGCGCGGATCGTCGTCGCTGGCCACCACGATGCTGGGGAACGGCAGCGTGGCCAGCGGGATCGGCGCGAAGTGGCGCGTGCCCGGCGGATAGTCATGGCGCTCGACATCGGTCGGCGAGACCAGCAGCGCCCCGGCCACCGGCGCGCGACGGGTGGCGGCCCAGTGGGCCACGGTGATCACCGCCAGCGAATGCGCCACCAGGATCACCGGACCCTGCTGGGCCTGGATCACCGCATCCAGCGCGTCCACCCATTCCTCGCGCTCGGGGTTGTTCCACTCGCGCTGGTGCACGCGCAGGAAGTCGGGGTTGTGCCGCTGCCAGATGCTCTGCCAGTGCTCTTCGCCCGAATCGCCGCGACCGGGAAGTATCAACACACGGGGTTGGTGGCGCATTGCAGGTCCTCCTCAGGGTGCCGAGGGTTCTTCGCCGTCCACGGCGTCGAACAGCTCGGTGGACAGGTAGCGCTCGGCGAAATCGGGAATGAGCACCACGATGGTCTTGCCGGCGTTGGCCTCGCGCCGGCCCAGCTGGATCGCCGCCCACAACGCGGCACCAGCACTGATGCCGACCGGCATGCCTTCCAGTCGCGCCAGGCGGCGCGCGATGCGCAGCGCGTCGGCGTCGGACACGGTGGCGATCTCGTCGATCACACTGCGATCCAGGAACGTCGACAGATGCCCCGAGCCGATGCCCTGGATCGCGTGCGGGCCAGCCTTGCCGCCGGACAGCGTCGCGCTGCCTTCCGGCTCGACCGCCACGATCTGCACGGCCGGGTTGTAGCGCTTGAGCACCTGGCCCACGCCGGTGATGGTGCCGCCGGTGCCGACGCCGGCGACGAACGCATCGACCTGGCCGTGGCTGTCGTACCAAATCTCCTCGGCCGTGGTCGCACGATGGGCGGCGGGGTTGGCCGGGTTCTCGAACTGCTGCAGCACCACGGCATGGGGGATCTGCGCCTGCAGCTC
>JBEVKG010000120.1:0-3009 GCA_040509765.1 Xanthomonas sp.
TGCCACAGCACTCCCAACGCGATCGCACGAACCGCCCAGCGGATGTGCAACGTGATGGCCTGAGGTGAGGCGTCATGCCGGGCCAGCCAGCGCTGCGCCTGCAGGCTTCCCGCGCCGGCGAACAGCAGCACGCCGGCGAGCCCGGCGGTCGCCGCCAACAACGGGTGGCCCACCAGCAGCGTCAACCGCGACAACGTTGCGATCTCGATCAGCAGGAACGAAAGCCCCAGTGCCGTGAAGTACGCCGCGGCACGGGTGCGCGAGATCTCACCCGGTTGCGCCGCGCCGCGTTGGCCCAGCACCCGCAGCGGCAGCAGTACCAGCAGCAACGCCAACGGCAATGCCTGTACCAGCGCCGCCACCAGCAGCAGATACCCGGAGTCGAGCAGCACGGCACTACCCTCCCCGCGCAACTTCCACAGCTCCGGCAGGCTGCGCCAGCGGAAGTAGTGACCGAAGTACGGGCGGTCATCGCTGGCGGGCTCGATCATGAACTTGTAGTCGTCGGCGAACCGGTTCGCACGCGGCGACAGCAACGCCCGCGCGCCATTGAACAGGGACGGCGGGTCGAGCACGTGCAGATTGTTTGCCGGATCGAGCCGGACGCCCGGAAGCAGCACCGAATCGAAGCCGCGTTGTTCCGCGAAGCGCGCCATCGCCGTGACTTCGGCCGGCGTGAAGGGGCGCCGCGACAACAGCCATGTGCTCGCGTCCCAGTTGCGGATCGCCGCGACGTGCCGGGCGGGCATTGCAACGCCGTGCAATCTCAGCGCCCCGGCCATCGTCGCCGCCAGCTTGAGCTCATCGCGCGGTGGCTGTTTGCTCCAGCGCGTGATCGCGATCATTCCCGTCGGCGACAGGCGTTCGAGGTAGTCGCCCATCGCTTCAACGGTCAGTGCGTACTGCTCGCTCGCCGACTGCACGCCGGCACCGCCGCTGGCAAACGATTCACCGCCCGCCAGCACGATCAGGTCGTGCTGCCTGCGGTCGGCGCGCACGTGCGCACGCGGTTCGGCGACGACGGTGTGCACGCGTGGATCACGGTAGAGCTGGCCGGCATAGCGGGCCTCGTCGTCGCGCACCATGGCCAGTCGCTGCGCGGACAACTCGACCGCGTCAACGCGGCCCGCTCCCAGCGCCAGCGCCTGCAACACGTCCATGCCGCCGCCCGCACCCAGCACCAGCACCGATCGCGGCCGCCGCGCGTGGTACGGCAGCGCGGACGTCATCGCATCAAGCCACTCGCGCGGCGCGGTGCTGGCACTGCGCGTGATCACCGACAAGCCATCGCCGTCGGTGAACAGTCCTCGCTGCGCCGGCGGTTCGCCGACGTAGCCCAGGCTGATGCCTGGTGCGTATCGAAGTGGCACCTGCGGACTATCAAGTACCGTCATCCAGCCGTACGGCCCCCACCGCTGCGCGACCACATGCGCCTGCGGCAACAGCAACGCCTTGCTCAAACCCTTGTACGGATTTGGTTGCGGCAGCAGCAACTTCGTTGGGATCAATGCCACCAGAACGATCGCGATCAGCAGGGCCACGATCCGGCGCCAGTTGGCGCGGGACACCAGGAAGGCCGCCCACACACCGCCCAGCGCCGCCAGCACCAGGCCGCGGCCGGTCGGCAGGTAGCTCAGCGCCAGTGCCGCCAGCGCACCGACGCCGGCGCCCATCAGGTCGGCACCGTACAGCGCCGGAATGCGCGTGCCGTAGCGGGCAAAGGCGAGCCCGAAACAGCTGGCGGCGAAGAAGAACGGCACGGCGAGCACCAGATAGAGCGCGCCCAGCCACAGCAACTGGCGCGGATCCCAGACCAGCTCGAGGCCGTTGAACGGAATCGCGCGCGCCACCAGCAGGGCCAGCGCCGCGGTGACCGCGAATAGCACCGCGCACACCGCGCACACACCCTCGAATCGCGGCGCCAGATACTCGTTGCCGCGCCCGCGCAGCCACACCGCAAGCCAGCTACCGCTGGCGCCATGCCCCAGCAGTGCGAGGCTGATGATCATCACCGCGAACGGGTGCCAGTGTTCGATCGCCAGCCAGCGCATCAACAGCAACTGGTACGCGAGCGCGGCCGCCGAGATCAATCCGATGGCGAACGGCAATCGGCCGCGGGCTTCCTCCGGAACCGCGGCAGCCAGGCCGGCGTCGGCAGCATCCGCCACGATCGTCAGTGCCCGCCCGTCAACGGCACGAACCGCACCGGCAGCACCTGCCGCGTTCGCGCGCGGCCCTGCGCGTCCTTCTCCACCAGCATCAAGGTCTGGGTGAAGAAGCTGCTGCCTACCGGGATCACCATGCGCCCGCCGGGCTTGAGCTGGGCCAGCAGCGGTGGCGGTATCGACGACGCGGCCGCCGTCACGATGATCGAATCGAACGGCGCCTGCTCCTTCCAGCCGTAGTAGCCGTCGCCCTTTCGGGTGCTGACGTTGGTGTAGCGCTTGAGGCGTTTCGCCGCCTGCTCGGCCAGCGGCGCGATGATCTCGATCGAGTAGACCCGCACATCGAACTCCGCCAGCACCGCCGCCTGGTATCCCGAACCGGTGCCGATCTCGAGGATCTTCTGTCCCGTGCGCGGCCGCACCAGCGTGGTCATCAGGGCGACGATGTAGGGCTGCGAGATGGTCTGGCCGTGGCCGATGGCGAGCGGGTGGTCGCCGTAGGCGTCCGCCGCCGACGAGGCCCGCGCCCGGCTCGACCGGCTCGGCTATCGCAACGTCCAGGTCCGCGTCGGCGACGGCTACCAGGGCTGGCCGGAGGTCGGTCCGTTCGACGGCATCATCGTCACCGCCGCGGCGCCGCGCGTGCCCGACCCGCTGAAGGCCCAGCTCAAGGACGGCGGGCGGCTCGTGATCCCGGTCGGGGACGAGTCGCAGGAGCTGATGGTCATCACCCGCCGCGGCGACACGTTCGAGGAGAAGCTGATCCTGCCTGTCCGCTTCGTTCCCATGACCGGAAAGGTACGCCAATGACCCTGCGTCCCGCCCGAGTGGCGGCGGTCGTCTG
>JBEVKG010000121.1:0-7785 GCA_040509765.1 Xanthomonas sp.
GCCGGCCGGAATGTCGGTGGGCAGGTCGAAGTCGCGCAGCAGGGCGCGCAGCGCCTCGGTGTCCTGTGGATCGCTCATGCGGAGCGCAGCCGCCAGCCGCGCGGCCAGCACCATGCCCACCGCCACCGCTTCGCCGTGGTTGAGGTTGGCGTTGTCCGGGGCGCCGTAGCCCTGTTCGGTCTCGATGGCGTGGCCGAAGGTATGGCCGAGGTTGAGCAGGGCGCGCTCGCCCTTCTCCAGCGGATCGCGGGCGACGATCTCGGCCTTGTGTTCGCAGCTGCGCGCGATCGCCAGCGCCAGCGCGGCGGGCTCGCCGGCCAGCAGCGCGCGGCGCTCGGCGTGCAGCCATTCGAAGAACAGCGGGTCGCGGATGGCGCCGTACTTGATCACCTCGGCCAGGCCGGCGCGCAGTTCGCGCGGCGGCAGGCTGCGCAGCGTGGCGGTGTCGGCCAGCACCGCGCGCGGCGGATGGAAGGCGCCGACCAGGTTCTTGCCCTGCGGGATGTCCACCGCGGTCTTGCCGCCGACCGAGGAATCGACCATCGCCAGCAGCGTGGTCGGCAGTTGCACGCACTCCACGCCGCGCATCCAGCAGGCCGCGGCGAACCCGGCCAGGTCGCCGACCACGCCACCGCCGAGCGCCAGCACGCAGGCGTCGCGGGTGGCGCCCAGGGCGGCCAGCGCGGCGATCGCCGCGGCGAAGTTGTCCAGGGTCTTGGAGGCTTCGCCGGCGGGGATCACGAACGTGTCGATCTGCAGGTCCGGACGTACCGTCAGCAGCGCGCTGCGGATCTGCGCGGCGTACAGCGGCGCCACCTGGCTGTCGCTGAGCAGCAGCACGTGGCGGCCGCGCACCTGCGCGGCGAGGGCGGCGCCGTCGTCGAGCAGACCGGGGCCGATACGGATGGTGTAGGCAGGGTCGCCAGCGACCTGGACCGTGCGCAATGCTGCCGTCATGCAATGGGTTCCGGAAGTTTCCACGACGCGGCCAGGCGCACGACCAACTGCGCGGTGGCCTCGGCCGGGGTGAAGTGGTCGGTGTCCAGGATCAGGTCGGCGACCTCGCGGTACAGCGGTTCGCGTACCGCGTGCAGGTCGCGCAGCACCTGCTCGCGGTCGCCGCGCTGCAGCAGCGGACGGCTGCGGTCGCGGTGCAGGCGCTGCAGTTGCGCGGCCACGCCCACCCGCAGGTACACCACGAAGCCGTGTTCGCGCATCTCGCGGCGGCTGTCGGCATTGAGCACGGCGCCGCCGCCGGTGGAGATCAGGTGGCCGGGCGTGCTCAGGATGCTTTCCAGCACCGCGCGCTCGTGCTCGCGGAAGCCGGCTTCGCCGGCGTGCTCGAACAGCGAGGCGATGCTGGCGCCGGTGCGCTCGACGATGGTCTGGTCGCTGTCGACGAAGACCAGGCCGAAGCGCTCGGCCAGGCGGCGGCCGATGACGCTCTTGCCGGCACCCATCGGGCCGACCAGCACCAGGTTGGGGGCGGGATTCATCCGCCGATGCTAGCAGAGACCGGCGCCGCCTCGCGCGCCGCGCAGGCCGGGCGCGCAGGCCGGCGCGCGCCGGTGCGTGCGTCGCGCGGTGCATGGCGCGACAATGGCGCATCGTCCGCCGAGTGCCTGTCGCCATGCCCGATCTCTACGCCGAAGCCCTGTCCACGTTCGCCGACCTGTTCGCCGAGGCGCGCACCAGCGACGAGGCCGAATACAACGCCATGGTCGTGTCCTCGGCCACGCTGGAGGCGCGCCCGTCGTCGCGGGTGGTGCTGCTGAAGGCCTACGACGCGCGTGGCTTCGTGTTCTACACCCACCTGGACAGCCAGAAGGGCCGCGAGCTGCAGGCCAATCCGCAGGCCTCGCTGCTGTTCCTGTGGCGGCGCATGCGCGAGGACGGGGTGCAGGTGCGCATCGACGGCGAGGTGCAACTGGTCGCCGCGGCCGAGGCCGACGCCTATTTCGCCTCGCGCCCGCGCATGAGCCAGATCGGCGCCTGGGCCTCGGCGCAGTCGCGCACGCTGGCCTCGCGCGAGGAGTTCGAGGACCGCGTGGCCAAGGCCGAGGCCACGTTCGAGGGCCGCGAGGTGCCGCGCCCGGACGGCTGGGGCGGGTTCCGCGTGGTGCCGCGCAGTCTCGAGTTCTGGTACGGCGCCAAGTACCGCCTGCACGAGCGCTGGCGCTACGAAGCCGACGCCGCGGGCCACTGGAGCAAGCGGATGCTGTTCCCGTGAGCCGCGCCGGCGCGGCCTGCCACGGCACCGCTGCCGCCGCCCGGGCATGCCCGGGCGAGGCGCGCTGAGCATGGGCCCGCAGCGCATCGTCTGCCTGACCGAGGAGCCGACCGAGACGCTGTACGCGCTCGGCGAACAGCAGCGCATCGTCGGCATCAGCGGCTTCACCGTGCGCCCGCCGCAGGCACGCCGCGACAAGCCCAAGGTCAGCGCCTTCACCAGCGCCAAGATCGACGAGATCCTCAAGCTGCGGCCGGACCTGGCGATCGGCTTTTCCGACATCCAGGCCGACATCGCCGCCGAACTGGTGCGGCATGGCGTGGAGGTGTGGATCGCCAACCATCGCAGCGTCGACGGCATCCTCGACTACGTGCGCCGGCTCGGCGCGCTGGTCGGTGCCGCGGCGCGCGCCGACGCGTATGCCGATGAGCTGCAGCGAGGCCTGGACGCCATCGCCGCGCAGGCCGCCAGCCTGCCGCGGCGGCCGCGGGTGTACCTGGAGGAGTGGGACGAGCCGATCATCACCGGCATCCGCTGGGTCGCCGAACTGGTGGGCATCGCCGGCGGCGACGACGTGTTCCCGGAACTGTCGGTGCAGCCGCTGGCCAAGGCGCGGATCCTGGCCAACGGCGACGAGGTGGTGCGACGCGCGCCGGACATCATCCTCGGCTCCTGGTGCGGCAAGCGCTTCCGCCCCGAGCGCGTCGCCGCGCGGCCGGGCTGGGCGGCGATTCCGGCGGTGCGCGACGGGCAACTGTTCGAGATCAAGTCGCCGCTGATCCTGCAGCCGGGGCCGGCCGCGCTCACCGATGGCGTGCGCGCCATCGCCGACATCATCCAGGCCTGGGTCAGGGGCGTGGGCGCGCGCTAGCCGCCGCCTGCCAGGCCAACATCCGGACGGTCGCCATGCGCGTGCGTGGCCGCGGCATCGTTCGGCCAAGGACGCATGGCCGCGTGCTCGATCTTCCTTGTCGCGCGCGTCACTGCGACGCGTCCTGGCGCGGCGCCGGCTGGGTGCGGCCGGCGATGCCCAGGCCGAGCAGGGCCATCAGCGCAGCGACGGCGAAGGTGGACAGGTAGGCCGCGGCGGTCGAGTACGCCAGCAGCGCGGCGAACAGCGAGCCGCCGACCGCCAGCGTCGTCGCCACGGCGATCGCTTCGCTCAACTGCAGCGCCGAGCTGTTGCGGCCCTGCCGCGCCGGCGGCGACAGGGTCAGGGTCAGCACCGCCAGGGTCGGGTAGATCAACCCCATGCCGAGGCCGGTGGCGGTCCAGCCGCCGATCGCCAGCGCCGCCGGCACCGCCGGCAGCAGGGCCAGCGTCGTGACCGCGATGCCCAGCGCCATCAGCGCGCAGCCCAGGCGCAGCCGCCGCAGGCGGGTGGCGTCGCGGCCATGATGGCCCTGGTACCAGGAGCCGGCGAACCAGCCCAGCGCGCCGGCGCTCAGCGCCACGCCCGCCCACACCGGCGACAGCCCGCGTTCGCGCGACAGCAGCAGGGGCAGGAACGCTTCGCAGCCGAAGAACGCCGACCCGGCGACGCCGCGCAGCGCGATCACGCTGGGCAGGCCGCGCGCGGCGCGCAAGGTGCCGGCCGGCAGGAGCCGCCAGGTGCACAGCACCAGCAGCGCCAGTGCCGACGGCAGCAACAGCGCCGCCCACGCCCCGCGCTGCAGGCCGCCCAGATACAGCAGGCAGACCCCGGCCGCCGCGCCCAGCGACCACAGCCGCGACGCGCCGCTGGCGCCGTCCGCGCTGGCGGCGGGCGGCAGGCGCCGCAACGCCGGCCACAGCAGCGCCGCCGCCGGCAGCGCCAGCAGCGGCACCGCCAGGAACACCCAGCGCCAGCCGACGTGTTCGACGATCAGCCCGCTGATGCTGGGGCCGATCAGCGACGGCACCACCCAGCCGGCGGAGAACGCGGCGAACATGCGCGGGCGGATCGCCTGCGGATACAGCCGCGCGACCAGCACGTACAGCACCACCGAGATCGCGCCCGCACCGAGGCCCTGCACCAGCCGACCGGCCACCAGCAGCGTCATCGACGGAGCGAAGCCGGCCAGCAGCAGGCCGCAGACGAAGCAGGCCAGGCCGGTCCACAGCGGCGCCGCCGGCCCATGCAGGTCGCTCCAGCGCCCGGCCACGGTCATGCCGATCACGCTGGTGGCCAGGGTGCCGCCGAAGGCCAGCGCGTACAGCCGCAGGCCATCCAGTTCGTGGGCCACGGTCGGCATCGCCGCGGCCACCGCCAGCGCCTCGAAGGCGATCAGCGACACCAGCGCGACCATGCCGATGGTGGTGGCGCGGTAGGCCGGCGCCAGCACGGAGCCGGCAGCGACGGGAGCGGGCGGGGCAGCGGCGGCGGTGGCGTGGTCTTGCATCGGAGTACCTGGGACAGCGGATGGACGGCTGCAGGCGGCCACTTGCATGGGCGCCTGCAGGCCGTGCAGGATGCAACCTCAACCGGACTCGAGGTCAAGCGATGCACGAAGAACTGAGCGTGGGACAGGTCGCCGCGCGCAGCGGCGTGGCCGTGTCGGCGCTGCATTTCTACGAGAGCAAGGGCCTGATCCGCAGCATGCGCACTGCCGGCAACCAGCGCCGCTACACCCGCGATGTGCTGCGCCGGCTGGCGGTGATCCGTGTGGCGCAACGCGTCGGCGTGCCGCTGGACAGCGTCAAGGCCGCCTTCGCGCAGCTGCCCGACGCGCGTACGCCGACCCGCGCCGAGTGGGCGCGGATGTCCGCGGCCTGGCGCGAGGAACTGGACGCGCGCATCCTGCAGCTGACCCGCCTGCGCCACCAGCTCACCGACTGCATCGGCTGCGGCTGCCTGTCGCTGCGCCGCTGCCGGCTCAGCAACCCGGCCGACAGCCTGGCCGCGCACGGCGATGGGCCGCAGCGCTGGACGGAGGAGTGAGCGGCGCACATGTGCATGGCGACCACCGCGTGTGATGTCGCGGCGGTTGCCGCTCCTACGCAAAACGACGGTGCTGCTGAGTGGGATCGGGACGGTGTGGGAGGGACTTCAGTCCCGACGCGATGCCGATGGCCATCACGGTTAACCAGCTTGCCGAGAATGGTGGAAGCGTTGCGCTTCACCGTGCCCTTCAGTTGCGACGAGCCAAGAGGAAAGGGCATCTGATGCTGCATGCAGTCGGGACGGAAGTCCCTCCCACAATGCGCGTCTGTGATCGCGTTGATCGGTGTCCGTATGTCGGTGTGTCCGTAGGAGCGGCTTCAGCCGCGACCGGGCCTTCCGGGTAACGCCTGGTCGCGGCTGAAGCCGCTCCTACGGATGGGGTGGCGTGCGCACTACGCCTCGCGCGCTAGAAATTGCGGGTGAAGCGCACCGTGCCGGCACCGTCGGCGCTGCGCACCTGCACCACGAAGCGCAACTGGTCGTGGGCGCTGCTGCGCACCGTGCCCACGTAGTCGGTATAGGCGTCGGTGCGGACCGCGCGCAGCGCCACCGGCTGACGCTGGCCGCTGAGGTCGGTCGCCACCACGTCCACCGTGCCCAGCGCCGGCGCTTCCTCGCCGCCGTGCAGCGTGCGCAGCGCGATCATCACCAGGGCGGTGTCGGCCTCGCGGGCGATGCCGTAGCGGCGCGCCACGTCGTCGCTCATCGCCAGCGTCGGCAAGGCGTTGTAGTGCACGCGCAGCGCGCCGAAATCGGCCTGCGCCGGCGTGGCGGCGAGCAGGGTCGCCGGGCGTGGGGTGTCCTGGTCCGAGCAGGCGGCCAGGGCCAGGCACAGCAGCACAGCGGGCAGCACTCGCATCGGCGTTCTCCTGCTCAGAGTGGCTGACAACACGTCGCGTGCAGTCGCCAGAGGGGTGCGGACGGCGCGCAGCAACCGCAGTGTACAAGCGCAACATGCCGATTCCGAGCGCCGTCCGCGCCCGCCTGGCGACTGCGCGGGCGTTGTGTTCGCCGCGCTCAGTCGTCGTTGGCGGCGGACAGGGCGCGGCCGCGCGCGGCCGCGGCGGCGATCGCGGCCGCGGTCAGCGCCTCGAAGCCACCGTGCTGGAAGGTCTCGATCGCGGCCTGGGTGGTGCCGTTGGGCGAGGTCACCCGGCGCCGCAGTTCGCTCGGCGCCTCGCCGGACTCGGTGAGCATGCGTGCCGCGCCGAGCACGGTCTGCAGGGTCAGGGTGCGCGCAGTGTCGGCGGGCAGGCCCTGGGCGATGCCCGCCGCCTCCATCGCCTCGGCGAGCAGGAAGACGTAGGCGGGACCGCTGCCGGACACCGCGGTGACCGCATCGATCAGCGCTTCGTCCTCGACCCACACGGTGACCCCGGCGGCGGCCAGCACGCGCTCGGCGTGGGCGCGCTGCCCGGCGTCGACACCGGGGCTGGCGAACAGGCCGGTGACCCCGGCGCCGAGCAGGGCCGGCGTGTTCGGCATCGCACGCACCAGGGCGTGGCCGCCGCCGAGCCAGCGGTCCAGTTGCACCGTGGTGATGCCGGCGGCGATGGACACCAGTAGCGGTCGCTGCGCCTGCGCCAGCGCGGCCAGTTCGGTACAGACCGCGCGCAGCACCTGCGGCTTGACCGCGAACATCCACAGCGCCGCGCCGTCGGCGGCCTCGGCCGCGGAGGCGACGGCGTGGACGCCGTAGTCGGCGACCAGGGCCTCGCGCAGCGCTGCCACGGGCTCGGCCACGCGGATGCGGCGCGGATCGGCGCCCTGCTGGACCAGGCCGGCGATCAGGCTGCGCGCCATGTTGCCGCCGCCGATGAAGGCGATGTCGGCGGCGTGGGAATCGGGGGAAGCGGAAGCCATGGCGCAACACCGTCGCGAAGAGGGAGCGTCATGGTAGCGGCTGCGCCGCGCCGCAGTGCTGCGCCGCCGCGTCGGGCGAGGGAGAACGCGCCGGCCGCACAGGGCGACCGGCGCGGCGGACTCAGTTGGACTCGGTGAACGCGATCGACGGCGTGCTGCCGCCGGCCACCGAGCAGCTGCCCAGGTTGAGGTTGTTGGTCTCGCCGGTGCTGCCGGCATTGGCCGCGCAGGTCGGGGCGGCGGTGGAGCCGTTGGTCGCGGCCACCTTCACCGTGATCGAGGAGCCGGAGTTGAAGTTCGCGCTGGAACCGCCGGCGTTGCCGACCACGTTGAACTCGGCGTCCTTCCACACGGTGGCCAGCTTGACCACGCTGTCCTTGGCGCTGACGCTGTAGGCGGTGCCGCCGTTGGTGAAGGTGATGGTGTCGTTGCCGTTGGCGGTGGCCGAGCCGGTCAGCTTGAGGTTGGCCAGTTGCGTGGCCGGCACGTCCGGCGCGCTGACCGCGTTGCTGTTGCGGTAGCAGTCCGAGCCGCCGCCGCTCATCCAGCCGCTCGGGCAGCTGCTGCCGTAGCCGATCAGCCAGTACTGCATGAACACCGCGGCCTGGCCCTGGGTCTCGTAGTCGGTGGCGTAGACGAACTGCTGCCACACGGTGCAGCCGGAGCGGCCGCCGCACACGCTGGTGGTGGCGTTGTAGTTGGAGTTGATCTGCAGCGAGTACTCGTTCGGGCCGAGGATGCCGCCGCCGCCGAAGGAGGCCACGCCGAC
>JBEVKG010000122.1:0-3235 GCA_040509765.1 Xanthomonas sp.
TGGGGAAGGTCAGTGCACCGGGCGCGCGGCCAGGTCGGCGGCGATGCTGGCCAGCAGCGGCCGGCGTAGCCGGCAGCGCAGGATCACCGCGGCCAGCAGCAGGTGCAGGCCGGCGGGGATCAGGGTTTCCAGCAGGGTGATGGCCTGCAGCGAGGCCGGGCTCTGCTGCGCGGCGCCGGCGCGGTAGCCGGCGTACACGAACAGTGCGCTGATCACCACCGCGCTCGAGGCCCAGGCCAGCTTGATGCAGAACAGGTTGAAGGCGAAGTTGATGCCCGAGGAGCGCAGCCGGTTCTTCCAGGCGCCGTAATCGTCGGCGAAGGCCATCAGCGAGAAATGCAGCGGCAGCGCGAAGCCCAGCACCAGGCAGTGCACGAAGATCACCGCCAGCCACAGCGTCTGCTGCGCCGGCCCGGTCGGCAGCCACCACTGCACCACGCCAAACGCGGCCAGCGCCAGGTTGGTATGCAGGTACAGCGCCAGCGGGTCGAAGCGGCGACACAGCGCGTTGACCACGATCGCGCCCAGCACCGTGGCCAGCGCCACCATCGCGAAGAACAGCGAGGCGTAGCCGCTGCTGCCGCCGAGCACGTAGGTGATGAAGTACAGATAGCCGCCGCCGCGGATGTTGAACACGTTGATCAGCAGGAACGACATCAGCAGCACCAGCCGCAACTGGTCGTTGCGCAGCAGGCCGCGCAGGTGCGCGCCGATGCCGGCGCCGCCGAGCAGGCTGACCGGCACGCGCTCGCGCACGGCGAAGAAGCAGCCCAGGAACATCGCCACCGCCAGCACCGCGAGCAGGCCCACGCCGAGCTGGTAGCCGCGCGCGGCATTGCCGTCGCCCAGTTCCCGCACCAGCCACGGCAGCCCGACCGACACCAGGAAGCCGGCGATGCCGCACAGCACGAAGCGCCAGGATTGCGCCGAGACCACGTCGCGGTGGTCGCCGGTCATGCTGTTGATCAGCGCGCAGTACGGCACGTTGATCGCGGTGTAGCACAGCGAGAGCAGGAAGTAGCTGGCGAAGGCGTAGGCGATCTTGGCGCCGGCGCTCAGCTGCGGCGCGCTGAAGGTCAGCACGCAGGCGATGCCGATCGGCACCGCGACCCACAGTTGCCAGGCGCGGAAGCGGCCCCAGCGGCTGCGGGTGCGGTCGGCGATCAGGCCCATCACCGGATCGGACACCGCGTCGGCCACGCGCAGCACGGTGAACAGGGTGCCGACCAGCGCCGGGGTCAGGCCGAACACGTCGGTGTAGAAGAAGGTGAGGAAGTTGGCGATCAGGCAGGTGACGATGGTGCCGCCGGCATCGCCAAGGCCGTAGCCGAATTTCTCCAGGCGCGACAGGCGCGGCGTGGCGGCGGCCGGTGCGGCGTCTGCGGTGGCGTGGCCGATGGCGGTCGCGGTCAACGGGGCGGCTCCTGGCGCGCGCGGTCCGGCGCCAGCGCAAAGTGGCATGGCGGTGCACCCGCGACAAGAGTCTGTGCGGTATAAAACCGGTACGATTCCGACCATGGTCGCCGGGCCCCCCATGGGCAGCACCATTCTTGCGATTGCTGCAGTGCAGCGTCGCGCACACAAGGGGAGACGTTTCCGACATGCTCGAGTTGGCGGTCGCCTATCCGATCCGGGTCCAGAACGGAGGCCTGTTCATTTCCCGCGGGGTAGGCGCGCATCCGGCGCGGGTGATCCAGTCCTACGAGTTGATCTTCGTCGAGCGCGGCATCCTCTCCCTGCGCGAACAGGACAGCGACTTCCACGTCGGCCCCGGCGAGACGCTGCTGCTGTGGCCCGGCCGCGCGCATGCCGGCCTGGGCCAGTTCCCGGACGACCTGCGGTTCTACTGGGTGCATTTCGAACTGGAACCGGGCGTGGCACAGGCGGAGAGCGCGGTGGCGCTGTCGATGCCGCAGCGCACCGCGATCCGCGATCCGGAGCGCTTCGTCGGCCTGTTTCGCTGGTTCCTGGCCGAGCAGGAAGAGCGGCGCACGCTGCCGATGCTCGAGCCGATCGTGCTGTCGATGCTGCAATGCGTGGCCGGCGCCTGGCCGGATCCACACGACTCCGAGCGTGCCGGCGTGGCGCTGGCGTACCGCGCCAAGCAACTGATCGGCACCCAGTTCCATACCGCGCTCACCGCGTCGTCGCTGGCCGCGCAACTGCATTGCAATCCGGATTATCTCGGCCGCATCTACCGGCGCAGCTTCGGCACCACGCTGACCGAGGCGATCCACCGCCAGCGCATCGCCTTCGCCGAGAAGTTGCTGCTGGTCAACACCTGCGCGGTCGACGACGTCGCGCAGCGCGCCGGTTTCAGCGACAGCGGCTACTTCCGGCGCGTGTTCCGCCAGCGCCTGGGCATGACCCCCAGTGCCTACCGGCGGCTGTACTGCAAGGAGCACATCAACTCGGGGTGAGGGGGCTTGCGGGGCGGTGCGCTTGCTGCATGCCACGCACCTCTTTGCGGATGCGCGCGTGTCGGTTGGCTGCTGCGGTTACAGTGCACGGCGTGTCTGCGTCGTAGGAGCGGCGTCAGCCGCGACGGGCTTCCCATGGAAAGCCCGTCGCGGCTGAAGCCGCTCCTACAGTAGAGTGGTGCGGCGGCTGGCCACACTAGCTCAACTGCTGGCCGATCTCGCGCGCCATCGCGTTCAGCGGCAGGATCTTCTCCGCGCCGCCGCGCTTGATCGCTTCCTTGGGCATGCCGAACACCACGCTGCTCTGCTCGTCCTGGGCCACGGTGCGTGCGCCGGCCTGGCGCATCTCCAGCAGGCCGACCGCACCGTCGTCGCCCATGCCGGTCATGATGATGCCCAGCGCGTTGCCGCCGGCGGCGCGCGCGGCCGACCGGAACAGCACGTCCACCGAAGGCCGGTGCCGGTTCACCGGTGGCCCGTCCAGCACTTCGACGAAGTACTGCGCACCGCTGCGACGCAGCAGCATGTGCTTGCCGCCCGGCGCGATCAGCGCGCGTCCCGGCACCACGCGGTCGTTGTTGGCCGCTTCCTTCACCGAGATCTGGCACAGCGTGTCCAGGCGCGCGGCGAAGGCGGCGGTGAACTTCTCCGGCATGTGCTGGACGATGACGATGCCGGGGCAGACGCGCGGCAGCCGGGTCAGCACTTCCTCGAGCGCCTGCGTGCCGCCGGTGGAGGTGCCGAGCGCGACCACACGCTCGGTCGTCTGGGCCATGGCGCGCGTGGAAGGCGGCAGCACGGCGTCGGCGGTGAGC
>JBEVKG010000123.1:0-3531 GCA_040509765.1 Xanthomonas sp.
CCTCGGCATCCCGCTGGCTGCCCTGCTCGCCAGCGCGGCAGTCACCCCCGTTTCGGCCGCCACGATCACCCGGTCCGACGGCATCTATGTCCGTTGCGACCAGTGCGGCGTGGTACAGAGCATCGAGCACAACGTCGTCCAGGGACGTGACCACGGCACCGCCGGTGCCGTCATCGGCGCCATTGCCGGCGGCGTGCTCGGCAACCAGGTCGGTCGCGGCAACGGTCGCAAGCTGGCCACGGTCGGCGGCGCGGTCGCCGGTGGCGCCACCGGCCGCTACATCCAGGGCCAGCGTCAGCAGGCCAACGGCAATCGCGTGGTCGAGACCGTCTGCAAGCGCTATTGAGCCGCATCACCGCAGCGTGCCGGTCGGCGCCTGACGCCGATGCGGCGACCTGATGCAGCACGCCCCGGCGGAGGCCTCCGCCGGGGCGTTTTTTTTGGGGGCGATCGTTGCAGCGCTGCGCGATTCGGCGCGGTGGCGGCTCAGTCGGCGAGCAGGGCGCGCAGCGCCGTGTCCAGCTGTGGATAGCGAAACAGATACCCCTCGCGCTGCGCGCGTGCGGGCAGCACGCGCTGGCTGCCCAGCAACAGCTCGGCCATCTCGCCGAAGGCCAGGCGCAGCGCCGCCGCCGGCATCGGCAGCAGCGCCGGACGATGCAGGGTCGCGGCGAGTTGCTGCGCGAAGGTGGCATTGGTCGCCGGTGCCGGCGCCGTGGCGTCGTAGGCGCCTTCGCCGCCGTGCTGCAGCAGCCACAGCAGCAGCCCGACCTGATCGTCGCGGTGGATCCAGCTCATCCACTGGCGGCCATCGCCCATGCGCCCGCCCATCCCGAAGCGGAACGGCAGCAGCATCCGTGCCAGCGCGCCGCCGTCGCGGCCCAGCACCACGCCGGTGCGGACCAGGCTGGTGCGTACGCCCAACGCCTGCGCGCGCAGCGCCTCGGCCTCCCAGTCGTGGCAGAGCTGAGCGGAGAAGTCGTCGCCGGCCGTACTGGCTTCGTCCAGGACTTCGTCGCCGCGGTCGCCGTAGTAGCCGATCGCCGAGCCGGAAATCAGGCAACCCGGGCGCTGCGCTGGGTCGAGCCCGCTCATCCAGTCGATCAGCGCGCGGGTGGTGCCGATGCGCGAGGTGCGGAAGCGGCGCTTGCGGGTGGCGTTCCAGCGGCCCTCGCTCAGCGGTTCGCCGGCCAGGTTGATCACCGCATCGGCCGGTGCGGCGCGCTGCAGGTCGTCCAGCACCTGCACCGCCGGCAACAGGCGCGCCGCGCGTGCGGGGTCGCGGGTGAGCACGCTGACCCGGTGCCCGGCGGCGAGCAGGGCCGGGCACAGCGCGCGGCCGATGAATCCGGTGCCTCCGGTAACGAGCACGTGCATGCAGGGGGATCGCTTGCGCCAAGGGAGCCGCAGTGTAGGTGCGCCGGGCATGCCGGAAGAGTGAACGCCGCGGCTGCCGTCGGCGCGGCCGCTGATTTCGCGAGGTCTGCACGTGGCCCGCGGCAGGCTGCGCAGGCGCCGCCTGCCGCCCGCCGCGGGCCAACGGAAACCGCTGCTCGCGATGCCTGCCCCATGATCCGACCAACGAGGTTCGCTCGCAGTGCGCCTCTTCGCCGTGGCGCCGGCCTGCTGCTGGCCGCGCTACTCGCCAGTGCCGCAGCCACGGCCGCGCCAGTGCCGGCCGACCAGGCCAGCGCGGCCTGCCTGGCCGCGCTGCTGGAGCAGCTCGGCTGGCGCATCGGCAGCACGTCCGCGGCACAGCCACGGATTGCACCCGGCGCGCCGTGCGAGCGCGGGTCGCCGGCCGAGGCGCAGGCACACGGCGATCTGCAGGCGTCCTTGCCCGCGGTCTGGAACGATGCGCAACGGCAGCAGGCGCTGCGTGCCTTGCTGGACACGCCGGCGACGCAGTGCGGCTATTTCCTGCAAGTGGGGGCGGCGACCGCGCGCGCCGTCGGGCGGCTGCAGGACAATCCCGGCTACCGTTTCTCGGCGCTGCAACTGGGCTGGATCGGCTTCGGCCTGCGCGGCGCGCAGGCGCAGGGCTGGGAGCGCTTCCGCAGCTTCGGCCGCGGCTATCGCCCGGCAGGCGGCAATGCGCAGGCGATCGAGGCGTTCTACAGCGGCCACGTGCGCTCGGAATGCGGCGTCGGCCGGCAGATCGCGCAATTGGCCACCCAGCGCGAACTGTACGGCGATGCCGCGTTCGATCGTGCGTTCAGCGCCGACGAACTGGCGATCGGGACCTTCCTGACCCTGCACGACACCGACAGCATCCTGCTTGGCGCGCACGCCGGCGATTTCTTCGCCGACGGCAAGGCGGCCAAGACCGCGCAGCGCGGCCGCGCCGCCTTCCTCGGCGCGCCCGGCTACATCGTGCACGTGTTCGAGCGCCGCTACCTGGACGACATCAACAACCAGGCGGAGAACTTCGTGGTGGCCGCGGTCAGCGCCGAGGCCGCGGCGGCGCTGCGCGCGCACGGCGGCTTCGCGTACTACGACGGCCAGAACCGGCGCCTCTGGGCGCTGGCGCAGGCGCTGCGTGGCCCGGGGCGCGCGCGCTTCGAGCGGTTGCTGTACGACCGTGACCCGGCGCTGCGCGCACGCCTGGACCCGGCGCAGCAGGCGGTCCTCGCGCAGCTGGATGCCCTGCTCGACGATCCGTTCTATCGCGGTTTCGCGGTGTACGTGCATCCCAAGGGCGTCAAGCCGATCGGCTATCACGTGGTGCGGCTGCTGGACCGCAATCCGCGCACGCCGTTCGCGGTCGAGCTGACCCTGCACAACCTGCACACCACGCTGTACCAGCGCTGGCGCGACCTGCAACTGCGCGACTGCGCGCAGGCGCCGCCGCCGGTGCCTGCCGCCGCACCGGCGCCTTAGCTGCGCGTCACGTCGGCGCCGCCGCTTCGTGAGACCCTAATCCTCCTTTTTCGCATCGGGAACGACACATGGAACTGGGACTTGTAGGCTTGGGCCGGATGGGCGCGAACATGGCCGAGCGGCTGGTGCGCGGCGGGCATCGCGTGGTCGGTTTCGACCTGGGCGAAGCCGCGCGCAGTGCCGCGCAGCAGCGCGGGGTGGAAGCGGTCGACAGCATGGCCGCGCTGATCGCGGCGCTGCCGGCGCCGCGCGCGGTGTGGCTGATGGTGCCCGCCGGCAAGGTCGTCGACGACACCCTGGCGGCGTTGCTGCCGCTGCTGGACAAGGGCGACGTGGTGATCGACGGCGGCAATTCCTACTACAAGGATTCGATGCGCCGCGCCGGCGAACTGGCCGCGCACGGCATCGCCTATGTCGATTGCGGCACCAGCGGCGGCGTGTGGGGACTGCGCGAGGGCTACAGCCTGATGATCGGCGGCGACACCGCCGCGGTGCAGCGCCTGCACGACGTGTTCGCGACCCTGGCGCCGGCCGCCGATGCCGGCTGGGGACACGTCGGCCCCAGCGGCGCCGGCCACTTCACCAAGATGGTCCACAACGGCATCGAGTACGGGATGATGCAGGCCTTCGCCGAGGGCTTCGCGATCATGG
>JBEVKG010000124.1:0-4670 GCA_040509765.1 Xanthomonas sp.
TGACCATCCTGCTGTGGTTCCTGTTGTCGTTCCCGGCGCCGCCGGCCGACGCCACCCTGCCGGCGATCGACTACAGCTTCGCCGGCCGCATCGGCCACGCCATGACCACGGTGTTTTCGCCGCTGGGCTTCAACTGGCAGATCTGCATCGCGCTGATTCCCGGCCTGGCCGCGCGCGAAGTGGCGGTGTCGTCGCTGGCGACGGTGTACGCGCTGTCGGCGGCCGACGACGATGCCGCCGCGCAGGCGCTGTCGCCGCGGATCCACGACGGCTGGTCGCTGGCCACCGCGCTGTCGCTGCTGGTCTGGTACATCTACGCACCGATGTGCATTTCCACCCTGGCCACGATCAAGCGCGAGACCAATTCCTGGAAGCAGATGAGCTTTGCCGCGTTCTACCTGTTCGCGCTGGCGTATCTGGCCTCCCTGGTCACCTACCAGGTCGCGGTGGCGCTGGGAGCCGGCTGAGATGAGTACCTCGCTGCTGCTGCAGTACCTGGTGATCGCGCTGGCGGTGCTGGTCAGCGCGTGGGTGGTGCTGAAGAAGCAGTTCCCGGGGACCGTGCGCACGCTGCGCGGCGCCATCGCCGTGCGCCTGCTCAAGCCGGGCCGCGCGGCGTGGCTGCAGGCCCTCGGTCGCAGCATCGCGCCTGTGCCCACCGCGGGCGCGGGCGCTTGCGGCGGGTGCGACAGCTGCGGTCCGACGCCGCCGCGGCGGCACTGAGCCGCGCCACGCGTTGCCGGCCGGCGCAGGCTTGTGCGCCGCACATGCGCGCGGCGAGGGCGGCGACTATCCTATGCCGATGACCAGCCCATTCCAGTTCTCCCGCCGTGCGCAGGCGCTGACCAGTTCGGCGATCCGCGAAATCCTCAAGGTCACCGAACGCCCGGACGTGATCTCCTTCGCCGGCGGCCTGCCGTCGCCGGACACCTTCCCGGTCGCGCGCATGCGCGAGGCCTGCGACAAGGTGCTGCGCGACGCACCGCAGGCGGCGCTGCAGTACGGCCCGACCGAAGGCTATCTGTTGCTGCGCGAATGGGTGGCGGCGCGGCTGAGCCGCGACGGCGCCAGCATCCGTCCCAGCCAGGTGCTGATCACCACCGGGTCGCAGCAGGGCCTGGACCTGCTCGGCAAGGTGTTCATCGACGAAGGCAGCAAGGTGCTGGTGGAGACGCCCAGCTATCTCGGTGCGCTGCAGGCGTTCTCGCTGTTCCAGCCGGCGTTCGCGGCGATGCAGTCGGACGACGACGGCGTGGTGGTGGACGCGCTGGACGCTGCGCAACTGGCCGGCGCGCGCTTCATGTACGTGCTGCCGAACTTCCAGAATCCGACCGGACGGCGCCTGCCGCTGCACCGGCGCCAGGCGCTGGTGGCGCGTGCGGCCGAGGCCGGGGTGCCGATCGTCGAGGACGATCCGTACGGCGAGCTGTGCTATAGCGGCGAGACGCTGCCGAGCCTGCTGTCGATGAACCCGGACGGCGCCATCTACATGGGCTCCTTCTCCAAGGTGTTGGCGCCGGGCCTGCGCCTGGGCTACCTGGTCGCGCCGGAACCGGTGCACGCCAAACTGGTGCAGGCCAAGCAGGCCGCCGACCTGCACACGCCGTCGTTCAGCCAGCGCATCGTCTACGAAGCGGTGCAGGACGGTTTCCTGGATGCGCACATCCCCAGCATCCGCGCCCTGTACGCCAGCCGCTGCGAGCAGATGCTCGCGGCCCTGGCCAGGTATTTCCCGGCGCAGGTGCGCTGGAACCGCCCGGCCGGCGGCATGTTCATCTGGGTCGAACTGCCCGAGGGCATGGACGGCGGCGCGCTGCTGAGCAAGGCGATCGAGCGCAACGTGGCCTTCGTGCCTGGCGCGCCGTTCTTCGCGGTCGCGCCGCAGCGCAATACCCTGCGGCTGTCGTTCGTGACCGTGCCGGCCGAGCGCATCGAGACCGGTGTGCGCATCCTCGGCGCGCTGTTGCAGGACGAGGTCGCCGCGCACCGGCGCGCGACGGCCTGAGTGCGGCGTCGCCTGCGTCGATGACGTCTTGCGATGCCGCGGTAGCGTCCTGGACCATCGATGCGGTCCTGGTCGGGCGTGCGCAGGCGTTCACCCGCCCGGGCAGCCGCAGCGCGATCGACAAGCGGCCGCAGGCCGGGCGCCTGCGCATCGGCCTGGAGGGGCTGGAGCTGGACGAGCAGGGCGACCGCCGCGTGCATGGCGGCCCCGACAAGGCCTTGCACCATTACCCGCGCGACCATTACCCGGCCTGGCGCGACGAACTGGGCGCACATGCCCTGCTGGACGCGCCGGGTGCGTTCGGCGAGAACCTCAGCAGTTGCGGCGTGACCGAAGCCGACCTGTGCCTGGGCGATCGTCTGCGCCTGGGGACGGCCATGGTCGAGGTGTCGCAGTCGCGGCAGCCGTGCTGGAAGCTGTCCGACCGCTTCGGCGTGGCCGCGCTGGCGCGGCGCGTGCAGGACAGTGGCCGCACCGGCTGGTACTACCGGGTGCTGCAACCCGGCGAGGTCGGCGCCGGCGACCGCCTGACCCTGCTCGAGCGCCCGTATCCGCAATGGTCGCTGGCGCGGCTGGTCGGCCTGCTGTACCGGCGCGAGATCGACCCGGCCCAGTTGCAGCAGGTGCTGGCGCTGCCGCTGGTGCCGAACTGGCGCACCCTGTTCGAGCGGCGCCTGGCGCAGCGCGCGGTGGAGGACTGGGACAAACGTCTGTTGGGGCAGGCGCCGGAGGAGGGCAGGTAACGCGTCGTCGCTGCGTCGGTCGCAGTGCAGCGCGTGATCGAGCGGGATGGCGTCGGGGCTGAAGTCCCTCCCATACATCCTGGCAAGCGATGCTGCGGCGTGTCTGCAGGAGCGGCTTCAGCCGCGACGAACCAAGCGCGGCGCTCGCCGGCACCGAGCACTGTCCACGCCGGCACGCTTCACCCCTTTCATCGACGACCCCGGCGGCGCTTCGGCCCCCACCGCTGGCGATCACGACACGCACCCTCTGTCGCACCCGCGCGCAAACCGCTAGCCTTGTGCCGATGACGACTTCTTCGCTGTGTGTGTTGATCCATGGTGCGTCCGGCCGCATGGGCCAGGCGTTGTTGCGGCTGGCCGCGCAGGATTCGGCGCTGCAGGTGGTGGCCGCGGTGGTCCGGCGTGCGCCGGCGCAGCGGGTGATCGACGGCGTGCCGTACTTCGCCGCGGCCGAGCTGGGCGGGGTGCCGGCCTTCGACGTGGCGATCGATTTCAGCCTGCCGCAGGGCTTCGACCCGGTGCTTGCCTTGTGCGTGGCGCGTGGCGCGGCGCTGGTGTCCGGGACCACTGGGCTGGAAGAGACCCAGCGGCAGGCGTTGGCCGCCGCCGCCGAGCGCATTCCCTTGATCTGGGCATCGAACTTCAGCCTGGGCGTGGCGGTGCTGCACGATCTGGTCGAGCGCGCCGCCGCGGCGCTGCCGGGCTGGGACTGCGACATCGTCGAATCCCACCATGTGCACAAGCAGGATGCGCCCTCCGGCACCGCGCTGACCCTCGGCGACGCGGCGGCGCAGGGCGGCGCCACCCCGCGCTACGCCAGCCTGCGCGCCGGCGACATCGTCGGCGAGCATCTGGTGCAGTTCGCCGGGCTCGGCGAGCGGGTCGAACTGGTGCACCGCGCCAGCAACCGCGACATCTTCGCCCGTGGCGCGCTGCATGCCGCCGCGCGCCTGCCGGGGCGTGCGCCCGGGGCGTACCGGCTGCGCGATCTGCTGGGCTGAACAGGCACTTCACCCAAACGGCTGGCGCGGACCGCCCCGCGTCGGTACAATTCTCGCTCGCCTGTTACCCATCGCCACGGACCCGGAGAAGCGCCGAGTTCGCGGTTTCTTGCAGCCTGCAAGTTGGTGGGGCAGGGTTCCTCTCTCCCCAAGGCGAACCCCGTGACTCAACCCGCAATCCTTGTCCTTGAAGACGGCACCGTGTTCGAGGGCGAATCCGTAGGCGCTGCCGGCCTGTCCGTCGGCGAAGTGGTGTTCAACACCGCCATGACCGGTTACCAGGAGATCCTCACCGATCCCTCGTACGCCCGCCAACTGGTCACGCTGACCTACCCGCATATCGGCAACACCGGCTGCACCGACCAGGACGACGAGGCCGCCCAGGTCTGGTCGGCCGGCCTGATCGTGCGCGACGTGCCGCGCCGCCCCAGCAACTGGCGCAACCAGGTGGCGCTGCCGGACTGGCTGATCCAGCGCGGCGTGGTCGCCATCGCCGGCATCGACACCCGCAAGCTGACCCGCATCCTGCGCGAGAAGGGCTCCCAGAACGGCGCGCTGATGGCCGGCGAAGTGAACGTGGAGACCGCGCTGGAGGCGGCACGCAAGTTCCCGGGGCTCAAGGGCATGGACCTGGCCAAGGTGGTGTCCACCGACACCGCCTATCCCTGGCGCGACGGCCAGCTCGACCTGGACAGCAACGCGTTCGTGCAGGCCGAGCCCAGGTTCAAGGTCGTCGCCTACGACTACGGGGTCAAGCACAACATCCTGCGCATGCTCGCCGAGCGCGGCTGCGAGGTGACGGTGGTGCCGGCGCAGACGCCGGTCGCCGAAGTGCTGGCGATGCACCCGCACGGCGTGTTCCTGTCCAACGGTCCCGGCGACCCGGCGCCGTGCGACTACGCGATCGCCGCGATCAAGGAA
>JBEVKG010000125.1:0-10615 GCA_040509765.1 Xanthomonas sp.
GCAGGAGTACCGGCTGTTCAGCGAGGGCCGGCGCAACTACGGCGCGCGGACCATGCCGACGCTGGCGCCGGAACAGCGCCTGTATGCGATCGACTCGGCCGGCGTGCACGCCGATGCCGCGCGCCTGGCGGCGATCGCCGAAGCGCGCGGCGGGCGCGCGATCGCGTTGCAGGGCCTGCAGGGAGTGCAGGTCGCCAGCGAGCGCCTGTTGCAGCGTGGCGGCGAACTGGTCGCGATGGACGGCAGCCAGGTCGCCGATCTGGTCGCCGAGTCGCGTTACGCCGACGACGGCTACCTGCGCATCGCCGGACGCGTGCTGGGGACCGATGCGACGCTGCACCTGGAGATCGCCACGGCCGCCAGCAGCCGGCACCTGCGCCTGCCGCTGCGCGTGGCAGATGAAGTGCCCGGCGACCTGGTGCCGGGCGCATGGGCGCGGGCCATGCTGCGCAACCTGTCCGCCGATCCGCTGGGCTCGGCTGCGCGCCGTCAGGCGCTGGCCACGCGCTTCGGCCTGGTCAGCGCCGACACCTCGCTGCTGGTGCTGGAGAACGTCGACGACTACGTGCGCTACGACATCCCGGCGCCGCTGGCGCTGCGGGCGGCAGTGGCGCGCGCGCAGGCGCAACGCCAGCAGACGCAGGACGCGACGCGCACGCAACGCGTCGAGCGGGTCGCCGAGGCATTCGCACAGCGCATCGCCTGGTGGCAGCGCAGCTTTCCCAAGGGCGCTCCGCCGCTCGCCATCGCCGCCGCGGGCGATGCCGACCAACGGCTGGAGGCCAGGGCGCGCACGCAAGGGGCCATGGCCCTCGCGCCGCCACCTGCGGCACCTGCAGCGCCGATGCCGGCGGCCGCACCCGCGCCGCTGGAATTGGATGTCGCCGGCGGCTCACCCGCAGCGCCGGGCGATGCCGCAGCCGCGCCCAAGCCTGCTGCGGAGCCCGCCACGATCTCCCTGGCCCTGCAGCCCTGGCAGCCGGATTCGCCGTATGCGCGGCGCCTGCGTGCGGCCGCGGCGGACGCCGTGTATCCGTTGTACCTGCGCGAACGCGCCGCGCATGCCGACAGCGTGGCGTTCTACCTGGACGTGGCCGATGTGCTGTTCGCGCGCGGCCAGCGCGACCTGGCCCTGCGGGTGCTGTCGAACCTGGCCGAGCTGCAACTGGAGAACCGCCACGTGCTGCGCGTGCTCGGCTACCGGCTGCTGCAGGCCGGGCGCGCCGACCTGGCGGTGCCGGTGTTCGAGCAGGTGTTGCGGCTGGGCGAGGAGGAGCCGCAGAGCTTCCGCGACCTGGGCCTGGCCTATGCCGCGCGCGGCGACGCGCAGGCGGCGATCGCGCAGCTGTACCAGGTGGTGGTGCGCGACTGGGACCCGCGTTTCGACGGGGTGGGCATGATCGCGCTCAACGAACTGAACGCGATCGTGGCGCGCGCCCCGCGGCCGCTGGACACCGGCTTCGTCGATCCGCGGCTGCTGCGCAACCTGCCGCTGGACCTGCGCGTGGTGCTGAACTGGGACAGCGACAACAGCGACATGGACCTGTGGGTGACCGACCCCAATGGCGAGCGCTGCTACTACGGCAACCGCGCGACCTACCAGGGCGGCCAACTGTCGCCGGACTTCACCGGCGGCTACGGGCCGGAAGAGTTCGTGCTGCGCACCGCCAAGCCCGGCAAGTACAAGGTCGAGGCGAACTTCTTCGGCGAGCGCCAGCCGCTGGTCACCGGCGCCACCACCTTGCAGCTGCAACTGAGCACGGGCTGGGGCACGGCCGCACAGCGCGACCAGCAGGTGACGCTGCGCCTGACCGAGCGCAAGGAGACCGTGCTGGTCGGCGAGTTCGAGGTGCGCTGATCCGCCCATGGCGCGCCGGCGCGGTCATGCCGGCGCGCTACACTGACGCGATGTCCGAGCCCTCCGGCGCCAGCGCCTATTCCCGTTTCCAGCCCTGGCGCCGCGGCTTCGAGATCGGCTTCTGGGTCGCGCTCACCCTGATCAACGCCACCGCCAACAGCGTCACGGTGCTGATCGACATCCGCAAGACCGGGTTGCGCTTCGCGGCGTGGGAGCCGGTGGTCTGGGAGTGGTCGAGCAACCTGATGTTCCTGCTGATCGTGCCGCTGGTAGTGGTGCTGACCCGGCGTTATCCGCTGCACTGGGACAGCTGGCGGCGCCGGCTGCCGGGCTACCTGCTGGGCAGCGTGGCGCTGTCGCTGCTGCACGTGGTGGGGATGGTGGCCCTGCGCAGCCTGGTCTACCGCCTGCAGGGCCAGCACTACGACTTCGGGCCGTGGCCGCAGGGCCTGGCCTACGAATATCTCAAGGACGTGCGCAGCCTGGCCTCGATCGCGCTGTGCGTGGAGATGTATCGGTTCCTGTTGCGGCGCTGGCAGGGCGAGGCGGCGCTGCTCGGCGCGCCCGACGCCGGCCCGCCGGTGGGCTCGCTGGAACGGCCGGAGCGCTTCCTGGTGCGCAAGCTGGGCCGCGACTTCCTGGTCGCCGCCGTCGACATCGAATGGCTGCAAGCCTCGGGCAACTACGTCAACCTGCGCGTGCGCGGCCACGACTACCCGCTGCGCAGCACCATGGCCGCGATCGAGGCGCGGCTGGACCCGGCGCGCTTCGTACGCATCCACCGCAGCTACATCGTCAACCTGGCCAGCGTGGTCTCGATCGAGCCGCTGGAGGCGGGCGAGGCGCGCGTGCACCTGCGCGACGGCAGCCAGGTGCCGTGCAGCCGCCGCTACCGCGCCGCGCTGCGGGTGGCGGCCGGGGAGGGCGAGGCCGCGAGCGTCGAGTAGGCCGGCGGCGCTGTGGCGCGGCGGCCGGAATTGCTAGAATCGCGCTCTTGCCTGCCGGAAAAAGCCGCAATGATCGAACTCAATCCGATTCGCCACCGCATCGCCGATCTGTCCGATCGGGTGCTGTCGCTACGGGGGTTTCTTTGACTACGACGCCAAGAAGGAGCGTCTAGAGGAAGTCACCCGGGAGCTGGAAAGCCCTGACGTCTGGAACGACCCCGAGCGCGCCCAGGGCCTGGGCCGCGAACGCGCCGGCCTGGAGAAGACCGTCGGCGGCATCGCCAGCGTGCTCGATGGCCTGAACGAATCGCTGGAATTCCTGGAACTGGCCGAGAGCGAGAACGATGAGGCCACCGCGCAGGCGGTGCTGGCCGACGTCGACCGTTTCCAGGCGCAGGTGGAGAAGCTGGAGTTCCAGCGCATGTTCTCCGGGCAGATGGACGCCAGCAACGCCTTCGTCGACATCCAGGCCGGCGCCGGCGGCACCGAAGCCCAGGACTGGGCCGAGATCCTGCTGCGCATGTACCTGCGCTGGTGCGAGTCGCGCGGCTGGAAGACCGAACTGATGGAAGTCTCCGGCGGCGAAGTGGCCGGCATCAAGTCCGCCACGCTGCGCGTGGAGGGCGACTTCGCCTACGGCTGGCTGAAGACCGAGACCGGCGTGCATCGGCTGGTGCGCAAGTCGCCGTTCGACTCGGACAACCGCCGCCACACCAGCTTCACCTCGGTGTTCGTGTCGCCGGAAGTGGACGACAACATCGACATCGACATCAACCCGGCCGATCTGAAGACCGACGTGTACCGGTCCTCCGGCGCCGGCGGCCAGCACGTCAACAAGACCGAGTCGGCGGTGCGCATCACCCACGTGCCCACCGGCATCGTGGTCGCCTGCCAGACCGGGCGCAGCCAGCACCAGAACCGCGACAACGCGATGAAGATGCTGGCCGCCAAGCTGTACGAACTGGAAAT
Source organism: Xanthomonas sp. (assembly GCA_040509765.1). GTDB lineage: Bacteria > Pseudomonadota > Gammaproteobacteria > Xanthomonadales > Xanthomonadaceae > Xanthomonas_A. The sequence continues at coordinate 3,775 of JBEVKG010000125.1, forward strand.
CCAGAAGCGCAACGCCGAACGCGATGCGGTGGAGGCGACCAAGTCCGACATCGGCTGGGGCAGCCAGATCCGCAACTACGTGCTGGACCAGAGCCGGATCAAGGACCTGCGCACCGGCGTGGAGCGCTCGGACACCCAGAAGGTGCTCGACGGCGACCTGGACGAGTTCGTCGAGGCCAGCCTCAAGTCCGGCCTGGAAGTCGGCTCCAAACGCAGCGACGCCTGAACCGGCGGCCTCCGTCCTGGCGACGGAGGCCGTGCGGCGGCACACGGCCCGCCGGCTGGTGCATTCTTTCCCTTCCTCACGCATCCCCCTACCCATGACCGAGCAGACCCCCGCGCCGTCCCTTCCCGTCGACGAGAACAGCCTCATCGCCGAACGGCGCGCCAAACTCGCCGCGCTGCGCGCGCAGGGCGTGGCCTATCCGAACGATTTCCGCCGCAGCGACTTCGCCGGCGATCTGCAGGCTGAGTTCGCTGACACCGAGCGCTGGACCGCCGAGGCGCTGGAGGCGCAAGGCCGCAGCCTGCGCCTGGCCGGGCGCCTGCTGGCCAAGCGGGTGATGGGCAAGGCCAGCTTCGTGCAACTGCAGGACGAGTCCGGGCGCATCCAGCTGTTCCTGCAGGCCAACGCCCTGGGCGAGGCCTACGACGCCTTCAAGGGCTGGGACATCGGCGACATCATCGGCGTGGAGGGCGGGCTGACCCGCACCAAGACCGGCGAACTGTCGATCAAGGCCACCGCGCTGCGGCTGCTGACCAAGGCGCTGCGGCCGCTGCCGGACAAGTGGCACGGCCTGTCGGACGTAGAGCAGCGCTACCGCCAGCGCTACGTGGACCTGATCGTGTCGCCGGAGGCGCGCGAGGTGTTCGTCAAGCGGTCCAAGATCATCCGCGCCATGCGCGCCTGGCTGGATGCGCGCCGCTTCCTGGAAGTGGAGACGCCGATGATGCACTACATCCCCGGCGGCGCCACGGCCAAGCCGTTCACCACCCACCACAACGCGCTGGACCTGGACCTGTACCTGCGGGTGGCCCCGGAGCTGTACCTGAAGCGCCTGGTGGTCGGCGGCCTGGAACGGGTCTACGAAATCAACCGCAATTTCCGCAACGAAGGCGTCAGCACCCGGCACAATCCGGAATTCACCATGATGGAGCTGTACGAGGCCTACGCCACGTACCATGAGGTGATGGACCTGACCGAGAACGTCATCCGCGATGTCGCCGGCGAGGTGCTGGGCACCACCCAGGTGCACTGGGACGGCGCCGACATCGACCTGGCGCCGGCTTTCCGCCGCTGGCGGATGGACGAGGCGGTGCGCCACCACAACCCGGAGATCAGCGCCGCCGACTGCACCGACCGCGAGGCCCTGCTGCGCCATTGCGAGCGGCTGAAGATCCGCACCAAGCCGTCCTACGGCTGGGGCAAGCTGCTGCTGGAGATCTTCGAGGCCACGGTCGAGCACACCCTGATCCAGCCCACCTTCATCACCGACCACCCGGTCGAGGTGTCGCCGCTGGCCCGTTCCAGCGACACCGAACCGGGCTATACCGACCGCTTCGAGCTGTTCATCAACGGCAAGGAAATCGCCAACGGCTTCTCCGAGCTCAACGACCCGGAAGACCAGGCGGCGCGGTTCCAGGCCCAGGTGGCGGCCAAGGACGGGGGGGACGACGAGGCCATGCACTTCGACGCCGACTACATCCGGGCGCTGGAAGTGGGGCTGCCGCCGACCGGCGGCCTGGGCATCGGCATCGACCGGCTGGTAATGTTGCTCACCGGCAGCAGCTCGATCCGTGACGTGCTGCTGTTTCCGTACATGCGTCCGGAGGCTTAACCTAGCCGCGGACGAGGTGGCGTGGTTCTTGCACCAGGCGTTGCACGCAAAAGGAAGTGAGGTGGACGGGTCGGCGTGAATGGGCGCCGGCGCGTTCCCGTTGTCGTCTCAGCAGCCCGCGCAGATGCGACGGGCGGAGGATTGCAGATGCATGATGCCAGCATGAGCCTCTCCGGCGCGTCCTCGAACGGGGACCGTCTCCACTGGGCGGACGGAAGCGACAATCGTTTGAACATCGTGATCGTCGACGATCAGACCTCCGCGCGCACGATGTTGCGGCACGTGATCGAGGACATCGCCCCGGAACTGACCGTGCGCGACTTCGGCGATTCGCAGGCCGCGCTGGCCTGGTGCGAGGCCGGCAAGGTCGACCTGTTGCTGCTCGACTACCGCATGCCGGGGATGGACGGGCTGGAGTTCGCGCGGCGCCTGCGCCGGCTGCCCAAGCACCGCGACATCCCGATCATCCTGATCACCGTGGTCGGCGACGAGCCGATCCGCCAGGCCGCCCTGGAGGCGGGGGTGATCGATTTCCTGGTCAAGCCGATCCGCCCGCGCGAACTGCGTGCGCGCTGCCACAACCTGCTGCAGCTGCGGCTGCAGAGCGAGAACATCAAGCAGCGTGCGATGTCGCTGGAGCAGCGCCTGCTGGCCAGCATGCGCGAGGTCGAGGAACGCGAGCGCGAGACCCTGTCGCGGCTGGCGCGGGCCATCGAGTACCGCGACGTCGGCACCAGCGCCTATCTGGAACGCATGGCGCACGTGGCCGGGCTGATCGCCGAGCAGCTCGGCCTGTCCGAGGACGAGGTGCGGGTCATCGAGATGGCCGCGAGCCTGCACGACATGGGCAAGATCGCCATTCCCGATGCGGTGCTGCTCAAGCCGGGCAAGCTCAACGAGGACGAGATGGCGGTGATGCGCATGCATCCGCGCATCGGCTACGAACTGCTCAGCGGCAGCCAGAACCGCTTCATCCAGGTCGGTGCGCTGATCGCCCTGCGCCACCATGAGCGCTACGACGGCAGCGGCTACCCGGACGGCCTGGTCGGCGAGGCGATTCCGCTGGAAGCGCGGATCGTGGCGGTCGCCGACGTGTTCGACGCGCTGATCTCGCCGCGCCCCTACAAGGAAGCCTGGACCATGGATGCGACGCTGGCCTACCTCTACGCCCAGCGCGGCCGCCTGTTCGACCCACGCTGCGTGGACGCCCTGTTCCGCGGCCGCGAGCAGTTGCAGGTGATCTGCGAGAAATTCTCCACCGCCTCGGCGCGACCAGGAGTCTGACATGGCCTCGGCGATCACGTGGGTGCGGCAGCGGTTCGCGGAGCGCAAGGATACCGAGCACGGCCAGGCGTTCGTCCGCATCTGCATGGTCGCGCTGATCCTGGCGTACGAACTGTCGTTCTCGCACACCTGGGACATCGCCCCGCGGCAGCGCGCCTACGTCATCGGCCTGACCCTGATCTCGCAGGCGGTGGCGCTGGCCTTGATGACCTGGATCCTGGTCCGGCCGCAGCGCTCGGACGTGCGCCGGATCATCGGCATGGTTGCCGACTACGGGCTCATGTCGATGGCGATGAGCGCGATCGGCGAACCGATGGCCTGCATCTACGTCGTCATCATGTGGGTCACCATCGGCAACGGCCTGCGCTACGGCAACCGCTATCTGTACCTGGCCGTGGCCATGGCGGTGGCCAGTTTCAGCATCACGCTGATGACCAGCGACTACTGGATCGCCAATCGTGGCCTGGGCATCGGCCTGCTGGTCGGCCTGGCCGCCATTCCGCTGTACCTGTCCGGGCTGTTGCGGCAATTGACCTCGACGACCGCCGAGGCGCGTCGCGCCAGCGAGGCCAAGAGCCGCTTCCTGGCCAACATGAGCCATGAGTTCCGCACCCCGTTGAACGGCTTGTCGGGCATGACCGAGGTGCTGGCGACCACGCGGCTGGACGCCGAGCAGCGCGAGTGCGTCAACACCATCCAGGCTTCCGCGCGCAGCCTGCTGTCGCTGGTCGAGGAAGTGCTGGACATTTCCGCGATCGAGGCCGGCAAGCTCCGCCTCGACAAGCGCGATTTCTCGCTGCGCGAAACCCTGGAGGGAATCAGCCTGATCCTGCAGCCGCAGGTGCGCTCCAAGCGCCTGGCCTACCAGGTGGACGTCGCCCCGGACGTACCGGACTATCTTTCCGGCGATCCGGGGCACCTGCGCCAGGTGCTGCTGAACCTGGCCGGCAATGCCATCAAGTTCACCGAGACCGGCCGGGTCGATATCCGGGTGCGCCTGCACAAGAACGAGCAGGGACTGCCGAAGCGCTTGAGTTTCGACATCGTCGATACCGGGATCGGGGTGACGCCGGAAATGCGGCCGCGCCTGTTCGAGGCGTTCGAGCAGGCCGACGTCGGCCTGGCGCGCCGCTACGAAGGCAGCGGCCTCGGCACCACGATCGCCAAGGGCCTGGTCGAGGCGATGGGGGGAAGCATCGGTTACCAGGAGAATGCGCCGCGTGGCAGTCACTTCTGGTTCGAGCTGCCGTTCGTGGCCGCGGCGGTGCCCGCGTCGACGGACATCGGTGCGCCGGCGACGAGCGTGCCGGCGGCAGCCGAGGAGTTCGATACCAACGGCAACGTCATCGCGTTCTCCGACCCGTTCCTGCGCCATCGCGCGCGGGTGCGCGGCATGCGCATCCTGGTCGCCGACGACCATGCTGCCAACCGCATGGTGCTGCAGCGCATGCTGCAGAAGGCCGGCCATCGCGCCATCTGCGTCGATGGCGCGGAGGCGGTGCTGGATGCGCTGGCCGAGAGCGAGTTCGATGCGGTGATCGTGGACCTGCACATGCCCGGCATGAGCGGCCTGGACATGCTGCGGCAGTTGCGGGTGATGCAGGCCGGCGGGCCACGCACGCCAGTGGTGGTGCTCAGCGCCGACGTCACTCCCGAGTCGATCCAGCGTTGCGAGCAGGCCGGTGCGCGTACCTTCCTGGCCAAGCCGGTGGTGGCCAACCGTCTGCTCGACACGCTCTCCGACATCGCGATGGAGGGGCGCCTGCGCGCGAGCAGCGAGACCAGCGTGCGGCAGATTGCGGTGTCCAGCGAGGGGGTGCTGGATTCGTCGGTGCTGGACGAACTGGCCGGGCTCGGCATGGGCGACGGGTTCGAACGTGAGTTCATCTCGCAATGCCTCAACGATGCCGAAGGCTGCCTCGGCGGCATGCAGATCGCCGGTGACGCCGAGCACTGGGAACGCCTGCGCGAACACGCGCATGCGATCAAGGGCGTCGCCAGCAATCTCGGCCTGGTGCGACTCGCCAGCCTGGGCGGCGAGTTGATGCAGATGCCGGAATGGCAGGTGCGCAGCGAGTGGCGGGTACGGCTGATGGCGCTCAACGCCAGCCTGACCGAAGGCCGCGAAGCCCTGGATCTGCGTGCACGGCAGAGCGCCGTGCAGGATGGCGAGCTGCGCTGAGGAAAGCCCGGCGCTGGGCCGGGTCATCCCCCGTCGTTCCCGGTTGCCGACAGCGCGCCACCGCGCTCAGGCGGCGACCATGCCCGCCTGCGCGCGCCGGACCTGGGCGCGCACCAGCCGATCCATCGTCCGGAGCGACTTCTCGCCCAGGGCCAGCGCGGCATCCACCCAGATTTCCGTCACCGCCAGCAATTCGTCGCGCCCAACCGGCTGCACCACGTTGCGCATCGCATTCATCGCCAGATGCGCCAGCGGCGCGCGCCGCTGTTGCTGGATCAGGTCGCGCACCGCCTCCTTGCCCTGGCCCTTGGGCACCAGCACATCCACGATGCCCATGGCATGCATCTCCTGGCTGCTGAAGACGTGGCCTCCCAGGATGAGCTTCTCCGCGGCATGCGGTGCGATACGGCGACTGAGGAACGAATATGCGCCCATGCCCGGGAACAGGCCGAACATGATTTCCGGCAGGCCCATGCCGACATCCTCTTCGGCCACGATCAGGTGGCACGACAGCGCCATCTCCAGGCCGCCGCCGAGCGCGTCGCCCTGCAGCAGGGCGATGGTGCGGAAACTGCCGCCGAGCCCTTCGTGGAAACGGTGCACGCCATCAATGCAGCTCGTCGCGTAGGCCATCAGACCGGCGCGGTCGCGGCGGCGGATGTAGCGGCCGAACAGTTCCAGATCGCCACCCAGGTTGAACGCGCTGCCATCGGACGCCAGCACCAGGCTGCCCAGCCGCGCCGACGCCAGGGTGCCGGGCTGGCTGATGGAGGCGAGGTAGCTGTGCATCTCGCGCATCAACGTGGGATGGAAGCAGGGCCGCTGCTTGGCGGCATTGCCTGCATGCATGTACAGCCAATGGCTATCGTCGTCGCCATCCACATCGATGCGGATGCTGGAGTAGGCGCGGGAACGGGGCAGCGGGTCGATCGTGCTCATGGCGGGATCTCGGAAAGACGCCCGCGGAGATGGCGTGGCGCAGCGGGCGAGTGCGTTTCCACCCGGCGGATGCTACACCCGGGTGCCGCGGCCAGAGCGCGCCCTGCAGCGCCTGCACGGGCGCCGCGTGGGCGCCCGTTGGACCCGCTATTGCGGCGGCGGCGCGTCGCGCAGCTCGCGCCGCAGGATCTTGCCGACGTTGGTCTTGGGCAGCTCCTTGCGGAACTCGACGATGCGCGGATGCTTGTAGCCGGTGAGGTTGGCGCGGGCGTGCGCCTTCACCTCGTCGGCGGTGAGGTTGGGGTCCTTCTTGACGATGACCACCTTGACCGCCTCGCCGGATTTCTCGTCCGGCACGCCGACCGCGGCCACTTCCAGCACGCCCGGCATCATCGCGATGACGTCCTCGACCTCGTTCGGATACACGTTGAAGCCGGACACCAGGATCATGTCCTTCTTGCGGTCCACGATGTAGAAGAAGCCCTGTTCGTCCATCCGCGCCATGTCGCCGGTGTGCAGCCAGCCTTCGGCGTCGATGGCCTTGGCCGTTTCGTCGGCGCGCTGCCAGTAGCCCTTCATGACCTGCGGGCCCTTGATG
>JBEVKG010000126.1:0-18547 GCA_040509765.1 Xanthomonas sp.
GCGTGGTGGCGGCGCCGTATCGATGGGGTGGGGCCGGCGCTGGGGCGCGAGCCCACCCATTACAAGGCCGCGCCCCCTCCCCCGGGCGCCACGCCGGTGGAGGGCAAGCCGGCCGACGCCACGCCGGCCGACGGCAAGCCGGCGACCACGCCGCAGCCTTGAGCGTGCGTCCGTTGCCATCGCCGCCGCCCTGCGCCGGCGCGCGGCGTCCGCCGCATCCGGCCGCGGCGGCGTAGGCTGTCGTCATGGAACTGCGTCCCGAACAACTCGCCACCCAGCCGGCCTCGCAGCCGTTGCAGCCGGTCTACCTGATCGCCGGCCCGGAAACCCTGCGCGTGCTCGAAGCCGCCGATGCGGTGCGCGCCCGCGCGCGCGCCGCCGGCATCAGCGAGCGCGAGGTGTTCGATGCCGACGGCCGCGATTTCGACTGGGACCAGCTGTATTCCAGTTTCAACGCGCCCAGCCTGTTCAGCGCGCAACGGCTGATCGAGCTGCGCCTGCCCAGCGGCAAGCCCGGCAAGGAGGGCGGCGAGGTCATCGCCGCGTTCTGCGCCGATCCGCCGCCGGACGTGGTGCTGCTGATCACCTGCAACGAATGGAGCAAGGCGCACCAGGGCAAGTGGGCCGACGCGGTCGCGCGGATCGGCACCATCGCCGTGGCCTGGGCGATCAAGCCGCACGAACTGGGCGACTGGATCGAACGGCGCCTGCGCAGTAAGGGCCTGCGCGCCGATGCCGGCGCGGTGCAGCGCCTGGCCGAACGGGTGGAAGGCAACCTGCTGGCGGCGGCGCAGGAGATCGACAAGCTGGCCCTGCTGGCCGATGGCCAGGGCCTGGACGTGGCGGCGATGGAGTCGCTGGTCGCCGATGCCGCGCGCTACGACGTGTTCCGCCTGGCCGAGGCCACGCTCGGCGGGCAGGCACCGGCGGTGCGGCGCATGCTCGCCGGCCTGCGCGCCGAGGGCGAGGCGGTGGCCGCGCTGCTGCCGATCCTGATCAAGGAACTGCTGCGCACCGCCGCACTGGCCAAGGTGCAGGCCGCCGGCGGCAACCTGGCGGCGGAGATGAAGGGGCAGGGCATCTGGGAATCGCGGCAGGCGCCGTTCAAGCGCGCCCTGCAGCGGCACGCCGAACCGCGCCGCTGGGAACGCTTCGCCGCCGAGGCCGGCCGCATCGACCGCATCGCCAAGGGCCGCGCCGACGGCGACGCCTGGATCGCCCTGGAACGCCTGCTGCTGGCGATCGCCGAGGCGCGGGCGGTGCGGTTGTTGGTGGTATGACGGCTGGGAGCCGGGAATCGGGAATGGGGAATGGGAACAGCGGCGCTGTGGTCCCGCCAGAGACCTCGCAGCCTGCGGCTGTTGCTTCTTCCCCATTCCCCATTCCCCATTCCCCACCACTGCACCTGATCTACGGCGGCACCTTCGATCCCATCCACAACGGCCACCTGGCGATCGCGCGGGCGGCGCGGGATGCGTTCGGGGTGCCGGTGCGGCTGATGCCGGCGGCCGATCCGCCGCATCGCCCGGCGCCCGGCGCCGATGCGCAGCAGCGTTGCGCGATGCTGGCATTGGCCATCGCCGACACGCCAGGGCTGGTGCTGGATTTGCACGAACTGCGCCGCGCGCAGGCCCGGCCCGGCGTGGCGTCCTACAGCATCGATACGGTGCGCGAACTGCGGGCCGAGCTCGGCGCCGCCGCGCCGCTGGCGCTGCTGATCGGCAGCGACAGCTTCGTCGGCTTCAGCGGCTGGCGCGAATGGCGGGCGCTGCTCGAGGCCGCGCATCTGATCGTCGCCGACCGCGCCGGCAGCGGCTGGGAGCGCGCGGTGCCGGCGGAACTGGCGCAGGCGGTGGCCGGGCGTTGGGCCGACACGCCGCAGGCGCTGAGCCACGCGCCGGGCGGCCGGCTGTGGTGCCTGCGGCAACCGCTGCGCAGCGAATCGGCCAGCCTGGTGCGCGCGCGCATCGCGGCCGGCGAGGACTGGGCGGCCTTGCTGCCGGCGCCGGTGGCCGCCTACATCCGCGCCCACGGCCTGTATGCGTCCAGCGCCGGACGCGCTGGCTGAATACGCGCCCTGCCGGCGTCGCCTATAATTCGCCCCATTCCATCGAGTTCGCCGCTTTGTCCAGTCAAGCCCACGTCATCAAGACCCAAGTCCCCAATCCGCCGCCGCCGCTGCCGGTCCTGCTCGCCCACGTCCGCGAGGCAGTGGAGGAGCTCAAGGCCAAGGACGTGGCGGAAATCGACGTGCGCGGCAAGTCCAGCGTCACCGACTATCTGGTCATCGTGTCCGGTACCTCCACCCGCCACGTCAAGTCGATCGCCGACGAAGTGGTCAAGTACGCCAAGCGCCTGGACGTGATGCCGCTGGGCGTGGAAGGCGAGCGCGAGGCCGAGTGGGTGCTGGTCGATCTGGGCGACGTGGTGGTGCACGTGATGCTGCCGCGGGTGCGCGAGTTCTATGCGCTGGAGCGGCTGTGGACCGTCGGCGACCAGCCGCCGGGCGACGACGACGGCGACGACACGGCACGCGATGCCTAAGCGGCAGGCCGGGCTGCCGGCGTCCGGGTCCGACCTTGCGCCGTCCGCACGGATCCGCGCCGGTACCGGCGCCGCCGCGCAGCCGCTGGCCACACCGGCGCGCCAGCGCTTCGATGCGCTGATCGAACGCCTCGAGCGGACCCGCGTGGAGCTGCGCGACTGGCGCGAGGCGTTGCCGCGCTGGGAACAGCGGTTCCACGCGCAGGTCGAGCCGCTGCTGCAGGCGCGCGATGCCGCGCAGGCGCAACTGGTGCACGATCTGGATGCCGCGCATGCCGCATGCAAGCTGGGCAAGCGCGAGCGCGCCGAGCTGTCCGAGACGCTCTGCGCGCTGGCCGCGCCGCTGCTGGAACAGCCCGGGTTCGACGCGCTGATGCCGATCCATGCGCGCCACCGCGGCACGCTGGGCGAGGGCGGTGGCGGCACGCAAGACCCCGCGATGCAGGCGGCGCTGGCCGCCGAGTTCGGCCTGACCGTGGACGAACTGCAGCATCTGCCGTGCCCGGAAGCGCTGTACGCGCAGGTGCAGCAGCGCCAGCACCAGCAGCGGGCACACGCGGACGGGCGCGCGCAACGGCATGCCAAGCGCCGTCGCGCCGGCGCCGGCGCCGCGGCCGCGAGCGGGTTCGATCCGCAGCAGGCGCGGCGCACGCTGTACCGCAGCCTGGTCGCGGCGCTGCATCCGGACCGCGAGCCCGATCCGCGGCAACGCGAACGCAAGACCGCGCTGATGCAGGAACTCAACCGCGTCTATCGCCAGGACGATCTGCTGGGCCTGCTGGAGCTGCAACTGGAGATCGGCCAACTGGACCACGCCGGAATCGCGGCCATGGCCGAGGAGCGGATCGGCGACTACGCCGCGATGTTCGCCACCCAGTTGCAGCAGGTCGAACGGGAGCTGGCGCAGGTGGTCGATGCGTTCGTGGCCGACTACGGGCTGAGCCTGGAGCGCCGCCCGCAGCCGCAGCGCCTGGATGCGCTGATGGCGCAGATCAAGCGCCAGTTGCAGGACGAGATCGCGTATTGCGACGAAGACCGGCGCGCGCTGCAGCAGCCTGCCACCCTCAAGCAGTGGCTGCGCCAGCAGCGCGCCGCGCAGGCGGCACAGGACGACGCCGAGGCGTCGGCGGCATCTGCATGCGTGGCGGAGCGCTGGTGATGCGCGTGCGGCGATCGGCGCCATGAAGGCGCGCCTCATCGCCACCGGCGAGCGCGCCCCGGCCTGGGTGGCGCAGGGCTTCGCCGAATACCGCAAGCGGCTCTCGCACTGGCTGCCGCTGGACCTGGTCGAGATCGAGCCGGGCCTGCGCGGCAAGGGCCGCGATGCGCAGCGCGCGATCGAGGACGAAGGCCGCCGGGTCCTGGCGGCGCTGCCGAAGAACGCGCTGGTGGTGGCGCTGGACGTGCCCGGCAAACAGCACAGCTCCGAGCAACTGGCGCAGCGCATGGAGCACTGGCGCGGGCAGGGGCGCGATCTGGCCTTCCTGATCGGCGGGCCCGAGGGCCATTCGCCCGAGGTGCTGGCCGTCGCCAGCGAAGCCTGGTCGCTGGGGCCGCTGACCCTGCCGCACATGCTGGTGCGGCTGGTCGTGGCCGAGCAGTTGTACCGCGCCGCGGCGATGCTGGCCAATCATCCCTACCATCGCGCCTGATCGCGGATCGCGGATCGCGGATCGTGGATCGCGGATCGCGTGCGCGCCCGCGCGGTGGCGATGCGTGGGTGAACGCCGATGCCGGCGTGCCGATCAGACAGGAAAAAAGCCCGGGCTTTCGCCCGGGCTTTTCGTTGTTGCTTCATCGCCTTGCGGCGTTGGCGATCAGTTGAACGTGTACTTCGCGCCCACCGTGAAGTAACGGCCGATCGCGCCGCTGAAGTGCAGCGGGTTGTAGTTGACCGCACCGTAGGTGGTCGGATCCAGTGGCGCGATCCGGTCGAACACGTTCTGCACCGACGCGTTCAGTTCGAAGGCCTCGGTGATGTTCCAGCGGCCCGACAGATCGAAGGTGGTGAACGAGGCGATCTTCTTGACCGGCGTACCGTCGGCGTAGAACGCCTGGTAGTCGCCGCCGCGGCGATCCTTGTTCTCGATGCTGTCGATGTAGTTGACCACGCCGCTCACGCTCCAGCTGCCCTGCTTCCAGGTGGTGCCGAAGTTGATGCGGTCCTGCGGGGTGCCGATGCAGTTGGTCACGTCGCAGTTGCCGTGCGTGCCCACGTAGTCGACGGTGCTGCCGCCTTCGGTGCGCTCGAACTTGAGCAGGTGGCTCCACTGCGCGTCCAGCTCCAACTGGCCGGGACCGATCTCGAAGGTCTGGCGGATGTCGGTGTCGATGCCGCGCACGCGCGAGGAGTTCGCGTTCACGTAGCCGGTGTTGACCGCCAGGATGGAGCCGCTGTTGGGGACGCCGCCGATGTTGTTGCTGTCGCGCAGGACGTTGCCGGCGGCGATCGCGTCGGCGGTGCTGCCCTGGGCGATCTCGTTGGTGCGCTTGATCTCCCAGCCGTCCACGGTCAGCGAGGTGCTCGCGGTCGGCTGCAGCACGAAGCCCACCGAATAGCTCTTGGACTCCTCGGGCTTCAGCGCCGGGTTCGGACGGGTGATGATTGCCACCGAGCGCGCGGTGCACTCGTTGGCTGGATCGATCGCGCAGCGCACCGGATCGCGGGCGTTGGAGAACGCGGCCAGGCCGCCGTCACCGTTCTCGGCCGGGTTCGGCGCACGGAAGCCCTCGGCGTAGCTGGCGCGCAGCGCGATCCAGTCGGCCGGGGTCCACTTCACGCCCAGCTTCGGCGTGGCCTTGCCGTCGCCGCCGTCGTACTTGTCGTAGCGCAGCGCCGCCGACAGTTCCAGTTGCTCCAGCACCGGCGCCGACAGTTCGACGTGCGCGGCGTAGACGTTCTGGGTGCCGTCGTAGGCCGAGTAACCCAGGCCGATGATGTCGCCGACATCGGTGTAGGTCTGCGGGGTCAGGCTGTTGCTGGTCTTGCGCCATTCCGCGCCCAGCGCCAGGCCCAGCGGACCGCCCTTGAGGTCCATCAGGCTGCGCGAGACGGTGAAGTCGAACATGTCCAGTTCGGACTTGGCGCGTGCGCTGATGGTCGGGGAGATGTAGTCGTACAGCGCCTGCGAGTTGAGGTTGGCGTTGTCGCCGATGCGCCAGGTGCCGGCCGGGCAGGCCGGGTTGCCCAGCACGCAACGCACGGCGCTGTAACGCAGGTAGCCGGTGCGCTTGTTGATCAGATTGGTACCCGAGTGCAGGTAGCCGGTGTCGTAGCTCCAGTCACCCCAGTTGCCCTTCACGCCGACCAGGAAGCGGTTGAACTCGTTGGTGTTGTCGGTGACGCGCGGGCCCACGTCCCAGGCGCTGTAGCGCACGCGCGCGGCGTAGGGCAGCGGGTTGTCGGGATGGCCGGCGTAGAGCGTGGTGGCGCCGGCGCCGCTGTTGGCGTTGACCGGGCCGCCCGGGTAGCCCCAGCCGCCGGACACGCCGGACGGCGTGTTGGAGAACACGGTGTTCTTCTTCGAGTAGCCGATCTCGGTGTAGATCTCGCCGCCCTCGCCGAAGGCGAAGCTGGCGCGACCGAACACGTTGACGTACTTCTCTTCCGGCGTCAGATCGCGGTAGACCTGCGCCGGGTCCCACAGGCAGCCCTGTGCCTGCGCGGTGGCATCGCTCTGCCCGGGGATGGTGGTCAGGCCGGCGCAGCCCGGCAACGCCACCAGTTGTCCGGCGGTATTGAACACCGAGCCGTTGGGGCCGACGCCGCCGGCGGTGCCGCCGCTGAGGTAGGCGCCGCCGAGGAACTGCGCGTCCTGCGCCGCGTAGCCCCAGCGCCGGATGTCGCCGGTGCCGATCCACTTGCGATCCTTGCGGTCGCTGATCTTGATCGCGTCGGTCTTGCCCACGTCCAGACTGAAGAACGCATTCCAGCCGTCGCTGGCGAGATCGCCGGTACCGGCGGTCAGGGTCGCCTTGCGCGCGTCGCCGTCGCCGTCGCCGGAGATGCCGTAGGAGCCGCGCAGGATCGCGCCCTGGAAGTCGCTGCGCAGGATGATGTTGACCACGCCGGCGATGGCGTCGGAGCCGTAGATCGCCGAGGCGCCGTCCTTCAGTACTTCGACCCGCTCGACTGCGTCCAGTGGGATGGTGCTCAGATCGGTGAAGACCTTCTGGCCGTCGTCGGCCAGGCCGTAGGTGGCCATGCGTCGGCCGTTCAACAGCACCAGGGTGGAACCGGCGCCCAGGCCACGCAGCGAGATGCCGGCGCCGCCGCCGGCGAAGCCGTTGCCGAAGGTCTTCGGAATCGAACCGGCGCCGTCGGCGGTCAGGGTCTGCAGATACTCGGCCAGCGACGTCTTGCCGGTGCGATCGATCTCCTGACGCGTCACCACCTGCACCGGCGATGGGGTCTCGGTGTCGGTGCGCGGGATGTTGGAGCCGGTGACGGTGATGCGGTCGAGATTGGTGGCCGCTTCCTGAGCGAAGGCGGCAGGACCTGCGAGGGTGGCGAGAACGCCGGCGACGGAGGCACACAGCAGGGTACGGCGGGTTGCACGCCGTTGGATCGGGGTGTTCACAGTTTCTCTCCTAACTGGAAACGCAGGTTGTGACTTTCTGACGAAAGCGCCGGCGTCTTGGGGGCCGGCTGTCTCTCATCTAGGTGTATCTATCGTGAACAAATCGTGAATTTTAGATTAACACGCCCGGCCAGGCGGGCCTGGCCGGCGCGTCCATCTCCTCAGCGATCGAGCGAAAAATCGATCGGGACCAGCCCGTACGCCTGCACCGGCGTCCCGTTCTGCAGCGCCGGCTTGAACGCCCAGCGCTTGAGCACCTGGTCGCGTGCCGCCTGGTCGAGCACCCGGTGGCCGCTGCTCTTCTCGACGGTGACCTGCAGCGGCTGTCCGTCGGTGCCGACCAGCACCCGCAGCAGCACGCTGCCCTGCAGGCGATCGCGCAGCCCGTCGCGCGGATACGGCGGGGCCGGCGCGCGCAGGTACTGCAACTGCATGCCTTCCACCGGTGCGCTCACGCTGGCCGGCGGCAGGCTCGGCGCGGCGATGCTGGGTGTGGGGTCGACGTTGGGCGCGGTGTCCAGGGCCACCGGGCTGCTGTCGGCCAGCGGCGCCGGCGCGGGAGTCGGCACCGGAACCGGCACTGCGGTCGGGGTGCGTGGTTGCGGCGGCGTCTGTTTCTCGGTGGCCGGGATGGTCGGCGGCGGCGTGACCGGGACGACCACCGGTTGCTGCCATGGCGGCTGCACCTGCGCCGGCTCCGGTGGCGCGGTCACGTGCGAGAGCGGCAGCAGCAGCAACAGGGCGGCCAGCAGGTGCAGGGCGATCGCGGTGCTGTAGGCCAGGACCCGGGACAGGTCGATGCGGAAGGACGGAGCGGGGAGTTGCGTGCGAACCATGGATCCACCTCTGCGATAGGAGTGTCGTGGACTGCGGTACGGCTGAGAGCGGCTACCAAACCTGCTGCGCAGCCACCAGGCGGGCGCGGACGGTGCTCGGAATCCGCATGTACCACTCGTACACTGCGGTTCCTCCGCGCCGTCCACACCCGCCTGGCGGCTGCTCGCGACGGTTTGTTAGCCACTCTGAACGCACGGGCGCGGCGGCTGGGGTCATCGCGCCCGTCCGCGTTTCGACAGTGCGCCGGTCGCGGGCGCTTTGGCAAGAGGGGGCGGGCGGCGCTGCCGGCTCCGGAAACGGCGACGGCGCCCGCAGGCGCCGTCGCGACGTATGGTCCGGGGCAGCGGCTTACTTGCCCAGTTCGAACACCACGTCCAGGTTGACCGAGACGCTGCTCTCGCCCGCCGCGACCGGGGTGCTGTCCATCTCGGCCTTCATCGCCATCGCGCGCATCATCGGCATCGGCGGGCGCACCCCGCCACTGCTGCCCTCGGAAATGCTGACGATGCGCCGCACGCGCAGGCCCAGCGCCTTGGCGTAGCTCTGCGCACGTGCCTGCGCCTTCTTCAGCGCATCGACCCGGGCCTGGTCGTACAGCGGTTCCGGATCGTCGATCTCGAAGGTGGGGCCGTTGATCTGATTGGCGCCCTGCGCGGCCAGCGCATCGAGCACCTTGCCGAGCTTGGCGATGTCGCGCACCTTCAGGTTCACCGAGTTGCTGGCCTGGTAGCCGATGATCTGCGGGGCCTGGTTTTCGGCGTACTTGTACTGCGGGTTGAGGCTGACCCCGCTGGTCTGCACGTCCTTGTCGGCGATGCCGGCGGCGCGGATCGCGGCCAGGACCTTGGTCATCTGTTCGGCGTTCTGGCGCATCGCCGCGGCGCTGTCGGTGGCCTGGGTGACCACGCCGGCCGAGATGGCGGCGACGTCGGGCGCGCGCTTGGCTTCGGCCTGCGCGGCGATGTTGAGCAGGGTGCCGTCGGCGGGCACGGCATAGCCGGGCGCGGCGGATTGGGCGTGGGCGGTCATCGTGCCTCCTAGGGCGAGGGACAGGGCCAGCAGCAGCGGGCGGACGGACAATGCGCGCATCGAGATTCTCCTTGTGAAGACTTGGGCGAGGGTGTTGCCGCGACGATGAACGCGTCGTGATCTTCGCCGGGGTCGAAGCGATCGTCCCGCAATTGGCGATCGTTCAGTTAGTCGGCTCGGGTTATCCTTCGGACATGCTGTATCTCGCGTCCCGCTCCCCTCGCAGAAACGAACTGCTGACCCGCCTCGGCGTGCCGTTCCGGATCCTCGATCTCGAGGTGCCGGAAGTGCGCGCGGCCGACGAGTCGGCGCAGGCCTACGTGCGCCGGGTGGCGCTGGACAAGGCCCGCGCCGGCCTGGCGCACCTGGCCGATGCCGCCGATGCCGCCGATGCGGTGGTGCTCGGCGCCGACACCGAAGTGGTGCTGGACGACCGCGTGTTCGGCAAGCCGGCCGACGCCGAGGACGCCGCGGCGATGCTGGCGGCCCTGTCCGGACGCACCCATCAGGCGATGACCGCGGTGGCGCTGGTCGCCGCCGGCCGCGAGGACGCGGTGCTGGTGCCGACGTCGGTGACCTTCGCCGCGCTGTCGGCGCGGGACATCGCCGATTACGTCGCCAGCGGCGAGCCGATGGGGCGGGCCGGTGCGTATGCGATCCAGGGCGGCGCCGAGCGCTTCGTCAGCCGTCTCGACGGCAGTTATTCCGGGGTGATGGGCCTGCCCCTGCACCAGACCTTCCACCTGCTGCGCACCTTCGGAGTGCTGTGATGTCGCAAGAGATCCTGGTCAACGTCACACCACGCGAGACCCGGGTGGCGGTCATCGAGAACGGCATGCTGCAGGAGCTGCACATCGAGCGCGGCTGGCGCCGCGGGGTGGTCGGCAACATCTACAAGGGCCGCGTGCAGCGGGTGATGCCGGGCATGCAGGCGGCCTTCGTCGAGGTCGGGCTGGAGCGCGCCGCGTTCCTGCATGCCAACGACGTGGTGCGGCCGGCGCCGGTCGGCAACGGCGACACCGAGGAGGCGACGCCGCTGCCGGTCTCGGCCGCGGTGCCGATCGTGGAACTGCTGCGCGACGGCCAGGACATCGTGGTGCAGGTGGTCAAGGATCCGATCGGCAGCAAGGGCGCGCGGCTGACCACCCAGATCAGCATTCCCTCGCGCTACCTGGTGCTGCTGCCGCAGTCGCGGGTGATCGGGGTGTCGGCGCGGATCGAGGACGAGGCCGAACGGCAGCGCCTGAAGACCCTGGTCGCCGACCTGGCCGCCAGCCACGGCGGCTTCGGCTACATCATCCGCACCAACGCCGAGGGCCAGCCGGCCGAGGCGCTGGCCGAGGACATCGCCTACCTGTCGCGGGTCTGGAACGTGGTCGAGCGGCGCGGCCGCGACGGCGCCCCGGCCAGCATCATCTACGAGGACCTGAGCCTGCCGCTGCGCGCGGTGCGCGACCTGATCCGCAAGGACGTGGAGAAGGTCAAGGTCGATTCGCACGAGACCTTCGAGCGGCTGCAGGCCTTCGTCGCCAAGTACATGCCGGTGCTGGCCGAGCGCCTGGAGCTGTACACCGGCGACCGCCCGATCTTCGACCTGTACGGGGTCGAGGACGAGATCGCCCGCGCGCTGGACAAGCAGGTGCCGCTGAAGTCCGGCGGCTACCTGGTCATCGACCAGACCGAGGCGATGACCACCATCGACGTCAACACCGGTTCGTTCCTGGGTCAGCGCAATCTCGAGGAGACGGTGTTCCGCACCAACCTGGAGGCGGCGCAGGCGGTGGCGCGGCAGCTGCGGCTGCGCAATCTCGGCGGCATCATCATCATCGACTTCATCGACATGGACGATGCCGAGCATCGCCGCCAGGTGCTGCGCACGCTGGAGAAGGCGCTCTCGCGCGACCATGCCAAGACCACGGTGTACGAATTCTCGCCGCTCGGTCTGGTGGAGATGACCCGCAAGCGCACCGTGGAGAGCCTGGAGCGGCAACTGTCCGAACCGTGCCCGGAATGCAGCGGGCGCGGCTCGATCAAGACCGCCGAGACCGTGACCTACGAGATCTTCCGCGAGATCACCCGCGCGGTGCGCCAGTTCGACGCCGCGCGGCTGCTGGTGATCGCCTCGACCAAGGTGGTGGCGCGCATCACCGACGAGGAATCGGCGGCGGGGGCCGAGCTGGAGGAAGTCCTCGGCAAGACCATCCGCTTCCAGGCCGACGAACAGTACCTGCAGGAGCAGTTCGACGTGGTGTTGTTGTGAGGCTGGGAGTGGGGAATCGGGAATGGGGAATGGAGGAAGCGCGCACTGTCGGCGCTGAGGCAGCTCTGGATTCCCTGGCCGGATGTCACGTGGCAATGAGCGGTTCGCGTGCCGCTTTTGCGATTCCCCATTCCCGATTCCCCACTCCCCGCCCCTGATGCATACCCCCCTGCGCCGCCGCCTGCGCCTGGCTCGCCGTTTCGCGTTCTACGCGCTTGCGATCGGGCTGGTGTGCGTGGCGCTGGCGGTGGGGGCGCTGAGCCAGGCGCTGCCGTTCGTCGAGCGGCATCCGCAGCAGGTGGCGGCGTGGCTGAGCGAGCGCGCCGGGCAGCCGATCCGCTTCGACCGGCTGGAGACCGCCTGGACCCGGCGCGGCCCGCTGCTGCGCCTGGACGGCCTGCGCATCGGCGCCGGCGACGGCGTGCGCATCGGCCAGGCCGAGGTGCTGGTGTCGATGTATGCGGGACTGCTGCCGGGGCGCTCGTTCACCGAGCTGCGCCTGCGCGGCCTGGCGCTGACCCTGCTGCGCGCCGACGACGGCAACTGGAGCGTGCAGGGCCTGCCGACCTCGGGGCAGGGCGGCGATCCGCTGGATGCGCTGCAGGGACTGGGCGAACTGCAGGTCATCGACGGTCGCCTGCGCGTGCATGCCCCGTCGCTGGGCCTGGAAGCGCAGGTGCCGAAGATCGACCTGCGGATGCGCGTGAACGGCGAGCGGCTGCAGGTGGGCGTGCAGGGCTGGAGCGATCTGCAGCAGGCGCCGCTGACCGCGGTGCTGGACCTGGATCGTCGCCACGGCGATGGCCAGGCCTACCTGGCGGTACGCCCGGCGGAGCTGGCCGGCTGGGCCGGCCTGCTACATGCGGCCGGCATCGAACTGCAGGGCGGCGTTGGCGAAGTCCAGGCGTGGCTGGACCTGCAGCAGCGCCGCGTCGCCGGGGTGACCGTGGACGCCACCCTGCGCGAGCTGCGCCTGCGCGGCGCGCCGCTGGCCGACGGCCGCACCCGCCCGCAGCTCGCCTTCACCACCTTCCGCGCAAAAGCGCGCTGGCGCCAGATCGACGGCGGCTGGCGGCTGGATGCGCCGCAGCTGCAGTTCGGCCAGGCCGGGCAGCCGCTGCAGCGCCTGGATGGCCTGACTGTGGCCGGCGGGCGCCGCTTCGCCCTGTACGGTGAGCAGCTCGACGTGGCGCCGCTGATCGCGGTGGCCGGGCTCAGCGACCGCCTCTCGCCCAGCCTGCGCAGTTGGGTGTCGGTGGCGCGGCCGCGCCTGCAGCTGACCCAGGTGGCGGTGAGCGGGGTTCCCGGCGGTCCGCTGTACGGCCAGGGCCGCCTGGCCGAACTGGCGTTCGCCCCGGCCGGCGGCGCCCCCGGCGTGAGCGGCCTGCGCGGCCGCTTCGACGGCGATGCGCAGGCCGGCGAACTGGCGCTGGATGCCGGTAGCCCGGTCCGCGTCGACTGGCCCAGCGGCTTCGGCGTGGTCCACCAGGTGCAGCTGGCCGGGCGCATCGTCGCGTTCCGCGACGGCGACGGCCTGCGCGTGGCGACGCCGGGGCTGCGCGTGCAGGGCAGCGATTACGGCGCCGATCTGCGCGGCGGGCTGCGCTTCCAGGACGACGGCTCGCGGCCGTGGATCGACCTGGCCGCCGACCTGCAGGACGCGCCGGTGGTGGCGGCGAAGACGTTCTGGGTCCATTCCAAGATGAGCAAGGCCGCCACCGACTGGCTCGACGCCGCGCTGCAGGGCGGGCGCCTGCGCGATGGCCATGCGCTGGTTTCCGGCGACCTGGACGACTGGCCGTTCGCCGACCACAACGGCCGCTTCGAGGCGACCGCGCGGCTGGAGGACGCCAAGGTGCGCTTCCAGCGCGACTGGCCGGCGGTGGAGAACGTGGATGCCAGCGTCGCCTTCATCGGCAACGGCTTCGAGGTGCACGGCCGCGGCAGCATGGGCGGGGTGCCGGTGGCGCAGCTGTCGGCGGCGCTGCCCGACTACAAGGAAGGCCAGCTCAGCGTGCTGGCCAGCACCCGCGCCGAGACCGGCAAGCTGCTGGCGATGCTGCGGCAGAGCCCGCTGCACGCCCGTTACGGCGACACCCTGGATGCGCTCAGCGCCTCGGGGCCGGCCGATGTCACCTTCGATCTGCTGCAGCCGCTGCGCGCCGACCTCGGCACCCACCACCTGCGCGGCACGGTCGACCTGCTCGGCGCGCACATCGCCGACAAGCGCTGGGATCTGGCCTTCGACGACATGCGCGGCAGCGCCGAGTACAGCGATACCGGGTTCGCCGCGCAGAAGCTGAGCGTGGCCTACCAGGGCCACCAGGGCGAACTGGCGCTGCGCGCCGGCGACGGCGTGCAGGATCCGCAGCAGGCCTTCGAGGCCGCGCTGAGTGCGGCGCTGGATGCGAACGAACTGCTCGACCGGGTGCCGGAAATGGCCTGGCTCAAGCCCTACGTGCAGGGCCGCTCGCGCTGGAACATCGGCGTCGGCTTGCCCAAGACCGCCGACGGCGGCGCGCAGCCGCCGACCCGGCTGCAGTTGCGCTCGGATCTTGTCGGCACGGCGCTGTTGATGCCGGCGCCGATGGACAAGGCGCCGGCGACGCCGCTGGCGACCTCGGTCAACGTGCCGCTGCCGGTCGGCAGCGGCCGCATCGAGGTGGCCTTCGGCAAGCTGATGGCGCTGGCCGCGCGCAGCCAGGGCGGCAAGACCGGGGTGCGGGTGGTGATGGGCAGCGAGCACGTCGCCGACGAGCCGCCCGCCAGCGGCCTGGTCGTCAGCGGGCGCACCGCGGCGTTGAACGCCATCGACTGGATCGGCGTGGTCAGCCGTCCCGATCCGAACGCCGCCGCGGCCAACGGCGGCGAAGACCCGATGCCGCTGCGCCGCATCGACATCCTCGCCGACCACCTGCTGCTGCTCGGCGGGGTGTTCGACAACACCCGCCTGCGCCTGCTGCCGCAAGCCGACAGCATCGACGTGCACCTGGACGGCCCGGCCCTGGCCGGCGACCTCAGCGTGCCGACCAAGGACGGTGGCGTCCTCGGTGGCCGCCTGGCGCGGGTGCACTGGCGCTCGGCCACGGCCACGCTGCCGGCGGCGGACGGCACGCCCACGGCGGTGGTCGCCGCGCCCGCCGACAGCGGGGTCCCCGGCAGCGCCGGTCCGGTCCCGGCCGGCCCGTTCGCCGACAGCCTGGACCCGGCTTCGATCCCGGCGCTGGCGCTGGACGTGGACGACCTGCGCTTCGGCGCGATGACCCTCGGCGCGGCCTCGCTGCGCACGCGCAAGCTGGCCGACGGCATGCAGGTGGACCAGCTGCACCTGCGCTCGGACAAGCAGAAGATCGACATCAGCGGCGACTGGCGCGGCAAGGGCGCGACCGCCCGCACCCAGCTCGACGCCAGCGTCGACAGCCGCGACCTGGGCGAGCTGATGCAGAACCTGGATTTCGGCGGGCAGGTGCGCGGCGGCGAAGGCGAACTGACGCTGCATGCGGCCTGGCCGGGCACGCCGGCCGGCCTGCAGCTGGCTTCGGTGCAGGGCCAGCTCGACGTCGCCGCGCGCAACGGCCAGTTGCTGGAGTTGAACCCGGGCGCCGGGCGCGTGCTCGGCCTGCTCAGCGTGGCGCAGCTGCCGCGGCGGCTGATGTTCGATTTCCGCGACTTCTTCTCCAAGGGCTTCGCCTTCAATCGCATCGACGGGCAGATCCGTTTCGGCGACGGCATGGCGCGCAGCGACAACCTGGTCATCGATGGCCCGGCCGCGGAGATCAAGGTGCGCGGCGAGGCCGACCTGCGCGCGCAGCAGTTCGACCAGACCATCGACGTCAATCCCAAGTCCGGCAACCTGCTCACCGTGGTCGGCGCGGTGGCCGGCGGGCCGGTCGGCGCGGCGGTCGGCGCCGCCGCCAACGCGGTGCTGGGCAAGCCGCTGGGCAACATCGGCGCGCGCACCTACCGGGTCACCGGGCCGTGGAAGGATCCCAAGGTGGACGTGATCGAGCGCGAGTCCGCGCGTCCGCCGGCGCCGGCCACCACGCCGCCGGCCGCGTCCGCCAGGCCCTGAAGGGCCGTGACCGGGGATGCCGAAGTGGGGCCGGGGGCGACTGCGCGCGCTGCCGATCCGCATCGACGGCCGCGGCGCGTGCGCCGGGTCGAGCCGCCTGCGCACGCGATGCGGTGCGTTGCTCCGATACCGCGCGCATCCCACGCCTGCCGTTTTCACACTGTGCTGCGCGCCGCTTGCGCTGCGCGCCTTCGTCCCCCATGTTGAGCCCATGAACGATCACGCCCTGAGCCTCGCCGAAACCCGCCTGTTGCTTCCCGCCGGTCTGGATGCCGTCAGCCTGGAGCGCGCCTTCGGCACGCTGCTCGGTCCCGGCATCGATTTCGGCGACCTGTATTTCCAGCATTCGCGGCGCGAGAGCTGGAGCGTGGAGGACGGCATCGTCAAGGATGGCGCCCACTCCATCGAGCAGGGTGTGGGCGTGCGCGCGATCTCCGGCGAGAAGACCGGCTTCGCCTATTCCGACGACATCCACCGCGACGCGCTGCTGGCCGCGGCGCAATCGGCGCGGGCCATCTCCCGCGATGGCGGCGCGCAGCCGGCGCAGGCGCTGCAGCGCGGCGGCGGCCGCGCGCTGTACCCGGCGCTGGACCCGGTGGATGCGATGGACAACGCGCACAAGGTCGCGCTGCTGCGGCGGCTGGACCAGTACCTGCGCGCCGCCGATCCGCGCGTGCAGCAGGTGATGGTGAGCCTGTCCGGTGGCGTGGACACGGTGCTGGTGGCGCGCAGCGACGGCGTGCTCGCCGCCGACGTGCGCCCGCTGGTGCGGCTGAACGTGCAGGTGATCGTCGAACAGCAGGGCCGCCGCGAGTCCGGCTATGCCGGCGGCGGCGGCCGCTACGACTACGACACGCTGTTCGCCGACGGCCGCCCGGAAGCCTTCGCCCGCGAGGCCTTGCGCCAGGCGCTGGTGAACCTGGAGGCGGTGCCGGCGCCGGCCGGGGTGATGCAGGTGGTGCTGGGCCCGGGCTGGCCGGGCGTGCTGCTGCACGAGGCGGTCGGCCACGGCCTGGAAGGCGACTTCAACCGCAAGGGCACCAGCGTCTACGCCGGCCGCATCGGCCAGCGCGTGGCCTCGCCCGGCGTGACCATCGTCGACGACGGCACCCTCGACGGCCGCCGCGGTTCGCTCAATGTCGACGACGAGGGGACTGCGACCCACTGCACCACCCTGATCGAGGACGGCGTGCTGGTCGGCTACATGCAGGACACGCTCAATGCGCGGTTGATGGGCGTGGCGCCGACCGGCAACGGCCGCCGCGAATCGTTCGCGCACCTGCCGATGCCGCGCATGACCAACACCTACATGCGCGCCGGCCAGCACGACCCGCAGGAGATGATCCGCTCGGTGAAGAAGGGCCTGTACGCGGTCAACTTCGGCGGCGGCCAGGTCGACATCACCAGCGGCAAGTACGTGTTCTCGGCCACCGAGGCCTACCTGATCGAGGACGGCAAGGTGACCGCGCCGGTGAAGGGCGCCACCTTGATCGGCAACGGCCCGGAGACCATGCAGAAGGTGCGCATGATCGGCCACGACCTGGCGCTGGACGAAGGCGTCGGCGTCTGCGGCAAGGACGGGCAGAGCGTGCCGGTGGGCGTCGGCCAGCCGTCGCTGCTGATCGACGGGCTGACCGTGGGCGGGACGGCCTAGGAGCTGGGAGTGGGGAGTCGCGAAACGGGAATCGGCAAAGCGGGCGCCGCGGCGCGCTGCGGCAGTGCCGGCCTGGCGGACAGGTTCATCGCGCGCCGCGCTCGCGGGGCGGGGCGTGTGGCGGCGCCCGTGTGCGGCCGCCGACGTCGCCGCGCTTCAGTCGCGCGTGTCGTCGAACGTCGCGTCGTCGTCTTGTTCGGTTCCCGATTCCCCATTCCCCATCTCCGAGGCGCCGCCCAGGATCAGCTCGCGCAGCTCCCGGAACAACTCGCGGTAAGCGTGCGGGGGCTTGTTCTTCAGCCGCTCGTCCTTGGCGTTGCGGACCAGTTGGCGCAGCCGCTGGCGATCGGCGTCGGGATGCTCGGCCAGCAGCTCGGCCAGCGCGGCGTCGCCTTCGGCGAGCAGCCGCTCGCGCCAGTCCTCGACCCGATGCATGGCCGCCACTTCGCGGCGCGCGCTGTCGCTGTTGACGTCCATGGCCTCGCGGATCGCCTCCAGCACCGCCTCGTCCTCGCGCCGCATCTGCTTGGCCAGGAACGCCAGCTGCCGCTTGTGCGCGATGTGCGAGGTGATGCGCTTGGTCTCGGCGATGTGCGGCAGCAGCGATTCGGGTACCGGCAGCTTGGCCAGCTGCGCCGGGGTCAGCGCCACCAGCCGCTCGCCCAGGCTCAGCACTTCCAGCGCCTCGCGGCGTTGCTGGCTGCGGCTTTCGCCGCGGAATTCACCGGTGTCTTCGTCGCGTCCGCGCATGCTCGTACTACTCGATCGGGCTGGAAATCAAATCAACACATCCGGCCAGGACGGCCGGACAGGGGCGAAGGGATTCGCACAACAAGGATAAAGCATTGAACGCGATCACCCCCGATTTGCACCGCGACGACAGCCAGCAGCGCCTGGAGCGCCTGTCCGACATCGCCGAGCGGCTGCTGGCGCGCGCCCGCACGCTCGGCGCCAGCCAGGCCGAGGTCAGCTGCAGCGAAGACCGCGGGTTGGACGTCAACGTGCGCCTGGGCGCGGTGGAGACCGTGGAGTCCACCCGCGACCGCGGTATCGGCGTCACCGTCTACTTCGGCCAGCGCAAGGGCAGCGCCAGCACCGCCGACCTGCACGAATCCAGCCTGGAGGCCACCGTGGCCCAGGCCTGTGCGATCGCCCGCTACACCGAGGACGATGTGGCCGCCGGCCTGGCCGAGGCGGCGCTGATGGCGCAGGCGCAGCCGGATTTCGACCGCTGGCATCCGTGGCCGCTGCAG
Source organism: Xanthomonas sp. (assembly GCA_040509765.1). GTDB lineage: Bacteria > Pseudomonadota > Gammaproteobacteria > Xanthomonadales > Xanthomonadaceae > Xanthomonas_A. The sequence continues at coordinate 18,230 of JBEVKG010000126.1, forward strand.
GCCGAGGACGCGATCGACCTGGCGCTGGCCTGCGAGGCCGCCGGCCGCGATGCCGATCCGCGGATCAGCAATTCCGATGGCGCCTCGGCCGGCAGCAACGAGAGCCTGTCGGTGTACGCCAACTCGCACGGCTTCGTCGGCTGCGAGCGCAGTACCCAGCATTCGATCGGCTGCGCGCTCATCGCCGGGCAGGGCGACGGCATGCAGCGCGACGGCTGGTACAGCATTGGCCTGGCGGCGGACGATCTCGAGGCGGCGGCGACGATCGGTCGCAAGGCTGCCGAGCGCGCCGTTTCGCGACTCGAGCCCCGCCAGATT
>JBEVKG010000127.1:0-17456 GCA_040509765.1 Xanthomonas sp.
GCGGTCGCCACGCCGTCTTCGTAGCGCAGGGTGACCTGGCTCTTGGCGTCCGGGCGCAGCCACGCCAGCGGCGAGTTCTTCTTCTTGCGCACCTTGGCCTGCTGTTCGACCAGGCGGTGCGACAGATGGATGGCGGCCGGCATGAAGCTGTCGGTCTCGCGGGTGGCGTAGCCGAACATCAGGCCCTGGTCGCCGGCGCCCTGTTCTTCCGGCTTCTTGCGGTCCACGCCCTGGTTGATGTCCGGCGACTGCTTGCCGATCAGGTTGAGCACGCCGCAGGTCTCGCCGTCGAAGCCGACGTCGGAGCTGTTGTAGCCGATGTCCAGGATCACCTTGCGGGTCAGCGCTTCCAGGTCGATCCAGGCGCTGGTGGTGATCTCGCCGGCGACGATCGCCACACCGGTCTTGACCAGGGTTTCGCAGGCCACGCGCGCGCGCTTGTCCTGGGTCAGGATCGCGTCGAGCACCGCATCGGAGATCTGATCGGCGATCTTGTCCGTGTGGCCTTCGGAGACCGACTCGGAGGTGAAGAGATAGCTGGACATCGCGGCTATATCCTTGTATTCGGATGAAAAGATGGAGGCGAATGATACACGGGCGCCGGGCGGCGTGCATGATGCCCGGGGCGGACGTTGCCCAAGGTTAACCGGTTGGCGCGCCACGGTGCGCCCGTCACCTTGCCGTAGCCAGATTGCAAGATCGGTGTCGCCGCCGCGGCCGAAGCTGTGCGCAGTCAGCAAGGGGGCTTGCCGTGCTCGCACTCGAACGCCGTCTTCAGGACCGCTACCCGCACTGGTTTGCCGGACGCCGCTCGCGGCTGGTCCGGCCGTTGCTGCGCGGCCTGCAGAAATGGTCGGGACTGGACGCGCTGGACGCGTTCCTGGAGGCCAACCGCGACCTGCGCGGGTTCGCCCTGGTCCAGGCCGGACTGGATTTCCTGCAGGCCCGCTACGTGGTCGCACCGACTGCCGCCGAGTGCATCCCGGCGCGCGGGCGCCTGCTGATCGTCGCCAACCATCCCTCCGGCGCGCTGGATGCGCTGGCGCTGCTGGACTGCGTGGGCCAGGTGCGGCGCGACGTGAAGATCGTCGCCAACGATTTCCTGTGGGCGCTGGAAGGGCTGCGCGATTTGCTGCTGCCGGTGCGCATCCTCGGCGGTGCGCCGTCGCCGGCCAGCGTGCGGGCGATCGAGCAGGCGCTGGCGCAGGAGCAATGTGTGATCGTGTTCCCTGCCGGCGAAGTCTCGCGGCTGGGCTGGGGCGGCGTCGCCGACGGGCGCTGGCGCCGCGGCTTCCTGCGCTTCGCCCTGCGCACCGCCGCGCCGGTGCTGCCGGTGCGCATCCACGCGCGCAACTCGGCGCTGTTCTATGGCGCCTCGGCGCTGTTCAAGCCGGCCGGCACCGCGCTGCTGGCGCGGGAGATGTTCGCCCGCCGCGAGCGCCGCATCGCGCTGAGCCTGGGCCGCGCCCGCGCGCTGCCGCAGGACCTGCCCGAAGCCGAGTTGATGCGCCGCCTGCGCAGCGAACTGTATGCGCTCGGCCGCAGCGGCGGGCAGGCCGCGCCGGGCGAGGAGGCGCTGGTCGCCGCCGAGGACCCGGCGCAACTGGCGATGGAAGTGGCGAGCCTGCGCAGCCTCGGCCATACCCTGGACGGCAAGCAGATCCGTGTCGGCCGGCTGCGCGCCGGCTCGGCGCTGCTGCGCGAGATCGGTCGCCTGCGCGAGCTGACCTTCCGCGCGGTGGGCGAGGGCACCGGCCGGCGCCTGGACCTGGACGACTACGACACCTGGTACGAGCACATCGTGCTGTGGGACGGCGCCGCTGCGCGCGTGGTCGGCGCCTACCGCGTCGCCCGCGGCGCGCCGGTGCTGGCCGAGCGCGGCCTGGCCGGCTTCTATACCGCCGAACTGTTCCGCTACGGCGAGGCCATGCTGCCGCGCATCGCCGCGGGCATGGAGCTGGGCCGCAGCTTCGTGGTGCCGGACTACTGGGGCAGCCGCAGCATCGACTACCTGTGGCAGGGCATCGGCGCCTATCTGCAGGACCATCCGCAGGTGCGCTACCTGTTCGGCGCGGTGTCGATCAGCGCCGCGCTGCCGTACGAAGCGCGCGAGCAGATCGTGGCCTACTACGTGCGCTACTACGGCGACGCCAGCGGCGAAGCCGCCTCGGCGCGGCCGTTCCCGTATCCGGAAGCGCCGCCGGCGTTCGACGAACTCGACGCCGATACCGCGTACAAGGTGCTCAAGGGCAACCTCGACGCGCTGGGCGCGGCGGTGCCGATGCTCTACAAGCAGTACACCGATCTGTGCGAGCCCGGCGGCGCGCGCTTCCTCGCCTTCGGCGTGGACCCCGCGTTCAACGACGCCGTCGACGGCCTGATCGAGCTGGACCTGCAGCGCATTCGCAGCAAGAAGCGCGCGCGCTACCTCGAACGTCCCCGCAACGAAGCAGAGGTGGTGGCATGAATCCGGTCAGCAGCCTGTCGCCGCGCCGCGCGGTGTTCGTCTCCGACGTGCACCTCGGTGCGCCGCATTGCCATGCACGCGAACTCGCCGACTTCCTCGGCGGCCTGCGCTGCGAACAGCTGTACCTGGTCGGCGACATCGTCGACTTCTGGTGGATGGCGCAGCGCCGCGCGGTGTGGAGCGCGGCGCACCAGCGCGTGGTCGATGCGCTGCATGCGCTGGCCCGCGGCGGCACCGAACTGATCTACGTGCCCGGCAACCACGACCGGCCGATCCGCCGCTTCTGCGGGTTGGCGCTGCCGGCGATGCAGGTGCGCCGGCGTGCGGTGCACGCCACCGCCGACGGCCGCCGCCTGCTGGTGGTGCATGGCGACGACTACGACAGCGTGACCCAGTTCGGCGGCCTGCAGGAGAAGTTCGGCGACTGGCTGTACTACCGCATCCTCACCGGCAACCAGCTGACCAACCGCGTGCGCCGCCGCCTGGGCATGCGCTACTGGTCGCTGGCCGACTATCTGAAGCGGCAGAGCAGCGCGGCCGAACGCTACATCGAGCGCTTCGTCGCCGCCGGCCTGGACGACGCGCGCCGCCGCGGCCTGGACGGGGTGATCTGCGGCCACGTGCACCGCGCCGGGCTGTTCGAACGCGACGGCCTGGTCTACGCCAACGACGGCGACTGGGTGGAAAGCCTCACCGCGCTCGCCGAGGAGGCCGACGGCACGCTGCGCCTGCTCTCGCACCGCGGCGACGTGCTGCGCGAACTGCCGCCGCGCCTGCGGCTGGTGCAGGAGAACGCCTGGCCGCGCGCGGCCTGAGCCAGACGATCGCGCCAGGCGCCGCTGCACAGCCTGGCACGCGACCGCGAGATTGCTGCGTTCGACTGCTGCGCGGGCCTGCGCGCCGTGCAGTGGTCCCTGTCGCGATCGCCCCGATCGTGGCGCCCACGCCCCTGCGCTGGACGGAAGCGTAGAACCCGGTGTGACCGCCATTCCACGATGACCCGTGTGTGGTGTGCATCACCACAGCGCGCTTGCCCGGCTTCCTTGGCATCGGGTCTACTGCGATGCGTCGGTGCGGCATGCTCGGGCAGGACCCACGTTCGTGCCCGGGCGTCGCGCTGATCCCTGTCGCTGCGGCGCGTGTACGCCGCGTCCCGATCAGTTCTGGAGTTGTGGAGACCGTGAAACCAGGGAAGGCGTCGTGCGGCCGGTCGCGCCGATCCATGGGGACGTGGTTCGGCTTGGCCTGGTCCGTCGTTTCTGGCGATTCCGTCCAGGCGAACGTCACCGCGCCTGGAATGCGGCCGCGGACATGCCTGCGATGGGCGTGCCTGGGCGTCCTGCTCGCGGCGAGCGCGGCCGCTATTGCGCAGAACACGATCTATGGCTGCGCGGAGCCCGCGGCGCCGCGTCCGCTTCCCGATCCGCTGCTGTGCGTGCAGCAGGCGGGTGTGTCGACGCCGCATACGGCGGGCGATGCGCGGGTCGAAGCATTGTTCGCGCGTGCCAAGGAGCAGCTCGACGGCGGTCGCCTCGACGCTGCCGAACAGACGCTGGACTGCGCCGCGGCCAACATCGGCGACGCCGGCGGCGCGCGATTGCGCTACGAGCTCACCCGCCGCCGCGGCATCCTCGACTTCCGCCGCGAACGCCTGCCGCAGGCCCTGGCGCGCTTCGAGTGCGCGGCCATGCTGTCCCGCTCGCTGCACGACCGCGTGGGCGAGGCGCGCGATCTGAACAACGTCGGTGCGGCGCTGCGCCGACTCGGGGATTTTCGCGGTGCCCTGCGCAACCTGACGCTGAGCCTGGACATCCAGCGCGCGCGCGGCGCGGTCTCTGCGTCCGTGCTCACCAATATCGCCGACGTGTATCGCGAACTGCGCGAGTCCGACACCGCGATGCGCTACTACCGCGATGCGCTTGCCGCCAACCGCGCGCAGGGCGACGCCATCGAGGCCGCGCATGTGCAGGAAACCATGGCCGAGCTGGCGCTCGACAGCGGCGACACGCCGCAGGCGCTGGCCTGGTTGCAGGAGGCTCTTGCCGTGTACCGCGCGCAGGGCCGCCGGGTGTACGAACTGCGTGTGCACGATGGCCTGATCCGCGCGGCATTGGCGCTCGGCGACGTCGCGCAGGCGCAGCGCTGGAGTTCCAGTGCGCTGGCGCTCGCCGAGGCATGGGCGCTGCCGCTGCCGTCGGCGTTGCAACTGCAACTGGCGCGGACGGCCCGGCTCGAAGGCAATGCCGCCGCCGCCGCGGCACGCTTGCGCGTGGCGCTGGCGGCGGCCGCCGGTGGCGATCCGGTGCGGGTGCCATTGCTGGAAGAACTGGCACGGCTGCAGGAAAGCAGTGGCGACACGGGCGCGGCCATCGCCACGCTGCGGCGTGCCAACACGGAAGCCGCCGCACTGGTGCGCGCGCAGCACGATCGCCAACTGGACTGGCTGCGGGTCCGCTTCGACACCGCCGAAAAGCAACGCACCATCGACGCCCTGCAGAGCGAAAACCGCCTGCGCCAGGTCCAGCTGCGCCAGCGCACGTTGCTGCTGTGGCTGGCGCTGGTATCGGGCGTCGCCGCGGTGCTCGGCGTCTGGCTTTTGCTGCAGCGTCGCCGGCAGCGCGAGCGCGTGCTGCAAACCGCGCAGCAGGTCCGCCACGAGGAGCAACTCGCGCGCTATCGGCGCGAGGTGGATGCGCTGGCCGAGGATCGCAGCCTGCTGCAGACCCTGCTCGACAGTCGCGAGGACGCGCTGTGCCTGCTTGATGCCGAAGGCCAGGTGCTGGCCACCAATCGTGCCGGCCGCCTGCTGCTCGGCGGCGCGGACGACGCCGAACCGGTGGGACAGGCGGTGTTCGCCCTGGTTGCCGAGGGCGACCGCCCGGCCTTGCAGGCGGCGCTGGAGCGGATGGAGGACAGCGCCGCGCAGCGCCTTGAGGTCGTGGCGCGACACGGTACGCCACTCGCCGCCACCCTCGCGCCCTGGCAGGGCGGCGACGGCCTGGTCGTGCTCGCCCTGCAGGAACGCGACAGTGGTGCGGCGTCGGACACCGCGCAGGCCGAGCACGCGCAACAGGACGCCGCCGCGCCTGCGTTGCGCGACGCGTTCCGGCGCGCGCTGGTCGACTTGATGCTGGCGGTCATCGACACCTGGGAGCGCGCCACCGCGACGGGCCGGCTGGAGTTGGCCGAGCGCAGCCGGATCTGGCGCGTGAACATAGACGACGGCCGCCTGCGTGCGCGGGCGATGGAGCGCTACCTGGCGGTCTCCAAATTGCCCAGCAACCCGCGCTGGCGGGACGTGCTGCGCTCGGCCTATTTCGTGCTCGCGCACTGCGAGGGAATCTCGGCAGAGGCGCGCGCCGCACTGCAATCCCGGATCGACACGGTGCTGGCCTACACCCGCCGGGATGCGCTTGGCTGAGCAAGCCTGGCACCCCGCGCCGGCAATTGTTGGTCGCTCTGAGACGCACGTGCGCCTGCATGGCGCGTCAGCGCCCGCGCTTGGCCGGGCAGACCACGCAGGCGCCCTTCAAGCCGTGTTCCATGCGGTAGCTGCTGTGGTGGTCGCGGGCCAGGAAGGTCGTCGGGCCGAGCACGATGGGCTTGGCCGATCGCGACGGCGCCACCACCTCGCAATAGGCGGCGATGGTGTTCAGCGTATTCGTGTACGGCTCGTGGCTATCGACCACGCCGCACTTGTCCATGGTCTGCCGCAACTGCTCGCCGTCGAAATCGAATTTCACCACGACCTCGGGTTCCTGGTCCTGCTCCAGGCACCAGTCCGGCGGCAGGGTGTCGTGGCCGTGAGCGATCAGGGGCACGGCAAGCAGCACCGCGACGAGGACGGCATGGAAGTTGGAGCGGTGGGCAGGCATCGGAATCTCGCAATGGGCAGAGAAGGGACCAGCAGCCTACGAGTGACGCCGCGGAGGATGCCAGCGCATCCACGGGTATAGATCGGGAACAAATCCCCCTAACACGTTGATTCTTTAAGTGGTGGCATTCGCGTCATAGGCGCAGCGCACCCGCCGGTGCAGGCGCACCGCCGCACTCGGGCTCGCCAATCCCGCCCGGTTCGTTCCACGGACGGCCCTGCTTTGCCCTCGTGTCCCGATAGCGGCTTGCCTAGCCTGAAATCGCCGGATCGCAGCGTCTGCCGATGCGGCGGTGGCCATCTCCCGGGGGTGATCCACGCACCCCAGCCATCTCCAACTCCAATCCCTTCCATATAGCGAGAGAACGCTCATGAAGAAGTTCCTTGTCGCAACCGCCCTGCTGGCGGGCAGTGTCGTCGGCGCCCCTGCGCTGGCGGTCGAAAACCCGATGGACCAGGCCGGCATCCAGCACAACATGTACCTGGGCTGCCTGATGGACCTGAATGCCACAGCCGAAGACGCGCTGACCGTGCTGGTCAAGAAGTGCGGCTACGCCCCCGGCGTGCCGCTGGAGCGGTACATCGCTACGCAGCAGCCGATCGTCGACTCGATCGATCCGACGCGGTCCCTGACGGAAAACCTGCCCGCACTGCGCCAGCAGTTCAACGCCTACGAGTACTCGTTCCTCGTTCGCATGGACCAGATCGTCGAGAACGCCGCGGACATGGATACCGCGGCGGCCCAGTTCGAGGCGCTGGAGCGCGAGGCCATCGCGCGGCTCGATCCCAAGTCCGCGAACGGCGCGCTGATTCTGGGCGGGCTGAGCGTGGCCAGGCATTCCAATAGCTATTGGTCCAAGCAGGCGGCCGAGAGCGGCGTCACTTCGAAAGGACGGTTCTGGAAATGGCTGGCCGTCGTCGTGAGCGACGTGGGTGGCTATTTCCTCTCGAATCACGACGTCGGGGCGGCGGCCACCGTCTCCAGCCAGGCCTACGACGTGATCTTCGAAACAACGAGCCCAACTCCCAATCCGCAACCCTGAGTCGATCCATCTGCCCGTCAGCCTTCGGGGATATCCGATCCGGCCAGGCACGCCGAGGGAAGGCGCCCGATGGGCGCCTTCCCCTTTGTCGTACCGCGCCATGTACCGGTGCATCGGGAGGCTCCTTGTACGGGTCCTCCGCAGGAATGTCGGGAGACCTGGTCACCCTCTATCCATTTATTCCAGGAGGATGTTCATGAACGAAAAGCTCTTTGTCGCGGACCAGGCGGGCATCCAGCACAATTCGTGCGAGGCGCCTCTATACGATTTCAGCGAACCGGTCAGTCGTGGCTGCCAAGCGCCGCAGTCCTGCGACCACCCTTCATCGCTGCGCATTGAGCACCGCATCGCTGCTAGCATCGGCCGATGGATTCCCTTACCCAGATCGTGCTTGGCGGCGCCATTGCCGCGGCTATCGCACCGGCTGCGCATCGGCGCGCGGCGCTGCTCGCCGGTGCCGCACTCGGTACCGTGCCCGATCTCGATTCGCTCATCCTGCTGCCGCTGACCCGCGACCCGGTCACGCTGATGACGGTGCATCGCAGCGTCAGCCATTCGCTGTTCGTGCTGCCGCTGCTCGGCTGGCTGATCTGGTGGCTGTTCCGCCGCTTCGGCCACGGGCGCGTGGCCGAGGCGCCGCGCCGCTGGTTCTGGGCGATCCAACTGGCGCTGATCACCCATCCGTTGTTGGATGCGTTCACCGTCTACGGCACGCAGTTGTGGTGGCCGCTGCGGCCGCCGCCGACGATGTGGTCGAGCGTGTTCATCATCGATCCCGCCTACACGCTGTGGTTGCTGCTGGCCTGCGCCATCGCGTGGTTCGCGCGTGCGCGGCGCGTGGCGCAGCAGGCGCTGCTGGCCGGGCTGCTGCTGAGCAGCGCCTACCTGGGCTGGTCGCTGCTGGCCAAGCACTTGGTCGACCGCGAGGCCGACCGCGCGCTGGCGGCGATGGGTCTGGCGCAGGCGCCACGCTTCTCGGTGCCGATGCCGTTCAACACATTGTTGTGGCGGGTGGTGGCGATGACCCCGAGCGGCTATGTGATCGGCGAGCGTTCGCTGGTCGCCGATCATGGGCCGATGCGCTTCCAGGGCTATCCCTCCAACACCCAGGCGCTGGCGCAGGTGCGCGATCTGCCGGCGGTGCAACGGCTGAGCTGGTTCAACCGCGGCTTCATGCGCGCGCAGGTCAAGGATGGCGAACTGGTGCTCAGCGACCTGCGCATGGGCCTGGAACCGGACTATAACTTCAATTTCGCGGTGGCGCGGCAGCACGGCGACGGCTGGGCGGCGATTCCGCCGCGGCAGTTGCAGGCGGCGTACCGGGCGCCGGCGGCACGTGGGCAAATTCGCGCAGCGCTGGCGCGGATGTGGCAACGGATCTGGGCCGAGCCGGTGTCGCCCGCGCCCGTCGGTGCGCAGGTGCCGACAGCGGCGCGTTGAGTACGGCGCCAAGCCGCAGTAAACGGCAATGGTTGCCAGGGTGTCCGAGTAAGGTCTCGTGGTCGGCCACCCCGCATGTGGTCATCACGTGCCGCAATTGTTCCCCGTCGAAATCGAACTTCATTACCACCTCCGGCTCCCGGCCCTGCTCCAGGCACCCGGGCGGCGTCAGGGCGTCGTGGAGGTGAGCAGCCAACGTCAAGGTCAGCGGGGCGGCGATGAGGCGGCATGGACGACTGGGCGGCAAGCAAGCATCCGGGTCCCCTGACGCAAAAGAGGGATCTGCAGCCTGAGCGCGTCCTCGCCGCGTATTCCAGCGGGTCCGCGGGTATGGATAGGAACGAATCGGCGTAAAGCATGGTTTTTTGATCGGGGAGTGCTCGTTGCAAGCCAGGGCCGCGTCTCCACGATGTGGCGACAGTGCCGCGGGTTCGCCAATTCGACCCGGTTCGTTCCCGTCGCGACCCGGTTTCGCCCTCGTGTGTCGCCGCAGACCCGCCTAGCCTGAATCGTCGCATCGCGCTGCGTGCCGGTGCGCTGGTGATCGCTTCACCTGGGTCCTACGCAGGAACATCGGAAGACCTGGCCACTCTCTATCCATTGCATGGGACCACGCATGAATAAGAAGCTCTTTGTTGCTACCGCCATCCTCCTGATCGGCAGTGCCTTCGGCGCCGCTCCTGCGCTGGCGGCTGAGAACCCGAAGGACCAGGCGGGCATCCAGCACAACATGTACCTCGGCTGCTTGATGGACACCAAGGCCTCGCCCGACGATGCCTTGGTCGTCCTGGTCGAGAAGTGCGGTTACGACCCCGGCATGCCGCTGGAGCGCTTCATCGCCACGCGCAAGCCCATGATCGATGCAATCGATCCGACGCGGCCGATGACCGAGAACTTGGCTGGGCTGCGCCAAGAACTCAGTGCCTACGAGTTCTCGTTCATCGCGCGGATGGACCAGATCGTGCAGAACGCCGCGAGCCTGGACGCGGCGGCGGTGCAATTCGAGGAATTGGAACGGGAAGGCATCGCGCGACTCGACCCCAAGTCGAAGAATGGCGCGCTGGTCCTCGGCGGGCTGAGCGTGCTCAGACACTCCGCGCGCTACTGGTCCAAATTTGCGGCGGGTACCACGTCGAAATACGCTGGATCTCCGGATCCATACAATGCATGGATAATGGTCGTAGCGTACGACGTAATGGGTTGGCTCGTCTTTAATGACGCCGAATTGGCGTCTTTAACCTCCTATGTAGGCTTTTATATACTCGTCTCACAAGGATATTTCCCGCTCTACGCAGACCAAGGGCGCTCCCTCTGAGCCTGCTTCAGGTGGTACAGATAAAGGAAGGCGTTCCCGCCGGGACGCCTTTTTTATCAGATAGAAAAGGCGCCATGTCGCCACTCTTCTGGCGTGCAGGCGCGGCACTGATCCACGTTTCTGAAGGTGGCTGAGCCGGGCCTTCTCTGCATCGCCAGCAAAGTTGGTGCTCAGTGACCTACACATGGACCTGGAGCCGGACTACAACTTCAACTTCGCGGCAGCGCGGGGACGGCTGGGAGGCGGTTCCGTCGCCGCAGCTGCCGGCCGCGTACCGAACGCCGGTGGCACGTGGGCAGATGCGCGCAGCGCTGGCGCGGATGTGGCAACGGATCTGAGTAGAGCCGGCGTTGCCCGCGCCGGTCGACGCGCGGGTGCCGGCAGCGGTGCGTTGAGCACGGCGCGATAAGCCGTAGCGTGATGCGCCTTCATCGCCGACGCGGAGTCGCGAGGCGGCGGTGATCGCCAGGGCGCTTGAGGACGGCTCTCGGTGGTTGGCGGCCCCGAATGTGTCCATCAGTTGCCGGAGCTGTTCCCGTCAAGATCGACCTTCCTCCCGTGTTCGGCTCCCGGTGGTGCTCCAGTCACCCGTCCGGTGGCGGCAGGGTGCCGAGGGCGTAGCGGCCACGGGCAGGGTCAGAGAGACGCGATGAAGGCGCATGGATGGCGGGGCGGCAGGCATCGGAGCTCTCCCGACGCAAGAGAGGGGATCGGCAGCCTAAGCGGCGGTGCCGCGGACTCCAGCGCATCTGCGTGTATGGATTGGGAACGAATCGGCGTAAGGCATTGATTCCTTGATCATGGAGTGCCCCCCGCGAGCCAGGACCGCGTTTGCGCGATGCGGTGGCGGTGCCATCGCATCGCCAATTCGACCCGGTTCGTTCCCGTCGCGACCCGGTTTCGCCCTCGTGTGTCGCCGTAGGCCCGCCTAGCCTGAAACCGTCGCATCGCGCCGTGTGCCGGTGCGGCGGTGGTCGCCTCGCATGGGATCCCCTCAGGAACGTCGGGAGACCTGGGCCATCCTCTTTCCATCCATTGCATGAGAGTATTCATGAACAAAACGCTTTTTGGCGCGACCGCCGCCCTCCTGATCTGCAGCGCCTTTGGCGCCGCCCCCGCACTGGCGGCCGAGAACCCGATGGACCAGGCGGGCATCCAGCACAACATGTACCTCGGCTGCCTGATGGACACCAAGGCCTCGCCCGACGATGCCCTGGTCGTCCTGGTCGAGAAGTGCGGCTACGACCCCGGCATGCCGCTGGAGCGCTTCATCGCCACGCGCAAGCCCATGATCGATGCGATCGATCCGACCCGACCGATGACCGAGAGCCTGACCGGGCTACGCCAGGAGCTCAGCGCCTACGAGTTCTCGTTCATCGTGCGCATGGACCAGATCGTGCAGAACGCCGAGAGCCTGGACGCGGCGACGGTGCAATTCGAGGAATTGGAACGCGAAGGCATCGCGCAGCTCGATCCCAAGTCGAAGAATGGCGCGCTGGTTCTGGGAGGCCTAAGCGTGATCAGGCACTCCGCGCGCTACTGGTCCAAATTTGCGGTGGGTACCACGTCGAAATACGCCGCTTCTCCGGACCCGACCAAGGGCTGGTTGATCGTCGCAGGGTCCGATACGTTAGGTTACTTTTTGTTTCGTGATGGCGATCAGGGGGCTTCCCTCTCCCATGCAATGTTTAACTATCTCGTTTCAGAAGGGTATTTCCCACTTTACGCGAACTAAGAGTCTTTCCCACGATCTCGCTTCAGGCCGCGCAGATGAAGTGAGGAGAGGCGTTCCCGACGGGGCGCCTTTCTTTATCAGACACACCGAGAATGCGCACACGCTGCCACTGTTCTGGCGTGCAGGCGCCGCACTGATCCACGTTTCTGAAGGTGGCTGAGCCAGGCCTTCTCCGCATCGCCAGCAAAGTTGGTGCTCAGCGACCTACACATGGACCTGGAGCCGGACTACAACTTCAACTTCGCGGCAGCGCGGGGACGGCTGGGAGGCGATTGCGCCGCGGCAGTTGCAGGCGGCGTACCGGGCGCCGGTGTCGCGTGGGCAGATCCGCGCAGCGCTGGCGCGCATGTGGCAACGGATCTGAGTAGAGCCGGCATTACCCGCGCCGGTCGACGCGCGGGTGCCGGCAGCGGTGCGTTGAGCACGGCGCGATAAGCCGTAGCGTGATGCGCCTTCATCGCCGACGCGGAGTCGCGAGGCGGCGGTGATCGCCAGGGCGCTTGAGGATGGCTCTCGGTGGTCGGCGGCCCCGCATGTGTCCATCAGCTGCCGGAGCTGTTGCCGTCAAGATCGACGTTCCTCCCCTGTTCGGCTCCCGGTCCTGCTCCAGTCACCCGTCCGGTGGAGGCAGGGTGTCGAGGGCGTAGCGGCCGTGCGCGGGGTCAGAGAGACGCGATGAAGGCGCATGGATGGCGGGGCGGCAGGCATCGGAGTTCTCCCGACGCAAGAGGGGATCGGCCGCCTAAGCGGCGGCACCGCGGATTCCAGCGCATCCGCGGGTATGGAGCGGGAACGCATCGGCGCAAGGCATTGATTCTTCGAGCATGGAGTGCCCGCTGCAAGCCAGGGCTGCATCTGCGCGATGTGGTGGCAGTGCCATCGGTTCGCCAATTCGACCCGGTTCGTTCCCATTGCGACCCGGTTTCGCCCTCGTGCGTCGCCGCAGACCCGCCTAGCCTGAAACCGTCGCATCGCACCGTGTGCCGATGCGGCGTGGTCGCCCCGCCTGGGTCCGCCGATGGAACGTCGGGAGATCTGGGTCACCCTCCATCCATTGCATGAGAACGTTGATGAACACAAAGCTCTTTGTCGCGACCGCCACACTCCTGGTCGGCACTGCGTTCGGCCCCGCCCCTGCGCTGGCGACCGAGAACCCGATAGACCAAGCCGGCATCCAGCACAACATGTACCTTGGTTGCCTGATGGAGACGAAAGCCTCGCCCGACGAGGCCATCGCCGTCCTGGTCGGGAAGTGTGGCTACAACCCCGACATGCCGCTGGAGCGCTTCATCGCCATGCACCAGCCCATGATTGATGCAATCGACCCGACCCGACCGATGACCGAGAACCTGACCGGACTGCGCCAGCAGCTCAGTGCCTACGAGTTCTCGTTCATCGTGCGAATGGACCAGATCGTGCAGAACGCGGGAGGGCTGGACGCGGCGGCGGTTCAATTCGAGGAATTGGAACGGGAAGGCATCGCGCGGCTCGATCCCAAGTCGAAGACTGGCGCGCTGGTTCTGGGCGGGCTGAGCGTGGCCAGACACTCCGCGCGCTACTGGTCCAAATTTGCGGCCGGCACTACATCGAAATACGTTGCGTCTCCAGACCCGGAAAAGGGCTGGTCGATTGTCACAGCGTGTGATGTGGGTGGGTACTTCGCCCTTGGTCTCAGCGGTAACAGCGCAGTGGCGTCTGGCTTCTCCTATGGAGCCTTTAACATACTTGTTTCACAAGGATATTTCCCGCTCTACGCAAACTAAAAAATTCCCTCCAATCTACTTCAGGTAGTGCAGATGAAATAAAGAAAGGCGCACCCGATGAGGCGTCTTTCTTTACTTCAGACACACCGGAAACGCGGACATGTCGCCAGCGCCGCTCAATACACCGTCGCGTGCGCCTGCACGAACGAATAGAAGAACACCGCGTCCGGGTCGCTCTGCACCTGGGCCATTTCCCGGCGCATGCCGGCCACGGTCTCCGCATCCACCGCGCCGGCCTGCAGCAGGCGTTCGGCCGCCGACAGCAGCAGTTCTTCCCAGAATCCGATCATGGTCTTGCGCCGCGCCGGTTCGCGGTTGTCCAGGTGCAGGGTCTTGATCTCGGTGCTGACGTCGCGATAGTCGCCGGCCAGCAGCAGGTTGCCGAGCTTGGCGCCGACGAACGGATCGCCGCCGTGGTCGTACTGGAAGTCGTTGAATGCCATCCAGTAGCGCCACACGTTCGGCGAATACGGGTGCAGCAGGAACGAGGCGTTCATCACCTCGGTCACGTACACCGGCGATCCCGGCGCCAGCACTCGCCGCACTTCGCTGAGTACCCGCGCCGGCGACGGCACGTGCTCCAGCACCCAGCACAGGAACGCCGCATCGAAGCTGCGCGGCTGGAACGGCAGGTCGCCGGCGTCGGCCTGCTGCAGCGTGTAGCGGTCCTGGCACCAGGGCATGCGCTGCAGGTTGTCGCGCGCGGCCTGCAACTGCGCCTCGCTCAGGTCGATGCCGGTGACGTGCAGCTCGGGGAAGCGCCGCAGCAAGACTTCGGTCTGCGCACCGACGCCGCTGCCCACTTCGAGCAGGCGCCGCGCGCCGGTGTAGTCGATCTGGTTGAACAGGGTGGCTTCGAGCAGCCGCGCCTGTTTCAGCAGGCGTGCTTGTTCGGTGTCGGAATAGCCGTGCAGATAGGTCGGAGTATCGGCAGACGCGCCCATGGCGGTGCTCCAGGGAGAAGGAAACGTCAGGCGGCGGCGGACAGCGCCGGTGGCACGCCGGCGATCAGCGCGTCGAAGTACTCGGCGGTCAGCGTCAGTTGCGTCTGCGCGCTCTCGGCGCGGTTGACCACGGCGCGGAACGCGGCGTTCTCGGGTCGGTCCTTGGCATACCAGCTCAGGTGCTTGCGCGCGATACGCACGCCCTGCGTCTCGCCGTAGAACTCGTGCAGGGCCTGCAGGTGGCCGAGCAGGGTGTCGCGGACGAACGTCAGCGACGGCGCCGGCTGCAGTTCGCCGGTGGCCAGGTAGTGCGCGATCTCGCCAAAGATCCATGGGCGACCCTGCGCCGCGCGCCCGACCATCACCGCATCGGCGCCGGTCGCGGCCAATACCTGCGCCGCCTTCTGTGGCGAATCGATGTCGCCGTTGGCGATCACCGGGATGCGCAGCATCGCCTTGATCCGGGCGATGGTCGCGTATTCGGCCTGGCCGCTGTAGTGCTGGTCGCGGGTGCGGCCATGTACCGCCAGCGCGGCGATGCCGCAGTCTTCGGCGATGCGCGCGATGACCGGGCCGTTGCGGTGGTCGCAGTCCCAGCCGGTGCGGATCTTCAGCGTCACCGGCACCGGCGAGGCCTTCACCACCGCGGTGAGGATGCGCGCCACCAGCGCCTCGTCGCGCATCAGCGCCGAACCGGCCCAGGCGTTGCACACCTTCTTCGCCGGGCAGCCCATGTTGATGTCGATCAGTTGCGCGCCGTGGTCGGCGTTGTAGCGCGCGGCCTCGGCCAGTTGCTGCGGTTCGGTGCCGGCGATCTGCACGCTGACCGGGTCCGGCTCGCCGGCGTGGTCCATGCGCTGCAGCGACTTGCGGGTCTGCCAGAAGCGCGGATCGGAAATGGTCATCTCCGATACGGCCAGACCGGCGCCCAGGCGCTTGCACAGCAGCCGGAACGGCTTGTCGGTGACCCCGGCCATCGGTGCCAGGATCACCTTCGGTTCGATCGTGTAGGGGCCGATGCGCATGCCGCTAGTGTAGCGGGCCTGCGCAGCGGCCGGCCGCCGTCGCGCCGCCCGATGCGGCGACGGGCGCGGCGCGATTCAGCGGATCAGCTGGTACAGCTCGAAGCCGTTGTCCTTGCCGTCCAGGATCAGCAGCAGTTCGTTCGGTCCCAACGCGACCAGGCGGCCGACGCTGTTGCCATGCGTGCCGTCGGAGACATGGCCCGGCGCGTAGGCCGCTTCCGGCTCGTCGTTCACCGTGCTGGCGCCGAGGAAGGCCAGTTCGTGGCTGCCGGCGGCCAGCGGGTACAGCGTGCCGCTGCGGCGCTGCGAGCCGCTGGTCTTGCTCAGGTGATAACCGCAGGCATCGTGGCGGATCTCGGCCTTGAAGTACGGGTACGCATACGCGAAGTGCGGGTCGACCTGGATCGAGCGCACCTTCCAGCGGCCTTCCAGTTTGCCGGGCGGCTGCGGCGTCTGCGCGCGCTGCAGCAAGGTGCGCGCCAGCGCCGCGCCTGCTTCCTGCTCGGCATCGTCGTAATGCGGTGCGATCGTCTGCTGCAGGCGCTCGGCGGAGACGGTCACCGCGGCGCGGTCGGCATCGGCGGCCAGACTGTTCCAGTCGCAGCCTTGTGCGGCGGCAGCGGACAGCGGGAGCAGCAGCGCACACAGCGCGCCGAACGGCAGCAGGGAAGGGCGGGTCATCGGGAACTCCTTGTCGTGATGGGGCCGGCGCGGCGGCCGGCGCTGCGGGTCAGGGAAACGCGGCAGTGGCGGTGACGCCGACCGCCGTGCGGGCGCTCAGCCGGCGTCCGGGGTCAGCCGCGGCATCGACGCCGCCGCGCCTTCGGCCTCGGTGGAGCGCGCCGCATAGTGGTTGGCGAAGCGCACGTGGGTGGCGAACGCGGCGTTCGGCGACTGCGCCAGCGAGGCCACCAGGGCGCCGTTGAAGGCATCGCCGGCACCGGTGGTGTCGACGGTGTGCGCGGTTTCGGCGCCGATCCGGTAGTAGGGCTGGGTGTCGCCGCGCAGGCGCTCCTCGGGGTGCGAGATGAACGCGCCGACCGCGCCCAGCGTCACCACCACGGTGCCGCCGGGCAGCAGCTTGCGGCACAGCGCGTGCAGGCTGCCGCCATCGGTGGCGGCGACATCGTCGGCGTCCACGCGCACGCCGACATGGCGCGCGAGCAGGGCGGCGAACTCGGTTTCGTTGGGGGTCAGCACGTCGGCCAGCTTGAGCAGACCGATGCTGGTCTGCGCATTGGCCGGGGCGGCGTTGAGCACGGTGGTCAGGCCGGCTTCGCGCGCCAGCGCCAGGGTGCCCTCGATGGTCTCGATCGGCGACTCCAGCTGCGCCAGCAGCACCCGCGCCGACCCCAACAGCGCGCGCTGCGCCTGCACGAAGTCCAGGCTCAGCGCGGCGTTGGCGCCGGCACCGATGACGATGGTGTTGCGGCCGTGGCCGTCGACGTAGATGCCGCCGGTGCCGGTCGGCTCGGTGCTGGCTTCGGCGACCAGGGCGATGCCGTCCTGCGCGGCCAGGCCGCGCGCCATCGCGCCGCCGGCGTCGTCGCCGAGCGCGCAGACGAAGCTGGTGCGCGCGCCGGCGCGTGCCGCCGCCACCGCCTGGTTGAAGCCCTTGCCGCCGGGGCCGGTGCGGTAGCGGCCGGCGATGGTCGCCCCCGGTGCGGGCAGATTCTCGCACCGCCACACATGGTCGACATTGAACGAACCGACGACGATCACCGAACTCATAGGCATGTACTGCTTCTCGACTGGAACTGAAAAAAGGAAAACGGTGTCGCGGGTGCTGCGGCCGGATCAGGCGAAGTGCGACAGCACCCCGGCGATGGTCGCGGTCATGAAGGTGGCGA
>JBEVKG010000128.1:0-3408 GCA_040509765.1 Xanthomonas sp.
GCGGTCAATGCAGGTGACGGTGATCAGCGCGTCGGTGCTTCGACTCTCATGTCGCAGGCTCAAAAAAAAGCTAGCGCGGCTTGCGCAAGCCCCTTCCTGGTGGTCCCGGGACAGCTGCCGGAAACACCGACAGCCGACGCCACAGAACACAGCGGCCGTTGCTTCCGGATCAGCGCACCCGCGCCCCGCTCACGCCCAGTCGGTAATGCCTTCGCGCCGATAGGTCTCGTGGAACGCCGGACGCGCCTTCATCCGCTCGGCCAGTGCCTTCAGCGCCGGCCAGGTGTCGGTGGGCCGCGGCATGTTGCGCGACCAGCGCATCAGCATGACCAGCACGAAGTCGGCGGCGCTGCAGTGCTCGCCCAGCAGGTAGGGGCCGCCCTGCTCCAGGTGCGTCGCCACCTCGTCCCAGGCCTTTTCCAGGAACGCGCGGGCGCTGGCGCGCACGCGCTCGGCGTTGTCGGCGCCGGCCGGTTCGTCGGGGTAGAACCAGTCGCGGTAGGCCGGCATCAGCGTATAGGCGCCGAACAGCATCCAGCGGTAGTAGGCCGCGCGCTCGGGGGTGCCGGGCGGCGGCGCCAGGCCGGCATGCGGATACAGGTCGGCCAGGTGCATGGCGATGGCCACCGACTCGGTCAGCACCTGCCCGTCCAGGACCAGGGTCGGCACCCGTCCCTGCGGGTTGAGCGCCAGGTACTCGGGGTTTTTCTGCTCCTGGCGGTCGAAATCGAGCATGCGCAGTTCGAAATCGACCTGCAGTTCGATCAGCAACCAGTGCACGACGAACGAGGCGGTGCTTGGCGAGCCGTAGAGCACGATGGACACGACGCTTTCCCCGGAGACGGAACCAGCGCCGATTATTGCCGCGACGCCGGCGCGCCGCCAGCACCGCGCGGAACGCCGGCGCGCTGGCCGGCGTTCGCGGGGCGGCCGATCAGGCCTCGACCACCACCGGGATCTTGCCGATGCGCGCCTGCCACTCGCGCGGGCCGGTCTTGTGCACCGACTCGCCGCTGGCATCGACCGCCACGGTCACCGGCATGTCCTTGACCTCGAACTCGTAGATCGCCTCCATGCCCAGGTCTTCGAACGCCAGCACCTTGCTGGCCTTGATCGCCTTGGACACCAGGTAGGCCGAGCCGCCGACCGCCATCAGGTACACCGCCTTGTTGTCGCGGATCGCAGCGATCGCCGCATCGCCGCGCTCGGACTTGCCGACCATGCCCAGCAGGCCGGTCTGCTCCAGCATCTGCCGGGTGAACTTGTCCATGCGCGTGGCGGTGGTGGGGCCGGCCGGGCCGACCACTTCGTCGCGCACCGGATCGACCGGGCCGACGTAGTAGATGAAGCGGTTGGTGAAGTCCACCGGCAGCGTCTCGCCGCGGTTGAGCATGTCGATCATGCGCTTGTGCGCGGCGTCGCGGCCGGTCAGCAGCTTGCCGTTGAGCAGGATGGTCTCGCCCGGCTTGAAGCTGGCCACTTCTTCGCGGGTGATGGTGTCCAGATTCACCCGGCGCGCATTGGTCGGGTTGTAGGTCAGCTTGGGCCAGTCTTCCAGCGAGGGCGGATCCAGCATCACCGCGCCGCTGCCGTCCAGGGTGAAGTGCGCATGGCGGGTGGCCGCGCAGTTGGGGATCATCGCCACCGGCAGGTTGGCGGCGTGGGTCGGGTAGTCCTTGACCTTGATGTCCAGCACCGTGGTCAGGCCGCCCAGGCCCTGCGCGCCGATGCCCAGCGCATTGACCTTCTCGTACAGCTCCAGGCGCAGCTCCTCGGCACGGTTGGCCGCACCGCGGGCCTGCAGGTCGACGATGTCGATCGGCTCCATCAGCGCTTCCTTGGCCAGCAGCATCGCCTTCTCGGCGGTGCCGCCGATGCCGATGCCGAGCATGCCCGGCGGGCACCAGCCGGCGCCCATGGTCGGCACGGTCTTGAGCACCCAGTCGACGATGGAATCGGACGGGTTGAGCATGGCGAACTTGCTCTTGGCCTCCGAACCGCCGCCCTTGGCCGCGACGATGACGTCCACGGTGTCGCCGGGCACGACCTTCACGTTGACCACCGCCGGGGTGTTGTCCTTGGTGTTCTGGCGCTTGCCGGCCGGGTCGGCCAGCACCGAGGCGCGCAGCTTGTTGTCCGGATGGTTGTAGGCGCGGCGCACGCCCTCGTTGACCATGTCCTCCACGCCCATGGTGGCGTCGTCCCAGCGCACGTTCATGCCGATCTCGAGGAACACGGTGACGATGCCGGTGTCCTGGCAGATCGGCCGGTGGCCCTCGGCGCACATGCGCGAATTGATCAGGATCTGCGCGATGGCGTCCTTGGCCGCCGGCGACTGCTCGCGCTCGTAGGCCGCGGACAGATTCCTGATGTAGTCGACCGGGTGGTAGTAGCTGATGTACTGCAGCGCGTCGGCGACGGACTGGATGAGGTCTTCCTGCTTGATCGAGGTCACGGCTGGCTCTGCGGCTGGCGGGGGAAACCCGCCCATTTTAGGGCAAAGTGGCGGCCCCGCCCGCTGTCACGCCGGCACGCCCTGTTCCGTCCTGGTCGTCATGACCCACGATCCGACCTTCGAATCCCACCGCCCCAGGCTGTTCGGCCTGGCCTACCGCCTGCTCGGCAGCCGCGCCGACGCCGAGGACGCCGTCCAGGACGCCTGGCTGCGCTGGCAGGCCAGCGACCGCAGCGCGATCCGCGATCCCGAAGCCTGGCTGGTGACCGCCACCACCCGGCTCGGGCTGGACCGCCTGCGCGCGGCGCGCAGCGCCCGCGCCCACTACGTCGGCCCGTGGCTGCCGGAGCCGCTGGAGATCGCCGACGAGGCCGACCCGGCCGAACGTCATGACCGCGCCGAGCAGGTCTCGGTGGCATTCCTCGCGTTGCTGGAGCGGCTCGGCCCGCACGAGCGCGCGGCCTTCCTGCTGAAGGAGGCCTTCGACTACGACTATGCGCAGATCGGCCGCATCCTCGAGCGCAGCGAGGCCGGCTGCCGGCAACTGGTGCACCGGGCGCGCGAGCGGCTCGGCCAGGGCCAGGCGCGCTTCGTGGTCACGCCCGAGCGCCACCGCCAGTTGCTGGAGCGCTTCCTGCACGCCTCGCAACACGGCGACCGCGCCGCCATCGCCGCCTTGCTGCATGCCGACGCGCAGTTGCGCTCCGACGGCGGCGGCAAGGTCACCGCCAGTCTGCGCCCGCTGCGCGGCGCCGAGCGCATCGGCCGCCTGTACTGGGCGCTGGCGCGGCGCGATCTGGGTCTGCAGGCACGGATCGGCACGGTCAACGGCGAACCGGCGATCCTGCGCTTCCTGGGGCCGCGGCTGCAGTCGGCGACCGTGCTGGTGATCGACGGCGAGCGCATCGCCGAAGTACTGACCCTGATGAACCCGGACAAGCTGCCGGCGCCGA
>JBEVKG010000129.1:0-7319 GCA_040509765.1 Xanthomonas sp.
GGCGAAGCGGTGGCGGTGGGCATGGTGCTGGCCGCCGAGCTGTCGGCCCGGCTGGGCATGGCCAGCGCGCAGGACACGGCGCAGTTGCGCGCTCTGCTGCAGGACTTCGGCCTGCCGACCGCGCTGCCGGCCGGGCTGGCGCCGGAAGCACTGCTGGCGCGCATGCGCCTGGACAAGAAGAACCTGGCCGGGCGCCTGCGGCTGGTGCTGTGGCGCGGCATCGGCCACGCCGAGATCGTCCCCGACGTCGACGAGGCCGAGGTGCTGGCGGTGCTGGCGGCCGGCTAGCCGGCACGCCGCGCACGCGGCGCTCGCTCCGCGCGCGACCTAATACGTCAACGTGCCTGCCGCCACGCGCGCGGGGTCTGCCCGACCTGCGCCTTGAACACCCGCGACACCGCCGCCTCGCTGCCGTAGCCCACTTCGTCGGCGAGCTGCTTCAGCGGCCGCCCTTCGCGCAGGCCGCGCTGCACCAGGGCGATGCGCCAGTCCTGCAGGTACTGGCCGGGCGTGCAGCCGAGCGTCTCGCGAAAGCTGCGCGCGAACGCGCTGCGCGACATGCCGGCACGCGCGGCCAGGCTCTCCAGCGTCCAGGGCTGCGCCGGGGCGTCGTGGATCCCGGTCAGCGCCAGCCGCAGCCGCGCGTCGGCCATGCCGGCGAGCATGCCGCCGTCGGCGAGCCCCTGCTCCATCAACTCGCGGATCACGTGCACCAGCACCACCTCGAACAAGCGGTTCAACACCGCCTGGCGCCCGCAATGCTGCGCGAACGCCTCCTCGAACAGGAGCTGCAGCAGCGCCTCACCCTGGCGCAGCGCGTCCAGCGGCAGGCAGATGCAGGCCGGCAAGGCGCGCACCAGCGGATTGGCCGCACCACCGCCGAAGCGCAGGTGCGCGCAGGCGAAATCCGCGCCCCGGTGCGCATCGGTCTCGAAGCGGTGCGGCATGGCCTGCGGATACAGCAACAGGCTGGGCCGATCGATCCGCAGCACAGTGCCGTCGCCGTTGTGGACGACCACCCTGCCCTCGCGCAGCAGGTGCAGCTGGCCGCGGTCGCCATCGTCGAGCCGATGCAGGCCGCACAGCGTGCCGGCGTGGAAGACCTCGGCGCTGACCGAGAAGTGGGTCAACAAGGCGGCCAGGCGGTCGGCCATTCGGGACTCCAGGTAAAGTTTCTTGGACGATTCGCTACCTATCGTATCGACTTGGCGCGCAAAGTCACGTCTGTCGCCGGCACCCTGCCCGGCATGCCCCAGGACCCACCATGAAGACCCTGCGTTTCTTGCTCGCCCCCTCGCTGCTGGCCGGCGCGATCGGCACCGCCACCGCCGCGACGCCGGCCGACCAGCCCACGCCGTTGCGCCCGGTCGCGCAGTTCCTCGATGCGCTCAACGGCAGCGGCGGCACGCCGATCGAGCAGCTCACCCCGGCGCAGGCGCGCCAGGTGCTGGTCGGTGCCCAGGCCAATACGCCGTTGCCGCCGGCCGAGGTCAGCCGCACCACCATTCAGGCCGACGGCAAGCCGCTGAACCTGGTGATCGTGCGCCCGCCGCACACGGACGGCAAGGTGTTGCCGGCCTTCATGTTCTTCCATGGCGGCGGCTGGGTGCTGGGCGACTTCCCGACCCACGAACGCCTGATCCGCGACCTGGTCAATGCCTCCGGTGCGGTGGCGGTCTATGTGGACTACACGCCGTCGCCGGAAGCGCAGTACCCGGTCGCCATCCACCAGGCCTATGCCGCCACCCGCTGGGTTGCCGAGCATGGCGCGCAGATCGGCGTGGACGGCAAGCGCCTGGCGCTGGCCGGCAACAGCGTCGGCGGCAACATGGTCGCGGCCGTGGCGCTGCAGGCCAAGGCCGCCGGAACACCGGCGCTGCGCTACGACCTGATGCTGTGGCCGGTGACCGACGCCCGCTTCGACGATGGCTCGTACCAGCAGTTCCAGAGCGGCTACTTCCTCACCCGCAACATGATGACCTGGTTCTGGGACAACTACACCACCGATCCCAAGGCCCGCGCCGAGATCACCGCCTCGCCGCTGCGCGCCACCCCGGCGCAACTGGCCGGCCTGCCGCCGACGCTGATCCAGACCGCCGAGCTGGACGTGCTGCGCGACGAGGGCGAAGCCTTCGGCCGCAAGCTGGACCAGGCCGGGGTGACGGTCACGGTGACCCGCTACAACGGGCTGATCCACGATTTCGGCCTGCTCAACGCGTTGCGCGATGTCCCCGCGGTGCGGACCGCCATCCAGCAGGCGGGCGACGGTCTGCGCGAGCATCTGAAGTAAGCGCACGACGGGCGGCACGCCATGCAGCGCTCCCGGGCTGCAGCGTGCCGCCGGCGCCCGGCGCCCTCAGGGCTGGACGCGCTCCAGCGACGCATCTCCCCCCAGGGTCCGGTACAGCGTGACCCGATTGGTGGCCGCGGTCAGTTCGACCGCGACCAGGCTGCGCTGCGCCGCGTAATAGCTGCGCTGCGCATCCAGGTTGGACAGCGCGCTCTCCACGCCGACGCGGTAGCGCTGCGCGCTGGCATCGTAGGTATTGGCGGCATCGGCGAGCAAATCGTGCTGCGCGCGCAACTGCGCATCGATGGTGCCGCGCCGGGCCAGCGCATCGGCCACTTCGCCGAAGGCGGTCTGCACGGTCTTTTCGTAGCCGGCCACGGCGGCGTCGCGCTGCGCCTCGGTGTAGCGCACGTTGGCCCGCGCCGCGCCGCCATCGAACAGGGTGTAGGCGGCGCCGGCCCCCACCGAGCCGTTGAACGCGTCGTGGGTGAACAGATCCGACAGCGCGGTGCTGGTCAGCCCCAGCAGGCCGCTCAGGCTGATGCGCGGAAACAACGCGGCGCGGGCGGCGCCGATCTCGGCATTGACCGCGCGCAGTTCGTATTCGGCCTGTACCACGTCGGGCCGGCGCAGCAGGACGCTCGATTCCAGGCCGGCCGGCGGATCGCCGATGCGCGCGGCGGCCTCCTCGATCGAGGCCGGCAACAGCGCCGGATCGACCGGGGCGCCCACCAGCAACTGCAGCGCATTGACGTCCTGCGCCATCGCCGTGGTCTGCGCGGCCAGATCGGACTGCGCGGCATGCAGCACCTGGTTGGCCTGATCCAGCGCCGAGTGCGGCACGATGCCGCCGTCCACCCGCTGCGCGGTCAGCGCCACGCTGGCACCGGCGCTGCGCACGGTGTCCTGCGCAAGGGTCAGCAGGCTGCGGTCGCTGGCATAGGTCAGCCAGGCCGTGGCGATGTCGCCGACCAGGGTCAGGCGGGTGGCGCGGGCCGCCGCCTCCTGTTCCAGGTAGCGCTGCTGCGCGGCTGCGGTCAGCGCATGGATCCGGCCGAACAGATCGAGTTCGAAGGCGGTGACACCCACGCCCAGGTCGTCATTGCTCGCATAGCCCTCCGCCGGCGCGGCCGCTGCGCCGCCGGCCTGCGTCCCGTCGTTGGCCGGCGCCGCGCCCTTGCCGCGATAGGAGCGCGCGTAGCTCGCGCTGGTGCTCACCTCCGGCAGCAGGGCGGCGCGCTGGATCCGGTACTGCGCCCGCGCCTGGGCGATGGCGGCGAGTGCGATCCGCAGATCGCGGTTGTTGTCCAGCGCCTGGGCGATGAGCGCCTGCAGGCGCGGGTCGGCGAACACCTGCCGGTAACTCAGCGACGGCAGCGCGGCCTCGTGTTGCGCCAGGTAGGCATCGCCCACCGGCCACGACGGCGGCATCGGTGCGGCGGGCCGCACATAGGCCGGCGTCAGGCTGCACGCCGACAGCAGGCAGGCCACAGCGAGCGCGAGCGCGCGCATCAGGCCGGCTCCGGCAGCGACGGCGCGGCCGGCGGCGCCGCCCCGTCGCGGCGCGCGCGACGGCGCGCCAGCCACTCGGCCATCGCGATGTGGAAGGCCGGGGTCAGGTACAGGGTCAGCGCCTGCGAGAACAACAGGCCGCCGACCACCGCGATGCCGAGCGGGCGCCGCGCTTCGGCGCCGGCGCCGACGCCCAGCGCGATCGGCAGCGAGCCGAGCACCGCCGCCAGGGTGGTCATCATGATCGGGCGGAAGCGCACCGTCGCCGCTTCCAGCATCGCCGCGCGCGGCTGTTTCCAGCGCGCGTCGCCCGAACGTTCCAGGTCCAGCGCGTAATCGACCATCATGATGCCGTTCTTCTTGACCAGCCCGACCAGCAGGATCAGCCCAACGAAGCTGAAGAGATTGAGCTCCTGGCGGAACAGCACCAGCATCAGGATGGCGCCGAACCCGGCCAGCGGCAGCGAGGTCAGGATGGTGAGCGGATGCAGCGCGTTCTCGTACAGGATCGCCAGCACGCCGTAGATCAGCAGCACGGTGATCAGCAGCAGCATCGGCAGCGTCTTCATCGAATTCTCGAAGGCCTGCGCCGAGCCGGCGAACTGGCCGCTGATGGCGCGGGCGTCGCCCTTGCCCAGGGTCTGCGCCATCAGGCTGCCGATGCCGCCGGCGGCATCGCCCAGCGACACGCCGGGCGCCAGGTTCATCGACAGCGTCACCGCCGGCAGGCCGGCGTAATGGTTGATCGCCACCGGCCCCACGCCCATGCGCACGTCGGCCACCGCGCGCAGCGGCACCATCGGGCCGCCGGCCGCGGTCAGCACGGCGCTGGTGCCGGAACTGCTGTTGGAGGTCTGCGTGCCGATCGCGGTGATGCCGGGGTTCTGGTTGCCGTTGAACGACAGCGCATCCAGGCCGTTGAGGTCGGCCTGCGCCGCGGGCTCGACCTGCAGCAGCACTTCGTACTGATCGGTGTCGCCGTAGATGGTGCTGATCTTGCGCCCGCCGTACGCGCTCGCCAGGGTGTCCTGCAGGCCGGCGGCGGTGACCCCCAGCGCGGCGGCCTGCTCGCGGTGCAGCACCACCTCGATCTCCGGATTCTTGAGCTGCAGGTCGCTCTGCGGATCCTGCACGTCGCGCAGTTGCCGGATGCGCTGCAGGATGGTGTCGGACTGGGCGTACAGCGCTTTCTGGTCGGTGGACTGCAGCACGTACTGCAGCGATCCGTTCGATGCGGTCGGCCCCATGTCGATCGCCGGCGGATTGCGCATGTTGAGGGTGATGCCCTGGATCGCGGCGACCTGCCTGCGCACGTCCTGGATCACCTGCTCGGCGCTGCCGCTGCGCTCGGACAGCGGCTTGAGCCCGATCAGCAGGCGCCCGCTGTTGCTGAGGGAGTCATCCGAGCCGATCACCGATTCCACGTTGGCCACGTTGGGGTTGCGCTGGATGATCTTCACCACCGCCGCCTGCTTGGCGACGAAGTCGGCGAAGGCGGTGCCCTCCGGCACGCGGGTGTCGCCGTCGATCTTTCCCGAATCGACCTGCGGGATGAAGCCCTTTTCGACCATGGCGTAGACGCCGGCGGTGCCGACCAGGGTGGCCAGGCCGACGAGGCACATCAGGCCGGTGCGCTGGGTCGCCCAGGCCAACGAGCGTGCGTAGCCGCGCTCGCTGGCGTCGACCAGCCGGTCGAAGCGTTCGAACACCCAGCCGGTGCTCTTCTTCGGGTCGAGCCAGCGGCTGGCGAGCATCGGCGTGAGGGTCAGCGAGACGATCCCGGACAGGATCACCGCGATCGCGATCACCATGCCGAACTCGGAGAACAGCCGCCCGACCAGCCCGCCCATGAACACGATCGGCAGGAACACCGCCGACAGCGAGACCGTCATCGACAGCACGGTGAAGCCGATCTCGCGCGAGGCGGCGATGGCCGCGTCCATGCGGCTGGCGCCCTGCTCGGCGTGGCGGACGATGTTCTCGATGACCACGATGGCATCGTCGACCACGAAACCGACCGACAGGGTCAGCGCCAGCATCGAGATGTTGTCGAGGCTGAAATGCAGCAGGCGCATCACCGCGAAGGTGCCGATCAGCGAGGTCGGCAGCACCAGCGCCACGATCAGGGTCGCCATCCAGCTGCGCAGGAACAGCAGGATCACCACGATCACCAGCACCAGCGAGCCGACCAGGGTCCACTCCACGTCCTCCACCGAGGCGCCGATGTAGTCGCCGCGGTCGTAGAGCACATCGAGCTGGGCATCGCCGGGCAACTGCGCGCGAATCCCGGGCAGCGCCGCCTGGATCCCCTGGGTCACCGCCAGCGTGTTGGCGCCCGGCTGGCGATGGATGTTGATCTCGATCGCGCGCTGGCCGTTGAGCGAGGCGGCGGTCTGCAGGTTCTCGACGCTGTCCTCGGCATGGCCGACGTCGCGCAGGCGCACCGGCGCGCCATCGGCATAGGTCAGCACCATGGCGTCGAAATCGGCCGCGCGCTTGAGCTGCCCATCGGCGCGCACGGTGTAGGACCGCGCGCGCCCCATCAGCGTGCCGGCCGGCGCGTTGCTGTTGCCCGCCTGCACCGCCGAGACCACCTGGTCGAACCCCAGGTGGCGGGCGGCGAGCAGGTGCGGGTTGACGAACAGGCGCACCGCGTACTTCTGCGCGCCGTTGACGACGATCTGGCCGGCGCCCGGCACCGAGGCCAGGCGCAGCGCCACGCGGTCCTTGGCGAACTGGTTGAGCAGCGGCAGCGCGATGGTCTTGGAGCGCAGGATCAGGTGCATGATCGGCGCGGCGCTGGGATCCTCCTTCTGGATCTGCGCCGGGTTGATCTCGCGCGGCAGCAGCCCGGCCGCCTGCGAGACCGCGTTCTGCACGTCCTGCGCGGCGGCATCGACATTGCGGCTCAATGCGAACTGCAGGACGATGCGGGTGCTGCCGACGCTGCTGGTCGAACTCATCGTGTCCAGCCCGGGCAGGCCGCTGAACTGGCGCTCCAGCGGCGTCGCCACCGCCGCGGCCATGGTCTCGGGATTGGCGCCGGGCAGCGACATGTTGACGGTGATGGTCGGGAAGCTGACGTCGGGCAGCTCGCTCACCGGCAGCGCGAAGTAGGCCATGCCGCCGGCCAGCACCAGCGCGATCATCAGCACCGAGGTCATCACCGCGCGGCGGATGAACAGCGCCGACAGGTTCACGCATGCCGTCCCGTCGCCGCCGCGTTCGGCGTGGCGTGCCGGTTGCCGGATTGCACCGCGGTGCCGTCGCGCAGTTCGTTGGGCACGGTGAGGATGACGGTATCGCCGGCCTGCAGGCCCTTGGCGATCACCGCCTGCCCATCGAACATCCGCGCCACGGTGAGCGGCCGCGCCACGGCGTGGCCCGCGACCACGCAGTACACGTACGGCCCCTGCTGTCCCTGCTGCAGGGCGCTTTCGGGAACCGCCAGGGCCTGCGGGTCCTCCGCCAGGATCACCCGCACGGTGACGAACTGCCCGGGCCACAGCCTGGCGCC
>JBEVKG010000130.1:0-3256 GCA_040509765.1 Xanthomonas sp.
CGGTCTTGCACGGTGTCGCGAATCATCAGCAGCGGGATCAGCAACAACAGGATCAATCCGCCGATGGTGGCGAATCGCAGGAGCAGTTTCAGTGACTTCATGGCCGCCTCGCGTCTTGGGAGGGCGCCAGGATGCTGTCGCTGCGTGGGCGGGGTTTGAGGCGAATTTGAAGTGGGTGTGAAGTTCGGGGATTCGGGATTGGCGATTCGGGATTGGAAAGCCAGCGTACTTGCGACGCGGCGTGCGCCCTCACTGTGGGAGGGACTTCAGTCCCGACGCGGGAACGCCGGCAGGCCGGCTCGGCGCGCCCTCGCCCAAATCGCTCCGACTCAGGCCAGCGGCAACGCCAGGCAGGCCACCGCGCCGCCGCCATCGCGATTGCGCAGCCTGGCGTCGCCGCCGTGCAGGCGCGCCACCTCGCGCACGAACGGCAGGCCGAGGCCGGAGCTGCGCTGGCCGGTGGCCGGCCGCGCCAGCGAATAGAAGCGTTCGAACACCCGCTCCAGCGCGTAGTCGGGCACGCCCGGACCCGCGTCCTCCACCGACAGCAGCACGCGCGCATCGGCGCCGCGTTCGGCACGCAGCACAATGACCGCGCCCTCCGGCGAGAACGCGATGGCGTTGTCCAGCAGGTTGTGCAGCGCCTGGCGCAGCAGGTAGGGATCGCCCGATACCACCAGGGTCGGATCCAGCGCCTGGACCTGCAGCTGCAGTCCGCGCGCCTGCAGCTGCGGCGCCAGCGCTTCGGCCAGGTCGGCGCACAGCGGCGCCAGCGCCACCGGCGCGCGCCGCTGCAGCCAGCCATGCTGCTCCACCTCGGCCAGCGCCAGCAGCTTGTCGATGGTCTCGGTGAGGCGCTGCTGCTGCTCGACGATGTTGCGCACGAACCGCTGCCGTTCCGGCTCCGGCAGGGGCTCCTGCAGCAATTCCGCCGCACCGCGGATCGCCGCCAGCGGACTCTTCATCTCGTGGGTCAGCGACTGCACGTACTGCTCGACGTACTGCTTGCCCTCCAGCTTGCGCCGCATCGTCTCCAGCGCGCGGCCGAGATCGCCGATCTCGTCGCGGCGCGGCGGCGGCGGCGGTACCGGCGCACCGGCGCTGACCGCCTGCGCGTAGCGGGTGAGCCGGCCGATCCCGCGCAGCAGGCCCCAGGTCATCAGGATCCCGATCAGCGCGGAGATGCCGATCAGCCAGGCCCCGCGCAACAGGATGCTGCGCTGGCTGGCGACGATGAACGGCTCGATGCTGCGATTGGGCTGGGACAGGGTCAGCACGCCGATCAGCCGCTGCGGATCGTCCGGATCGTAGACCGGCGCGGCCACATGCATCACCGTGTGGTTGGGGTCGCCGTCGGCCTCGGGGCTGGAGCGGGCGCCGTACTCGCCGCGCAGGGTGCGGTACACGTCGTTCCAGCGCGAGTTGTCGCGGCCGATGTCCTGTCCGCGCGAGTCGAACACCACGATGCCCGCCGCATCGGTGAGGGTGACGCGGTAGTCGACGCTGTGCTTGGGAAAGCGCCAGACCATGGCGCGCGGATCGCGCCGTTGCGCGGCGCCCAGGTCGCGGGCGAAACGGCCGCTGGCGATGCGCCCGTCCTTCAGGTCCTGCGCGGCCATCTGCGCCAGCACGTTGGCCGCGTCCACCAGGGTCGATTCCATCGCCTGGCGCACGCCCGGCTTGACCTCGTTGACGAAGACCCGCATCACGAAGAACGCGGCCACGCCAACGATCAGGAAGAAACCCAGGAACAGCTTCAGCCCCAGCCGCACCTCAGGCCTCCAGCGCGTAGCCGAGCCCGCGGTGGGTGCGGATCGGGTCGTGGACGGCGCCGGCCGCGCGCAGCTTGGCGCGCAGGGTCTTGATGTGGGTGTCGACGGTGCGGTCGGCGCTGTCGGCGCTGCTGTCCCAACCGCGGTCCATCAGTTGCGCGCGGCTGAGGATGGCCCCGGGCCGCTGCAGCAACGCCGCCAGCAGCGCGTAC
Source organism: Xanthomonas sp. (assembly GCA_040509765.1). GTDB lineage: Bacteria > Pseudomonadota > Gammaproteobacteria > Xanthomonadales > Xanthomonadaceae > Xanthomonas_A. The sequence goes on from JBEVKG010000130.1 coordinate 1,985, forward strand.
TCGTAGCGAGTCAGGTCCAGCACCGCGCCGCGCCAGCGGATGCGGCGGCCGTCGCGGTCGATGGCGAAATCGCCGTGCTGCTGCCAGCCGGCGTCGGCATCGCCGACCACCACCGCCGGGCGCCGCAGCCGCGCCCGCACCCGCGCCACCAGCTCGCGCGGCGAGAACGGCTTGGCCACGTAGTCGTCGGCGCCCAGTTCCAGGCCGAGCACGCGGTCGATCTCCTCGTTGCGTGCGGTCAGGAACAGCACCGGCACCTGGCTGAAGCCGCGCAGCGTGCGGCACACCTCGAACCCGCTCAGGTCCGGCAGGCCCACGTCCAGCACCACCACGTCGATGCCGCCCTCGCGCAACTGCGCCAGGGCCTCGCGCCCGAGCTGGCAGTGGCGCACCTGGTAACCCTCGCTGCGCAACGCGTACAGCACGGTGTCGGCGATGGCGGATTCGTCCTCGACGACAAGGACACAGGCGGCAGCGGGCGTGGACATGGCGCGCAGCATAGCCGCAGCGGGAGGCGCTGCGCAGCGGGGGCTCGCGGCGCCGGCGGCGGGTGCTGCCGGCAGGCCGGGCCGCGACGGGTCAGCGCAGGAAGCGCACTTCGTCCACGTCGACTTCGAGGGAACGCAGGTCCTTGTCGAGTTCTCCCAGCAGTTCGACCTGGACCTTGTCGTCGAACGGGCGCCCGGCAGGCAGGCGATGCGCGTCGATCTCGACCTTGATGCTGCCGGTGGCGTCGCGGAAGGTATAGCGGTCGCCGCCGTCGTGCGAGACGATGCGCCCGCGCAGCACGACCTGCTGGTCGTCCTTGCCCTGATCGAGCAGTTGCTTGACCGTGGTCAACTGCACGCTGCTGGGGCCGGTGTACTGCGCCATGGCCTGGCCGGCAGGCAGCGCGACAAGGACGGTGAGGGCAAGGGCAGGCAGGATGGGCTTGCGCATGGGGGGACTCCAGTGAAAGGGCATGGCCGATCGCCACGGACGCCATGGGACCACGCGAAACTGAAGCGAATCTGATGCCGGCCTCCGCCGACGCCGATCAGGCCGCCCTGCCCTGCGGCAAGGTCGCTGCCACCGTCATGCCGGCGCCCTCGTCCGATGCGAACTGCAGGGTCCCGCCATGCAGGGCGACGATGCGCTCGACCAGCGACAGGCCCAGCCCGCTGCCCTGCGTGGCGGTACCCAGGACCCGGAAGCCGCGCTGGGTGTGGCGCGCCAGGTCGGCCGGCGCGCCGCCGGGCCCGTCGTCGCGCACGACCAGACGCACGCCGGTGA
>JBEVKG010000131.1:0-3305 GCA_040509765.1 Xanthomonas sp.
CCGAACGCATCCCGACACGCATGTTCAACGGCTACGCCGACCAGGTCGCCGGCATGTACACCGGCCTCGACCTGAAGAAGTGGTTCTGACGGCGTGGCTGGCATGAAAGTGTGGCGACCCGGCCCGCGGGCCCTGTTCGCCAGCAAGACCCTGGTGCACCTGCTGGCGCTCACGCCGGCGGCGATCCTGGCGTGGCAGATCCGCGACGAGTTCCTGACCGGCAGCGGCGGCCTCGGCGCCGACCCGGTGGCGGCGATCGAGCACCGGCTCGGTCTGTGGGCACTGCGGTTCCTGATGATCACCCTGGCGATCACACCGCTGCGGCAGCTCAGCAACCAGCCGGCGCTGTTGCGCTTCCGCCGGATGCTGGGGCTGTACGCCTTCACGTACGCAACGCTGCACCTGAGCGCCTACCTGGTGCTCGACCTGCGCGGCTACTGGACCCAGATCTTCGAGGAGATCGTCAAACGCCCCTACATCACCGTCGGCTTCGCCGCGTGGCTGCTGTTGTTGCCGCTGGCAATCACCTCGACACAGGCGGCGATCCGCAGGCTCGGCCGCGACTGGGCCCGCCTGCACCAGCTGGTGTACGTGATCGCCGTGCTGGCGGTGCTGCACTTCTGGTGGCTGGTGAAATCCGACATCCGCGAACCGGCGCTGTACGCCGGCATCCTGGCAGTGCTGCTGGGCTGGCGCGGGTGGAAGAAGCTGCGGGCGATCAACGCGCGCCGTACAGCAACAGCAGGCTGAGCGCGGCGGCGATCAGCAGGGCCGCCAGCAGCAGCCACGGCATGCGCCGGACCGAACGCGGCAAGGCCGAAGGTGCCCGCGCCTCTTCCACCGGCAAGGACCGCACCGGCGTCGGCGCATTGGCCTCGACGCCGGCAAGGCGTTGCACCGGGGCCTCGACCACAAAGCGGTGCTGGTTGCCGAACACCAGCTGGTCGCCGGGCTGCAGCAGCGCGTGCCGTACCGGCCGGCCGTTGACGATGCTGCCTTCGACCGAGCCCAGGTCGCGCAGCACGACGCCGTCGGCATGGGCCTCAAGGCGGGCATGGCGATCGGCGAACGAGGCTTCGTTGATGCGGATGTCGCACTCGCCGGCGCGGCCTACCGTGCGCGCACGGTCGAGGGTGAAACTGCGGCCGTGGTGCGGACCACCGACGCCGCGCAGCAGCATGCGCGTGTCGGCGCCGCCGGAGAATCCGTAGTCGACCGGTGCCGGCAGCGGATCGGCGGCGAGCAGCAGCAGTTCGATGCCGTCGACGAAGATCGCGTCGCCGACGCGCAGCATCGCCATCCGCCGCACCGGGCGGCCGTTGACGTGAAGGCCGCGTGCGCCTTCACGCACCTGCAGCCACACGCCACGGCGGTCCACGCAGAACTGCACCAGGGCAGCATCGATGGAACCCGGACGCAGCGCGCCCTGGCTGTCGTAGCCAATGGCATGCACGCCCGGGCTCAGCGCCAGGTCGGCATGTTCTCGGTTCTGGAATCGCAGTCTTAGGGAATTCACGCCCGCGCAATCTAGCATGCGTCACACACTTGGATGCAGGGGGCGGTGCCCGCACAATACCGGCACTTCGGAGGACCCAGCCATGTCGAACATCGATATCCACCACGCCCATTCGCTCTCGCCCGAGCAGGCCCGCCAGGCCGTGCAGGAAGTGGCCGAGAAACTGTCCGAGCGTTTCGGCATGGAGTACGCCTGGGCCGGCGACGTCCTCAACTTCAACCGCAGCGGCGTCGACGGCCACATCGCGCTGGAGCCTGAAGAACTTCACGTGACGGCGAAGCTGGGCTTCCTGCTGAGCACGATGAAAGGCCCGATCGAGGCCGAGATCAAGCGCGTGCTCGACGAACGCTTCGCCTGAAGCTCCGAGCGGTCAGGCTATCTGGCCGCGGAACGGGTCCGGCTCGCCTTCGAACAGGCGCCTGGACACCGCGCGCTCGTCCTCCTCGATCTCGGCGATGAAGCTGCGCACATCGCCCAGCTTCGAGAAGGCTTCGAAGCCACGCTCCAGGAACCCCTGCAGCTCCGACACGCCGGCCGCCTTCGCCGGGCCGTGTGAAAGCTTGAGCAGCATCGAGATACCGGGCAGTCGCAACGCGCTGCCCAGCCCCAGGCCGACACGGGCGATCAGGTCGATCTGGTGCGATCGCAACCGTGGCAGCCCCGCCTCGCGGTAAGCCCGCGCATACAGTTCGGCGTCGAGCTTGCGCCGCTGCCCGCCGATCTCCTGCAGGACACCGGCCATGCGCAGGTCGAAGGCGTGGGTCAGCAGGCCCAGTTCGATCGCGTCGGCCACGGTCTCCAGCAGGCTGGTCGGCACCAGGCGCTGCATCATCGGCAGGACCTTGGCGATGTCGGCATCGCGGCGACTGAAATCGTGGTCGTTGTAGACGTCACTCAGGAAGAACTGGGCCGCCGGCCGGCGCCGGGGGTCGCTGAGGAAGCGATCGAAGCTGGCCTCCAGCCGTCGCGCCTGCCAACGCCGGACTTCGGGCAGCCAGCGCAGGCGGTTGCGGGGCTCCTGGGCCGGGTCGTGCAGCGCATGGTGCTCGCGCAGCAGCCACTGCAGCCTTTGCGCCAGCGGGCGACGACGATGGCTGCCTTGGGGCGTGTGTGGGGACATCGGGGCCGATCATACCCGGCACCCCGGAAGGCCGGAGAGAACCCGGCTACACTCGGGTCATTCCCGCGACGCGTGCCTCCATGCTGTCAGTCCACTCCGCCCGGCACCGGCCGCGCAACCATACCGATGGCAGTCCCAGCAAGATTGGGCTGGCGGTCGCCGGCGGCGGCCCGATCGGCGGCATGTACGAGCTGGGCGCCCTGCGCGCGCTCGACGAAGCGCTCGACGGCCTCGACCTGACCCGTCTCGACAGCTACGTCGGCGTCAGCAGCGGCGCGTTCCTCGCCGCCGGGCTGGCCAACCGCATGGATACCGCGCAGATGTGCCGGATCTTCATCACCGGCGACAGCGACGACGTGCAGTTCCGGCCCGAGACCTTCCTGCGCCCGGCGATCTTCGAGTACCTGCGCCGTGCCGCCGGCCTGCCGCGCCTGGCCGCGCAGTGGGGCCAGGACATGCTCTTCTCGGGCAAGGAAGCGCGCTGGTCGGACCTGCTGATGCGCTTCGGCGGCCTGGTGCCGACCGGGCTGTTCGACAATGCCCGCGTCGAGGAATTCCGGCGCGATGTCTTCACCCGGCGCGGGCGCAGCAATGACTGCCGCGACCTCGATGCCACGCTCTACGTCATATCGGTTGACCTCGACAGCGGCGAAGTCGTGCGCTTCGGCG
>JBEVKG010000132.1:0-3889 GCA_040509765.1 Xanthomonas sp.
GCTCGCCAACATCGGTTCCACCGCGCCCTACGTGGGCCTGGTCGGCACCGTGTTCGGCATCATGGTGACCATGCACGACATGATCAACAGCGGCCAGCAGGCCGGCATCGCCGCGGTCGCGCCGGGTATCTCCGAAGCGCTGTTCGCCACCGCCATCGGCCTGTTCGTGGCGATCCCGGCGGTGTGGGCCTACAACCGCTTCACCACCCGCGTCGAGCGGCTGGCGGTGCGCTTCGAGACCTTCTCCGAAGAGTTCAGCTCCATCCTGCAGCGCCAGGCCAGCGGCGACTGAACGTCGCCCGCCCGCCCACGACTCCCAGGATTCCCGCATGACTGCCGCCATTTCCCGCCGCAAGCGCCGCAAGCTCAAGTCCGAGATCAACGTCGTGCCGTACATCGACGTGATGCTGGTGCTGCTGATCATCTTCATGGTCACCGCGCCCTTGCTCAGCCTGAGCGTGGACGTGGACCTGCCCGATTCCACCGCCCGCTCGGTGGAGAGCAAGAAGGATCCGGTGATCGTCACCGTCGATGCCGAGGGCCGCTATACGCTGACCCTGCAGGACGGCAAGCCGGAGAAGATCGCCGCGCCGGAGCTGAAGGCGAAGATCCAGGCGTTCGTCGGCCAGAACAAGGACGTGCCGGTGTTCGTCGCCGCGCCCGGCAGTTCCAACTACCAACTGGTCATGGACACCATGGTCATGCTGCAGCAGGCCGGTGTGCCCAAGGTCGGCCTGATGAGTCAGCCCGGAAACAATGCACGCTGAAGCCGATTCCCGCCCGCCGCAGCAACGCGGCGACGACAAGGGCCTGATCCTCGGGATCGCGCTGGCGTTGCTGGTGCATGTGCTGATCGCACTGCTGTTCTTCCTGGCCTGGTGGTGGTCGCCGGTGCGCCAGGTCGAACCGGCCGCCGGTTCGCCGATGGTCGAGGCCTCGCTGGTGGTCTCGGCCGCCGACGTGCGCTCGGCGCAGAAGGCGGTCAAGGACGCGCCCAAGCCCTTGCCCGAGCCGCTGCCCGAGCCGGTCAAGGACGTCGCCGAGGAAGACACGGTGCCGCCGCCGCAGCCGATTCCCACGCCCAAGCCGCAGCAGGCGCCGACGCCGCAGCAGCAGAAGGCCCAGGACTTCGTTCCGGTCCCTGACAAGGTCGACCAGGACCGCGCCACCCGCACCGCGATCTCCCAGGAAAAGGAAAAGCAGGAGCAGGAAGCCAAGCGCCGCCAGGAACAGATCGACCTGACCGAGCAGAAGCGTCAGCAGGAGGCCGAGCAGAAGCAGCGCCTGGCCGCGCAGCAGGAAGAGGAGCGGCAGAAGAAGATCGCCGACATCCGCAAGCAGCGCGAGCAGGCCCAGCGCGAGGCCAGGCTGGCCGAGCAGAAGCTGCAGCAGATCGCCGACCTGAACGCCAAGAAGGCGTCGGCGGCCGCGGCCACCACCGCACAGCCGGCGCCGGGCCAGAACGGCACCAACACCGACCTACTGGCGAAGTACAGCGCGGCGATCCAGCAGGCGGTGCTGAGCCAGTGGGTGCGCCCGGATTCGGTGCCGCTGGGGCAGAAGTGCAAGATCTCGATCACCCAGATCCCCGGCGGGCAGGTGATGGAGGCCAAGGTCAGCCCCGACTGTCCCTACGACGAGGCCGGCCGCCGCTCGATCGAGGCGGCGGTCCTGCGCGCCCAGCCCTTGCCCTACCACGGCTTCGAGACCGTGTTCTCGCGCAACCTGACCTTCAACTTCACGGCCCAGGACCGTTGAGCGGCCGCGGCGACGCGGTTTCGGCGGCGCCCTGGCCATCCAACCGACATGCGATGGGCGATAATGTGCGGCGTCCTGCCATCCGCTTCACATGACGATGGTTCATGATTGCGAATACGTTCACCCGCGCATTGTTATCTCTTGCGCCTTTCCGATCCTGCTGAGCGACCCATGAAGAAACTGCCGCGCTGGCTTGCCGTTCTGACTGCCCTGCTGTTGCCTCTCGCCGCGTCCGCGCAGGACAAGGGCCTGGAAATCGACATCGTCGGCGGCAATGCCTCGGCGACCCCGATCACCGTCGTGCCGATGCCGTACCAGGGATCGGCGACCCCGCCGAGCACCGACGTCGCCGCCGTGGTCCGCGCCGACCTGGATCGCTCCGGCCAGTTCCGTAACCTGCCCGAATCGCAGATCGTCGAGCGTCCGACCCGCGGCAGCGAGGTGCAGTTCGCCACCTGGCGCGCGCTCAAGCAGAGCTATCTGGTCGTCGGCCGGGTGATGGACGCCGGCGAAGGCGCCTACCGCGTCGAGTACGAACTGTTCGACGTGGGCAAGGGCGAGCGCATGCTCGGCCTGGCCATGACCGCCCGTGCCAACGCCATGCGCGACGTCGCCCACCAGATGGCCGACGCCATCTACGAGAAGATCACCGGCGTGCGCGGCGCGTTCTGGACCCGCATCGCCTACGTCACCGCCAGCGGCAAGGGCGGGGCGATGCGCTACGCGCTGATGGTGGCCGACTCCGACGGCTACAACCCGCAGACCATCGTCCGCTCGGCCGAGCCGCTGCTGTCGCCGAACTGGAGCCCGGACGGCAAGAAGCTGGCCTACGTGAGCTTCGAGCGCGGCAACTCCTCGATCTACATCCAGGACATCGCCACCGGTGCGCGCCAGCTGGTGTCCAGCTTCCGCGGCATCAACGGCGCCCCGTCGTTCTCGCCGGACGGCAAGAAGCTGGCGCTGGCGCTGTCGCGCAGCGGCAACCCGGAGATCTACGTGATGGACCTGGGCAGCAAGCAGCTGACCCAGCTGACCAACCACTTCGGCATCGACACCGAGCCGACCTGGGCGCCGGACGGCAACAGCATCTACTTCACCTCCGACCGCGGCGGCCGCCCGCAGATCTACCAGGTCGCGGCGACCGGCGGCAGCGCCACCCGCATCACCTTCCAGGGCAACTACAACGCCACCCCGAGCGTGTCCTTCGACGGCAACAAGCTGGTGGTGGCCCAGGGCAGCGGCAACACCTACAAGATCGCGATGATGGACCGCAGCCTGGGTTCGCCGCGCTGGAGCACGCTGTCGACCGGCTCGCTGGACGAGTCGCCGAGCTTCGCCCCCAACGCCAGCATGGTGCTGTATGCGGCGCGTGAAGGCGGCCGTGGCGTGCTGTACGCGGTCTCGGCCGATGCCCGCGTGCGGCAGCGCCTGGTGCTCGCCGATGGCGACGTGCGCGAGCCGTCCTGGTCGCCGTATCGCACTGCACGTTGACATGTAAGTTTGGTGTTAATATTTCGCTGTTGAACCCCTCATCGGCCCAGGAGCCACAAGGTATCCCCATGAACAAGACCACCCGCGTTCTGCTTGTTTCGCTGTTGTCCGTTGCAGCTCTGGCCGGCTGCGCCAAGAAGGTCAAGGAACAGCCCCAGACCGACACCACCGGCACCACCGGCACCACCGCCCCGACCGGTCCGTCGACTTCCGGTCTGTATGGCCCGGGCGACCTGGATACCGATTCCTGCCTGCGTCAGCGCGTGGTCTACTTCGACCTGGACAAGGATGCCGTGAAGCCGGAGTTCCAGGCGATCATGGCGTGCCACGCCAAGTACCTGCGTGACCGTCCGTCCTCGCGCATCACCCTGCAGGGCAACACCGACGAGCGCGGTTCGCGCGAGTACAACATGGGCCTGGGCGAGCGTCGTGCCAACGCCGTGTCCTCGGCGCTGCAGGCCAACGGTGGCTCGGCTGCGCAGCTGACCGTCGTCAGCTACGGCGAAGAGCGTCCGGTCTGCACCGAGTCGAACGAGTCCTGCTGGTCGCAGAACCGTCGCGTCGAGATCGTCTACACGGCGCAGTAAGAAAAGATGCGTATCGGTGTCCTTACATCGATGATCGTCGCGGCGGCCCTGGT
>JBEVKG010000133.1:0-6600 GCA_040509765.1 Xanthomonas sp.
CGCGCTGCGGACGGCCAACGCGTCGCCCTCGTCGCAAGGCACATCACACGCGCTAGAAGGCGAGGCTCAGGCTCAGCGCGAACTGGTTGAGGTCGCGCGGGCGGGTGACCGGGGTGGCCCCGAACACGTTGCCGGTGCTGCCGTTGAACTTGCTGAAACGGAACCAGGTCGCGGACAGGCGCAGGTTGGAGATCGACGAATAGCTGTCGTCCTTGCCGAACGGTGCCCAGGAGGCGCTGATCAGGTTGCTGGTGGTGTCCGGAGCGCCGTACGGGCGGTAGCGGAACGGATCGTCCGAGCCGGTGTTGATGAAGTGCGCCAGCAACAGGCTGTAGCTCTGCTTGTAGGTGTAGTTGAGGCTGATCGACTGGTCGCGCACGCTGGCCCGGCGCGGGCCGGCCACGGTCGGGTCGGTCGGGTCGATCAACGCGCTGCCGTAGCGGCGGCGCTCGTAGATGTTGAGGTAGCCGAGCTTGAGGATGTGCTCGCGGGTGCCCAGGAACTGGTAGTTGAGGTCGTAGCCGAGATCGGTGAAGTCGTCGCGCGGACCGGTGCTGCGCGGCAGCTGCCGGCGCGTGGTCAGCGCGACCACGCCGGCGGAGAAGAACTGGCGCTTGAGATCCTTCATGTAGCTCAGGCGCAGGTAGCCGGTGTCGCTGAGCTTGCCGGGGTCGCCGCCGACGGCGTAGCCCAGGTCGTCCTGGGTCGACACCGGCAGGGCGGTGTAGGTGCCGAGCTCGCCGTACCAGTTGCGGTCATACAGGCCATAGACGCTGGTGCCGATCACGCGGTTGGACAGCGACGACTGGTTGAGCAGGGTGGTCGAGCCGGCATAGGCCGAGGCCGGGCCCAGGCCGGAGGCGTTGGGCAGCATGCCGATCGGGTCCTGGCTGCCGGGATTGTTGTTGACGCTGACGCCGAGCAGGGTGTCCTTGCCGCCGAGCTGGAAGCGCTTGACCACCGCGCGCAGGTCCACGTTGTCCAGGCGGGTGGTGTAGTCGTTCTTGCCGTTGTTGGTGGTGGTGACCTTGACGTAGCCGCCGACGTTGTCGGTGATGCGTCCGGCCAGGTACAGGTCGGCCTCGCTGAAGCGGGTGCGGCTCTCGCCGCGCGCCGGCACGCTGCGGTTGGCGGTGAGCTGCGCGGAGACCGGGATCTTGGTGCCGTTGCCGTCGCTGTCGGTATAGCCGCCGAGCTTGAAGCGCATGCCGTACGGCGTCAGTGCCGGGCCGTAGGCGCCGATGTGGCAGTCGGCGCAGGACGAGCGGGTCTGTCGCGCGAACGCCGGCACCGCGGCCGCGCGCGGGCTCAGCACCAGCAGCAGCGAGCCCAGTGCCGACCACAGCAGCGCCTGCTCGGCGCCGCGGGTCCTGTCGCTGCGGGAGGAGGTGGAGGGGGACGACGGGGCCTGGCGCATGCGGAAAGTCCTTTGGCGGGCGGGTGGGGGCGGCGACGGACGCAAACGGGGAGGGGAGCAGCGGCTCAGCGGCGGCGCAGGAACGGCACCATGCGTTGCAGCACGGCGTCGCGGCGGACGAGGTGGTGCCACAGCGCTGCGCCGATGTGCAGCAGGATCAGGCCGAGCAGCAGCCATGCCGCATCCACGTGCCAGGCGCCGAGCGTGTCGGCGAGATCGGGATCGGGGGCGACCAGCTCCGGCAGGGTGGCGCCGAACAGATGCACCGGCTTGCCCATCGACTGGCTCAGCGCCCAGCCCAGCACCGGTAGGGTCAGCAGCAGCGCATACATCACCACGTGGGTGGCGCCGGCCATGAAGCGCATCAGCGCCGAGCCGGCCTCCGGGTCGTGGCGCTTGCCCAGGCGCATCCGCAGCGCCACGCGCACGCAGAACAGGCCGAGCACGAACAGGCCGAAGTGGCGGTGGCCTTCCAGCAGCCACTGCCGCCACATGCGGCCGTCGACCTCTTCGCGCAGCAGGATCAGCCCCGCCGCCAGCACCAGGCACAGCACGGTGAGCCAGTGCAGCCACACCATCGGCCGCGGCAGGGCCGCCGACGCGGCGGGAGCGGAAACAGGCGGTTGCGGAGCGGCCGGCGTGGGCGAGGTCATGGCGGTACGCGGTGTCCTTGGAGGCGGCGAGGGCGGGCGCGGCGCGATGCCGGCGGGGCATCGCTGCAGCGGTGGTCGTCGATGGGTGCCGGTGCCGCGGCGAAAGGTTGCGTCGCGGTGCGCGTCGGCACCGCGCAACCTTTCCGCAGACCGGCGGCACTCAGCCTGGACACTCCGATGTGGAGCCCGGTCGGGCACTCTGATGGCAATCGAACGAATCCAGTTGCGGACGCACGGCGACGCGCGCGGCCAGCTCGTGGCGCTGGAACAACAGCGCGACGTGCCTTTCGACATCCGCCGCGTGTACTACCTGTTCGCCACCCGCAACGGTGTGCACCGCGGCCAGCATGCGCACCGCCATCTCAACCAGCTGGCGGTGGCGCTGCACGGCTCGGTGTCGTTCCTGCTCGACGACGGCAGCGGTCCGTCGCAGGTGGTGTTGGACGATCCGCGGCAGGGCCTGCTGCTCGGCAGCATGGTCTGGCGCGATCTCTACGACTTCAGCGAGGACTGCGTGCTGATGGTGCTGGCCGACCAGGCCTACGACCCCACCGACTACATCTTCGACTACGACGAGTTCCTGCGCGAAGCGGCGGGCATGCGCCGGCAGGAGGCCTAGGCGATGGCGCGCCCCCTGGTCATCGTCGGCGCCGGCGAACTTGCGCAGATCGCCTGCGAGTACTTCACCCACGACAGCGACTACGCCGTGCTGGCCTTCAGCGTGGAGCGCGCCTATCTGTCCGCGCCGACCCTGGCCGGCCTGCCGGTGGTGGCCTACGAGGAGCTCGAGCGGCTGTATCCGCCGTCGCAGGTGGAGGTATTCGTGGCGATTCCCGCCAGCGGGCTGAACCGGCTGCGCATGCGCTTCTATCTCGACGCCAAGCGCCGCGGCTACCGCATGGCCAGCTACGTCAGTTCGCATGCCTTCGTCTGGCGCAACGTGGAACTGGGCGAACACTGCTTCGTGTTCGAGCACAACGTGCTGCAGCCGTTCACCCGGGTCGGCGCCAACTGCATCCTGTGGAGCGGCAATCATGTCGGCCACCGCACGGTGATCCACGACCACGTGTTCGTGGCCTCGCATGCGGTGATTTCCGGCTATTGCGAGATCGGCGCGGGCAGCTTCGTCGGGGTCAATGCCACGCTCAGCGACCGGGTCAGGGTGGCCGCGGACAACGTGATCGGCGCCGGCGCGCTGTTGACCCGCGACACCGAGCCGGGACGCGTCTACGTCGGTGCGCCGGCGCGGGCGGTAGCCGGCAAGTCCAGCTTCGACGTGGAGCTGTGAGGCCGATGTTCGCCTGGCACAGACGCGGATTGGTGTTCGACACCGCGCGCGACGGCGTCGGCGGTTGGATGCGGCATTCGGCGCTGACGCCGACCCCGCTGCGGCTGGATGCCGAACGTCTGCGGATCTATGCCGGCTTCCGCGACGACGCCGGGGTCAGCCGCATCGGCTACGTCGACGTGCGCGCCGACGACCCGACCGAGGTGCTCGGCGTCAGCGCCGAGCCGGTGCTGGACATCGGCCGTGCCGGCTGTTTCGACGACAACGGCATGATCCTCGGCGACGTGGTGCACGGACCGGACGGCGTGTGCATGTTCTATGTCGGCTTCCAGCAGGTGGCCCGTGCCAAGTTCCTGGCCTTCACCGGCTTGGCGGTGTCCCGCGATGGCGGCGCGTCGTTCCAGCGCCGCCAGGACACGCCGCTGCTGGACCGCGCGCCGGGCCGCAGCACGATCGCTGCGGTGCATGCGGCGCGCTACGCGGCAGGCCGCTGGCGGCTGTGGTACGCGGTGGGCGACGACTGGGAATGGATCGGCGGCACGCCCTATCCGCGCTACCACATCCGCTGCGTGGAGACCGACGACCTGCAGGCGATTCCGCGGCAGGACACGGTCTGCCTGCAGCCGCAGGACGACGAGTACCGTATCGGCCGCCCGCGGGTGTACCGGCACGATGGCCGCTACCTGATGCTCTTCACCCATGGCCGCCGCGACGGTGCCTATCTGCCGGGCATGGCGGTCAGCGACGACGGCCGCCGCTGGCAGCGCTGCGACGCTGCGCTGGGCCTGCCGCTGTCGGCCGAGGGCTGGGACGCGCGCACGCTGTGCTATCCGGCGCTGATCCGCCACGGCGAGCGGCTGCTGCTGTTCTACAACGGCAACGACATGGGCCGCGACGGCTTCGGCGTGGCCGAGGCGGCGTTGCCGGCCGGCACGGTCTGGGAGGACGCCGATGCTGTCGGTTAGGGCGTATACGGCTGCCGACGCGCCGGCATGGGACGCCGTGGTGGAGGCCTCGCGCAACGGCAATCTGCTGCACCGGCGCGGCTACATGGATTACCACGCGGCGCGCTTCGTCGACGCCTCCCTGCTGGTCGAGGACGCCGGTGCGCCAGTGGCGGTGTTCCCGGCCAACCGTGATGGTGACGCGGTGACCAGCCACGCCGGCCTGAGCTATGCCGGCTTGGTGTCGACCCACGCGTTGCGCGCGACGGCGACGCTGGAGGCGTTCGAGTGCATCGCCGCGCACTACCGCGCAATCGGCGTGCGCACGCTGCTGTACAAGGCGGTGCCGCATCTGTTCCACCGCAGCCCGGCGGAAGAGGACCTGTACGCGCTGCACCGGCTCGGCGCGCGCCTGCAGCGCCGCGACCTGTCCTCGGCGGTGCCGCTGCGCGCACCGCCGCGCTTCGCCGCCGCGCGCAAGCGGTCGGTGGCCAAGGCGCGCCGCGCCGGGCTGCGCGTGCAGCGCGTGGACGACCCGGCGCCGCTGCATGCGCTGCTGGGCGAGGTGCTGCAACGCCACGGCGCGCGCCCGACCCACAGCCTGGACGAACTGCGCCTGCTGTGCGCGCGCTTCCCGGCGCAGATCGTGCCGTACGAAGTGCGCGACGGCGCGGACCTGCTCGCCGGCACCCTGGTGTACGACTTCGGCCACGTCGTCCACACCCAGTACCTGGCCTGCTCGGAGCAGGGCCGCCGCGCCGATGCGCTGAGCCTGCTGCTGGCCGAGCTGATCGAGCAGGTCTACGCGCAGCGCGATGTCCTCAGCCTGGGCATTTCCACCGAGCAACAGGGGCAGGTGCTCAATGCCGGCCTGGTCGAGCAGAAGGAGCGCTTCGGCGCGCGCGCCGTGGTCCACGATTTCTACCGCTGGGAGTTGCCATGAGCCTGCCGCCGGCCAGCGTGCCGTTCCTCGACCTGCGCGCCAGCAACGCGCGCTATGCCGACGAACTGAAGGCCGCAGCGGCGCGGGTGATCGATTCCGGCTGGTATGTGCTCGGCGAGGAACTGGACGCCTTCGAACGCGAGTTCGCCGCCTACTGTGGCACCGCCCACGCCATCGGCGTCGGCAACGGCATGGACGCGCTGACCCTGATCCTGCGCGGCTACCGTGCGCTGGGCCGGTTGCGCGAAGGCGACGAGGTGCTGGTGCCCGGCAATACCTTCATCGCCAGCTTCCTGGCGATCAGCGAGAACCGGCTGCGGCCGGTGCCGCTGGAGCCGGACGCGGCCAGCTTCAACCTGGACCCGGCGCAGGTGGAACGGGCGATCGGCCCGCGCACCCAGGCGATTTTGGCGGTGCACCTGTACGGGCAACTGGCCGACATGGCCACGCTGCGCGCCATCGCCGAGCGTCACGGGCTGTTGCTGCTCGAGGACGCGGCGCAGGCGCATGGTGCGCGCCGCGCTGGCCGCCATGCCGGCAGCTTCGGCGACGCCGCCGGCTTCAGCTTCTTCCCCGGCAAGAACCTGGGCGCCCTGGGCGACGGCGGCGCGGTGACCACCGACGACGACGCGCTGGCGGCGCAATTGCGGGTGCTGCGCAACTACGGCTCGGACGTCAAGTACCGACATCTGCTGCAGGGGGTGAACTCACGCCTGGACGAACTGCAGGCAGCGCTGTTGCGGGTCAAGCTGCGCCACCTGGATGCCGACATCGCTGCGCGCCGCGCGATCGCCCGGCGCTACCTGGACGGCATCGCGCATCCGCAGATCGCCTTGCCGCAGGTGGACGATCCTGCCGCACATGCCTGGCATCTGTTCGTGGTGCGCTGTGCACAGCGCGATGCGCTGCAACAGCATCTGCAGGCCCAGGGTGTGCACTGCCAGGTGCATTACCCGACGCCGCCGCATCGGCAGCCGGCCTATCCGGAACTGGCGACGCTGCAGCTGCCGCGATGCGAGCGGCTCGCTACCGAAGTGCTCAGCCTGCCGATCGGCCCGACCCTGGACGCGGCGGCGGTAGCGCAGGTGATCGGCGCCTGCCAGCGTTTCGGCGGCGTGGCGGCATGAACGTGCTGCGCAGCGGCGTGTACAGCGGCGTGGCCACCGCGGCCAAGCTGCTGGCCGCCTTGCTGGTGCTCAAGCTGGTTGCGATGTACGCCGGCCCGGCCGGGGTCGCCCGGCTCGGCCAGTTCACCAGCCTGATGTCGCTGCTGGCGGTCGTGGCCGGCGGCGGCATCGGTGCCGGCGTGGTCAAGTACGTGGCCGAGTATCGCGACGATGCGCCGGCGCTGACCC
>JBEVKG010000134.1:0-6663 GCA_040509765.1 Xanthomonas sp.
CGCCCGCTTCGACCAGGGCGTCTGGTCCACCGACGGCGATGCCGAGGCGCAGTTGCGCAAGGGCCACCTGCGTTTCGAACTCTTCGGCGACAAGCTCAAGGGCGGCTGGCACCTGGTGCTCTCGGGCAAGCCGGCACGACAACCGCAGTGGCTGCTGTTCAAGGACGACGACGCCTTCGCCAGCGCGCTGGAGGCGGACGACCTGCTGGCCGGCGTCACCGCGGCGCCGGCGCAGGACGTCAAGCGTGCCGGCGCCGGCAAAGCCGACAAACGCAACGCCACGGTCGTCGCCGCGCCGGCGCGCAAGGGCCGGCGGACGAACTGGGCCAAGCACGCCCAGGCGCTGCCCGGCGCGGTGCCGGCCACGGCGCCGGACGGGCCGTTCGTGGCGCAACTGGCCCGGCTCGGCGACGCGCCGCCGCAGGGCGCGCAGTGGATCCACGAGATCAAGTGGGACGGCTACCGGATCCTGGCCACCGTCGCCGACGGCGTGGTGCGGCTGTGGTCGCGCAACGCGATCGAGTGGACCGACAGGATCCCCGAGATCCGCGACGCCATCGCCGCGCTGGGCCTGCGCTCGGCGGCGCTGGACGGCGAACTGATCGCCGGCAAGGGGACCAAGGAAGACTTCAACCTGCTGCAGGCGGTGCTGTCCGGCGAACGCCAGGGCACGCTGGCGCTGGCCCTGTTCGACCTGCTGCACCTGGACGGCATCGCCATCGCCGCCGCGCCGCTGTCCGCGCGCAAGGCGCTGCTGCAGCGGCTGCTGCAGGACGCCGATGGGCACCTGGCCTTCAGTTCGCACATCGACGGCGATGGCGACGCCGCGTTCCGGCTCGCCGGCGCGCAGCACTTCGAGGGCATCGTCTCCAAGCGCGCCGACCGCGGCTACCACGGCGGCCGCAGCGACGACTGGCGCAAGACCAAGCAGCTGCGCTCGGACGAATTCGCGGTGGTCGGCTGCACCGCGCCCAAGGGCAGCCGCAGCGGCTTCGGTGCGCTGCTGCTGGCGCGGCCGGATCCCGAGCACGGCTGGCGCTACGTCGGGCGGGTCGGCTCCGGCTTCTCCGACGCCCTGCTGCGCGAGCTGACCGCGCTGATCGGCAAGGCTGGCAGCGCCACGCCCAGCGTGTACGTGCCGACCACCGAGACCGACCTGCGCAGCGCGCGCTGGTTCGCACCGCGCTTCGTGGTGGAGGTGTTCTACCGCGGCATCGGTGGGCAGCACTTGCTGCGCCAGGCCTCGCTGAAGGCGGTGCGCCCGGACAAGACCATCGCCGATCTCGGCGGCGAGGGCGACGCAGCGGCGCCACGCGCGGCGGCCGCGCGCGCAACGCCGCCGGCCAGGAAAGCCAGCACGAACGAAACGGCCAAAGCGACTAAATCCACGAAAGCGGCAAAGGCGGCAAAGGCAGCGAACGTAGCCAAGGCGGGTGCTGCGAAGGCGAGCGGCGCCAGGCGCAACAAGCGCGGCGGCGCGAGCGCCGACAGCGCGCGCACCCCGCCGGCGCTATCCAGCCCGGATCGTGTCGTGTTCCCCGACATCGGCGCGACCAAGCGCGAGGTCTGGGACTACTACAGCGCGGTGATGGATCACCTGCTGCCGGAAATCGCCGGCCGGCCGCTGTCGATCATCCGCTGCCCGGCCGGCGCCGAGCGCGCGTGCTTCTTCCAGAAGCATCACACCGCCGGGCTGGAACTGGTGTCGTCGGTGAAGCTGAAGGAGGACAGCGGCACCCAGGCCGAGTATCTGGTGGTCGAGGACGCGGCCGGACTGTTGGAGCTGGTGCAGTTCAACGCCCTGGAATTCCACCCCTGGGGCGCGCATGCCGCGCAGCCGGAGCGCGCCGACCGTGTGGTGTTCGACCTGGACCCGGGGCCGGACGTGCCGTTCGCCGAGGTCAAGCGCGCCGCCACCGATATCCGCACGCTGCTCGCGCAACTGGACCTGGCGTCGTTCCTGCGCGTCTCCGGCGGCAAGGGTCTGCACGTGGTGGTGCCGCTGGCGCCGGGCTGCGACTGGGACCTGACCAAGCGCTTCGCGCATGGCTTTGCCGACGCGCTGGCGCAGTCGCAACCGGACCGCTTCCTCGCCACCGCCAGCAAGCGCCTGCGCAACCAGCGCATCTTCGTCGACTACCTGCGCAACGGCCGCGGCGCCACCGCGGTGGCCTCGTACTCGCTGCGCGCCCGCGCCGGCGCGCCGGTGGCCATGCCGCTGGCCTGGAGCGACCTGCCCAAGCTGCATCGCGCCGACGCCTTCACGCTGCGCGAGGTCCCGGCGAAGCTGAAACGCCGGCGCAAGGATCCTTGGGCCGACATCGACATGCTGAAGCAGAATCTGTCGCGCTGGGCCGAAGCGGAGTGATCGAAAGCCCCTCTCCCATCGGGATACGGGTTGGGGTGAGGGTTCGGGCGTAGCCCCGCGCGGTTGGGAATGCCGAGACACATGTGCGGATGCTCAAAGTGACATGAGCGACCGCACCCTCATCCGCCCCTTCGGGGCACCTTCTCCCGATGGGAGAAGGGAGTCAATAGCCCCTCTCCCACCGGGACAGGGGTTGGGGTGAGGGTCCGGCGCGAAGCGACACGCTGAGATCGAACTCGAGCGACCGTACCCTCATCCGCCCCTGCGGGGCACCTTCTCCCGAGGGGAGAAGGGAAAAGCCAAGCCCCTCTCCCCACGGGAGAGGGGTTGGGGTGAGGGTCCGACCGCCAGCCAACTCACCCGCCAACCCACTCAACACCTCACCCCGTCGGCCCACCCATCACCGGCAGGATCGCGCCATTGATGTAGCTGGCGGTGATCGGCGAGGCCAGGAACACATAGGCCGGCGACAGCTCCTCCGGCTGCGCCGGGCGCCCCATCGCGCTGTGCTTGCCGAACGCGGCCACGTCTTCGGCGGACTTGTCGGCGGGATTGAGCGGCGTCCACACCGGTCCCGGTGCGACCGCGTTGACGCGGATGCCGCGCGGCTGCAACTGGCTGGCCAGGGCCATGGTGAAGGCATGGATCGCGCCCTTGGTCGCCGAATAGTCCAGCAGCGACTTGCTGCCGAACAGCCCCGTCTCCGAGCCGCTGTTGACGATCGCCGCGCCGCGCTTGAGATGCGGCAGCGCCGCGCGCGCCATGTGGAAATAGCCGGCGATGTTGGTCTGCAAGGTCTCCTGCAGGTGATCCTCGCTCAGCTCTTCCAGCGCATCGCAATGCAACTGGAAGGCGGCGTTGTTGACCAGCACGTCGAGCCCGCCGAAGGCGCGCACGGTCTGCGCCACCGCATCCTCGCAGAACGCCGGATCCTTCACGTCGCCGGCGATGGTGATGCAGCGGCGGCCTTCGTTCTCGACGTGCTGGCGGGTGACCTGCGCATCCTCGTGTTCGTCCAGGTACAGCACCGCCACATCCGCGCCCTCGCGCGCGAACAACACCGCCACGGCGCGCCCGATCCCCGAGTCGGCGCCGGTCACGATCGCGCTCATGCCGCGCAGCTTGCCGCTGCCCACGTACTCCGGCGCCTCGAAACGCGGCTGCAGCGCCAGGTCGTGCTCGTTGCCCGGCTTGGCCAGATGCTGGCTGGGCATGCGCTGCGGTTGTTTGCGCGGTCCGGCCTGGCCGGCGTCGCCCGGCTTGGCGCGCTTGGGCTTAGGCTTGGCATCGCCGGCATCGACCGCGCGTTGCAGCGCGCGCTGCCGCTGCGCGGTCTTGGCGCTGGACGACGTTGCGGCGCTGCTGCGCTTGGATGCGGTGGACGGGGTGGCGGCGGGACGCTTGCGGGAGGCCATCGGCAGTACTCCGGATGCGGGAGGAGGACGCGGTCGCGCGGCCCTCCTCGAGGGGAAGGAACGGGCGTCGGTCAGGCGCGGTCGGCGTGACCGCCGGCGCCGGCATGCCGGGCGCAGTGCGCGCAGCAGAACATGCGCGCACCGGCCTGCACGCCGTGGCCGAGGATGCGGCAATCGCAGTGGCTGCAGCGCGCGGCGAAGGCGTGGATCGCGCACTCGAACGAATCGAAGGTGCCGCTGCGCGCGCCCTGGGTCAGGGTGAAGGCCCGATCGTCGTCGTTTCCGCAGACATCGCAGGTGGCCATGATCGGCTCCGGTTGCTGGGGGAATCCCGAGTCTGGCCTTGCCCGCGGCCACGACCGGTGAAACCGCCGGCGCGCGCTCTTCATGCGGCGCAAACATGCGCCGCGACAGGCTCGCGCCATCGATCGAAGGAGACACCCCATGATCCGCCACCCGCTCGCCCGCCTCGCCCCGTTCGCCGCCGTACTGCTGCTCGGCGCCTGCAGCACCACCCAGGTGGCGCAGGTGCAACCCATCGACGGCGTCATCTCCGGCCAATGCCATATCGACAAGGTCCGCGGCGCGGTCGGCCTGGCGGCCTCGCGCATGACCGTCGAACGCGCCCGCGTCGACAGCGACAGCCTCAAGGTGCAGGTGGTCAGGAGCAGCGTCAGCGACAATGGCGCCACCTCCAGCGGCGTGGACAGCGCCAACCGCGGCGCGCGCGAGACCGGCGGCGACCGCCTGACCGTCGAGATCGGCCCGACCAACAACATCACCACCGTGTATTGCGGCTGATCCGCACCGCCTGGGCCCGCCCGCCGCGCCCTGCGCGCGGGCTGGCGGCGCTCAGGCGCGCTTGCGTGGCGCGGGCGCGGGCTTGCGCTTGGCCCGGGTTGCGCTGCCCAGCTGGCTCGCAGCCGCGGCCTTGCGCGTGGCACGCGTGGCCTTGCGCAGCGGCGGCGCCTTGGCCGAGGGACGACCGGCGGCCTTGGCCGCCTTGCGCGCCGCCGTGCGCGCCCGCCCCAGATACTTCAGCGTGATCAGGTCCCACTGCCGCTCGCCGCGCACACCTTCGCACAGCCCGTGCAGGCGCCCGCAGCGCCAGCCGTCGAACACGCACGGGTCGATGTAGGCCTTGCGGCACACCGCCGGGGTATTGCCCAGCGCCTCGGACACCTCGCGGATCACCGCGTTCTGCGCCTGCGCCAGCGCGCGCTCGCCGCCGCTGTCGGGCAGCGGCAAGGCGGCCAGCCGCTGCAGCGCGGCGCGGGTGCCGCCCCAGGTGCGGAAATCCTTGGCGGTGAAACTCTCGCCCATCGCCTCGCGCAGGTAGTCGTTGACCTCGCCCGAATCCACCGGCTGCAGCTGGCCGTCGTCGTCGCGGTACTGGAACAGCGCCTGCCCGGGCAGTTGCTGGCAGCCGCGGATCAGCTTGACCAGGTGCACGTCGTCGACCTCGATGTCGTGCTCCTGGCCGCCCTTGCCGCGGAACTGCAGCCGCGCCCGGCCGCCCTTGACGAAGGCCAGGTGGCGGTTGCGCAGCGTGGTCAGGCCGTAGGACCGGTTGCTGCGCGCGTATTCGGCATTGCCCACCCGCACCAGGGTCTCGGCCATCAGCGCCACCACCATCGCCAGCACCTTGTCGCGCGGGTAGCCCGGCAGCGCCATGTCGCGGCGCAGGCGCCGGCGCAGCCGCGGCAGGGCCTGGCCGAAGGCGACGATGCGCTCGAACTTGCCGTCGCCGCGCACCTGCGCCCAGTCGACGTGGTAGCGGTACTGCTTGCGCCGGCGCGCGTCGCGGCCGGTGGCCTGCAGGTGGCCGTTGTCGCGCGCGCAGATCCACACCTCGGTATAGGCCGGCGGGATCGCCAGTTGGCGGATGCGCTGCAGGGTGGCGGCGTCGCGCACCGCGCTGCCGTCGGGCATGCGGTAGCCGAAGCCCTTGCCGGCACGGCGGCGGGCGATGCCCGGCTCCTGGTCGCTGACGTAGACCAGGCCCGCGCTGCTGGCGGCCTGGCGGGACTGGCGGGCGCGCGCCGCCTCGGCCGCGGCGGTGGAACGGGACGCGTTGGACATCGGACCTCCGGAAGCCGGAACGGCGGCCCGCGCCGCCGGTTCCACGAGCCCGGATTGTCGGCAGCGCAGCGGCTACGGCGCGTGATGCCAGGCGCGGCGGTGCCGCTTAACGTGTGGCGAACGCGCCGTGTCCGATGCTGCCGACGTTGGAACGTGCGCCGCGCCGGCAGACACCGCAACGGGCGTGGCGCGCCGGCGGTGCCGTTCGCCGCCCAGGGCTCCGGCCGGTCTCAAAGCGCGGCGCACGTTCTATGCTTCACCCCATCTTCCCTCCATCCATCAGGAGCCCCGATGAGCAAACTCCTTTCCTCCCGTGCGTCCACGCGTGCCGGCCTGCTCGGCACGGCCTGCCTGGCGCTGGCCCTGGCCGCCTGCGGCGCGCCGCCGCCGGACGAGCAGGAACAGGTGAGCGCCAAGGCCCAGGCCGCCGCGCAGCAGGCCGCCGCGCCGGACCCGGCCAATGCGCCGGAAGCGCCGCCGGTGGGCACCTGCGATGCCTCGCAGGCGCAGGGCCTGGTCGGCCAGGCCGCCGAGCAGGCACTGCTGGACCAGGCGCGCAGCGATACCGGCGCCAAGAGCGTGCGCGTGCTCAAGCCGAACCAAGCCGTGACCATGGAGTTCAACGGCGAACGGCTCAATATCGAAGTCGACGAGAAGAATCAGATCACCGGCGTGCGCTGCGGCTAGAGCGCCGCCAGGACCCCTGGCGCGGCGGCGGCGTCAGCGCCGCCGCCACCGCGGGAGTTGCAGGGGTTAAGGGGTATTGGGGCCCCCCACCCACTAATGGTTAGTGGGGGG
>JBEVKG010000135.1:0-13650 GCA_040509765.1 Xanthomonas sp.
TTTGCACCGGGCCGCGAGCGCCCGCCTCGATGACGCGCTCCGAGCGCAGCGCGCGGCGGCACGCGCAGGCGCCGTCCGCCGCGCGGCTGTGCCCGCGCGCACGGTTCGCTGGCGCGTGGATTCGGCAGAAAGCCGCATGTGTCGTGCCGATTCCGACACAGCGCCCGCGCAATCGGACCTGCTTCGAAGATCCGCCGTGACGGCGCCGGAAGTTCGCGATTTTGTCGGTTGACCGGAATCGGCGCCTGGCTAGTTTGCATCCGGCAATCCGTCGCCCTCCCCCACGCTCCGGAACATCCACCATGCATACCCTGTCCGCCTCCCTGCTCGCCGCCGCACTGTTCGCCAGCGCCACCACGGCCTCAGCCGCCCCTGCCGGCACCGACGACGCCACGCTCGGCTCGCTCACCGAGATCCAACGCGCCCTGGACAGCGGCGCGTCGGTCGCCGTGGCGATCGACCTGAGCCAGTGCACGCCCACCTCCGGCGGCGCCACGCCCAGCCAGACCCGCGGCGGCCTGCGCATCGGCGCCTACCGCATCACCGCCGACGGCACCCTGTCCTTCGCCGACGAACACGTCACCGTCGGCCGCGACGGCAAGCCG
This sequence comes from Xanthomonas sp., assembly GCA_040509765.1. Classification (GTDB taxonomy): domain Bacteria; phylum Pseudomonadota; class Gammaproteobacteria; order Xanthomonadales; family Xanthomonadaceae; genus Xanthomonas_A. The sequence goes on from JBEVKG010000135.1 coordinate 606, forward strand.
ATCCAGCAGTTCCTGCGCTACCAGGTGCACCCGGACAACAGCATCGACTTCACCATGTTCGTGTTCGCCCTGCCCAGCTACCAACAGACCGGCAGTACCCTCGGCTATCGCTGCGCGATCAACCAGGGCCTGCGCTTCAACGTCGGCTACTGAACTGCTCGACCAAAAGGCACTGCGGCAGGCGCACGGAGGATGCCTGCCGCAGGGCATGCGGAAAGCCCAACCTCAGTGGGCGGCCCATGCGCTTGGCAGCGGTATCCGCCGATGCGAGACTTCCCTGCCTCGCTCCCATCCACGGTGGCCGCCCTGTTCCGCGATTCCGCACAGCCACCTACGCCTGCCGCCACCTGCGCCGACCTACCTCAGCTCCTGCTCCAGGCGCTAGCCCCGCTGATGGGCAATCGTCGCCCCGAGGTCACGGAGACGTTTCTGCCCACGACCGGCGCGAACGACCTGGCAATCATCGACCAACGGCTGCGTACATGGACCAGCACTGCCTACGCAATATGGTCAGCCGACACGGCATGGTCAGCCGACACGTTGCGGTGCATCCTGACGTGCCCAATGAACGAGGACGCGCGTCAGTCGCTGCTGTTCTTGGCGTGCGCGCACCCTGACGGTCGGGAACGGCAGAAGGCGGTCTGGAATCTCGGCCAGTTCCCTTGCTATCTGAGCCTGGTCGCTGCGCTGTTGCGTTCCGCCGACTGGGTACCGCAGGTGCGCTTCGGCGCACGCGAAGCGGTCCAGCAACTGCTTCGCGACTGCAGCGCCGAGTCGATCCTGGCAGCGTGGCCCCTGGTCCTGCGTCTGCAGCGCTGGGAGCGCGTATCCGATGGATGGCTCGAAGCGAACGTGGAAAGTTGGATGCTCGACCCGTCCAACGACGCAATGCTGCAACGCGCACGCTCGTCCACCGACCCGGCGCTTCGCGCCTGGGCCTATCGGGTGTCGATCGAACGCGGACACGCCCAATTGCATGGGCAGGCGCTCATGCAGCAAGACCCTCGCATCGGTCTGCATGCGCTGCGCCACGCACGGGCGACGCTCGACGCGGCTTCCATCGTGGCGATCGCCACCGCCGGACCGCATGCGCCGCATCCCGCCGTGCGCCGGGAGTGCCTGCAAGCACTGGTGTCAGCGGATCCGGTGAAGGCCGCTACCGTGCTGCCGAGCGCGCTGTTGGATCGAGCATCCGGCGTCCGCCGCCTTGCGGCCTACCTCACGCGGGAACGAGGGACCGACCCACGCATCGCATGGCGCGCAGCAATCGATCAGGACAGCAAGGATGACCAAATTGGCGCTCTCACATCGCTTGCTGAAGAAGCCGAGCCCGAAGACGCTGCGCGCCTGCACAAGCGCCTGCACGCCACGCGCGCAAGCGTGCGCCAACAAGCCCTGAAGGGCCTGTTGCGTCTCAAGCAACCGATCTCGCCGGATACCACCAGTCGCCTCCTGCAGTCAGGTGGCGGCAGGGTTATGGACACGTTGAGTCACGCCATCCGAGACAGCACGGTGACGCTCGACAATGCCCTGATCCTACTCACCCTTGGCGATGAAGCGACCGACGCCGCGTGCCGTGCGCGCCTGCACAAGCTCATGCGCATCCGCAGCCTCTGGGACGGCCTGATGCAGCTATTGGCACTGCGCGTACCCGAAGCGGACCGTCACTGGTGGCTGATGGCAGTCGATGATTGGATCGACCGAAGCGGCACCTATGCGCCGTTAGGCGAGCTACGCAAACGCATGCTGCTGGACGCCGTTAGCGAGCGCACGGCCGACCTGGCAGACGAACGCGCAACGAAGATCCTGGCAGCGGTGCTGCGCTATTGAGACGAGCAAGTCATCGCCTGCAGGCCTGAGTCGACGCGCACTTGCGAAGGGATCACACGAGACGAGCGCTGCGTCTTGGCGCATCGGCTGCTGCTGCCCGGGGTCGAGCGCTTCCTCCCCCTGACGCATCCTGCGCGCCAAACTGGCGCTGCGATGCAAAACGCTTGACAAGCCGCAAGTCCGCGCGCAGAATTCTCGTTCTGAGTTGCCCAGGTGGCGGAATTGGTAGACGCACTAGTTTCAGGTACTAGCGGGTAAAACCGTGGAGGTTCGAGTCCTCTCCTGGGCACCACGACCGACAGGTCGAGAAAGATCTCAAAACCCGCTTCGGCGGGTTTTTTGTTGGCTGCGTGCAGGCCGCGACGCTCAGCGCTGCGGCGGACGCAACGGACCGATGTCCACGCGCACGCCCTTCACCCACACCGCCACCTTGTAGGCACGGTAGCCCGGGTTGTGGCGTTCGGCCGCACGCGCGGCCAGGTAGGCATTGGCCGCATGCACCAGCACCTGCAAGGACGGCTCCAGTTGCGCGATGCGCCGGAGTCTCACTTCGTAGGTCGCCATGCGCCCTCCCCCACGCATCGGCAGGCGCCGCGTCGCGCCGCTGCCGGCCAGCGCATGGCGGCGGCGCGCCGCGGCGCCGACACTCTCGTGTCCACAACATCCATGTCCTGCATGCGCATCCTCGCGCGTCCGTGCATTCCACACCGCACAAGTATTGAATTTCCGAACAATTGGAGTCAAGCATGACTGTACGACAAGCCGGCGGATGCTCCATATCTTGGTAGGCCCGCCGTCCCCCAAGGCCCACCGCAATGAATAGCTTCGGCGACCGTTTGCGCGAAGCCAGAAAAGCCGCCGGGCTCACCCAGGAACAGTTGGGCTTCGCGCTGGACGTGACCAAGTCCTCGGTGTCCGCCTGGGAGAACGACCGCGAAACGCCGAGCTTTCGCCTGCTGCCAACGCTGCGCAACGTGCTGAACCGCTCGCTCGACGAGCTGGTGTGCGGCGTGGGCCCGGGCAAGCGTGTGCAGGACCTGCCCTCCGACTATCCGTTGCTGGCGCAGGATGCGCAGGAGCGCGCCCTGCTGGCGCGCTATCGCAACGCCTCGGTCCGGCGCCGCGACGCGGTACTGGAACTGCTCAAGCCCGACAACGGCTGAGGCCGCACTGGCGGTGGTTGGACGTCAGGACGCCGCTAGCGACGACGCCAGGCCATTCGTCGAAGCGGCTGCGGCTGCGCCCAGGCGATACCGGCCATGCCTGTGGCGGCTGAAGCCGCTCCTACTAGAACAACGGCGAACGCCGCTGAGCCGCGGCAGGCGCGCCGTTCGAGGATTCCGTTACCCGCCGACGCCGAGCTTGCGCAGCGCCTCGCCCCAGATCGCGTAGCCCGCTTCGCTGGGATGGGTGCCGTCGGGCATCAGCGCCGCCGGCAGCGTGCCGTCCGGCTGCAGGAAGCGCGCGCCGATGTCGAGCCAGCGCACCTGCGGATCGTGGCCGAAGCGCGCGGCCAGCAGGCGGTTGGTCTGCAGGATCGGTTCGCGCTGCGGCGCATCGGCGGCGAAGCCGCGCGGGAAGATGCCCATCAGCACGATCCGGCTGTGCGGCAGGCGACGCCGGATCTCGGCGACCACCGCCGCCACGCCGTCGGCGGTCTCCTGCGGCGTATTGGTGCGCGCATGCGCGGTGCCGGCGAGATTGTTGGTGCCGAGGTTGATCACCACCCAGCGCGGCGCCAGGCCGTCGACCTCGCCCTGGCGCAGCCGCCACAGCACGTTCTGGGTGCGGTCCCAGCCGAAGCCCAGGTTCAGCACCCGCGCATTGCCGAAGGTGCGCTGCCAGGCCTGCGGCCCGCTCACCCGACTGCCCTGCGGCATCCCCGCCCAGAAATGGGTGATCGAATCGCCCAGCATCACCACCTGCGGCTGCAGCTGCCGTGCGGCGTCCAGCGCGGCATGGTGGCGGCCGTACCAGTCGTAGGAATCCTGCTCCAGCCAGGGCACCGGGATGCGCGCGGTATCGACCTCGGTCATCGCCTCCAGCGGCACCCGCGGCGCTTCGTCGAGCAGCCGCGCCAGGGTCGGCTCGATGGCCTCGGCCATGCGCCGTTGCCCGCGCGTGTCCGGGTGCAGCGCGCCGCTGCCGGGATGCTGCCGCGGGTCGTAGAACAGGCCCGGATCCAGCGTGCCGTCCTCGCGCTGGAACACGCTGCCGATGTCCAGGTAGGCCACCCGCGGATTGTCGCCGTAGCGCACTGCCAGCGCGCGGTTGACCTCGGCATCGCGCGCGCACTTCTGCGCCGAAAGCGCGCTGGGCAGCAGGCCCAGCAACAGGATGCGCGTGCGCGGCAGGCGCTGCTCCAGCGTGGCCACCACCGCATCGATGCCGCGCACGGTGTCCGCCGCGCCCTGCCCCTCGTGACCGGTGTTGTTGGTGCCGATCAGCAGCACCGCGACCTTGGGCCGCAGGCCGTCGACTTCGCCGTGCTGCAGGCGCCACAGCACGTGCTCGGTGGCGTCGCCGCTGAAGCCGAGGTTCAGTGCGCCACGGCTGCCGTAGAAGGTCTGCCAGGTCGACTGGAAGTCCTGGTCCGGCGCCTGCGCCTTCTCATAGTTCTGAGTGATCGAATCGCCGATCAGCAGCAGCGGCGCATCCGGCTGCGCGCGCACCTGCGCCAGCACCTGCTGGTGGCGCTCGGCCCACCAGGCGTCGTGCAGACGATCGGTCGGGGTCACCGGAACCGGCGAGGCCGCGGGCGGTGGCGTGGCCTGGGCATTGCCAGGATGCGCACCGAGGCACAGCAACGCGAGGACCGCCGCGCGCGGAAGCGATGCGGCGAAGCGGGCGCCGAGGGCGCGGAGAAAGCGCTGCATGTGCGGGGCTGCCGAAGCCTGCGAAGACCCGCATTCTGGTGCGCGGGCCGCGGCAGCGGCAAGTGTCGCGGTGCCGGCGTGCGTCACCGGGTGCGCAGGCCGCGCTGGCGCGGCATGCCGGACCACCCCGCCGCGCACTGCAATGCACGCGACGCGCTGGCGTCACCGGCGCGGACGGTCTGCTGTCCGCGCCGGCCGAACGCCGGACTCAGTGGCCGCCGGCTGCCGCCGCGCCACCACCGCCGCCGAACGGCGGCTTGGCCAGCCACAGGAAGAAGATGATCCCGAGGAAGGTCCAGCCCAGCAGGTAGAAGATGTCGTTGAAGCCCATCTGCGAGGCCTGGTGGTTGATGGTGTTGTTGAGGAAGGCCGCGCCGTTCTGCAGGCTGCCGTTGCCCATCATCTGCACCTGTTCCTGCATGCCCGGCGTGTAGGTGGAGATGTGCTCGGTCAGGTGCGCATGGTGCAGCTGCGTGCGCTTGGCCCACAGGTAGGTGGTCAGCGAGGCGGCGAAGCTGCCGCCCAGCGTGCGCAGGAACGTGGCCAGGCCGGAACCGGCGGCGATCTCGCGCCCGTCCAGGTCCGACAGCAGGATCTGCAGCACCGGCATGAAGAACAGCGCCACGCCCACGCCCATCAGCAACTGCACCCCGGCCACGTGCGGGAAATCCACCTGCAGGTTGAAGTCCGAGCGCATGAAGCTGGTCGCGGCCATGAAGATGAAGGCGATGCTGGCCAGCATCCGCAGATCGAAGCGCGAGGCGTACTTGCCGACGAACGGGGTCATGATCACCGGCAGGATGCCGATCGGCGCGGTGGCCAGGCCGGCCCAGATCGCGGTATAGCCCATGTCGCGCTGCAGCCACTGCGGAATCAGCAGCGACACGCTGAAGAACGCGGCGTAGGCGACGATCAGCGCCATGGTGCCGGCGCGGAAGTTGCGGTGGCGGAACAGCCGCAGGTCGACGATCGGATCCTTGTCGGTCAGCTCCCAGATCAGGAACACCGCCAGCGCCACCGCCGAGATCGCGGCCAGCACGATGATCTTGGTCGAATTGAACCAGTCCTCGTCGTTGCCCAGGTCCAGCACCACCTGCAGGCAGCCGACGCCGATGATCAGGGTGATCAGGCCGACGTAGTCCATGCGTGGGCGTTCGGTCGGCTCGGGACGGTCGCGCAGCTGCGAGCCGACCACGGTCGCGGCGATGATGCCCAGCGGCACGTTGATCAGGAAGATCCATTCCCAGCTGTAGTTGTCGGTGATCCAGCCGCCGAGGATCGGCCCGGCGATGGGCGCGACCACGGTGATCATCGCCAGCAAGGCCAGCGCCTGGCCGCGTTTCTCGCGCGGGTAGATCGACACCAGCAGGCTCTGGGTGATCGGGTACATCGGGCCGCAGACGAAGCCCTGCAGCGCACGCGACACCACCAGCATGCCCATGCTCTGGGCCAGGCCGCACAGCAGCGAGGCCGCGGTGAAGGCCAGCGTGGCCCACACGAACAGCTTGGTCTCGCCGAAGCGGCGGCTGAGGAAGCCGGTCAGCGGCAGCGCGATGGCGTTGCTGACCGCGAACGAGGTGATGACCCAGGTCGCCTGCTGCGAACTGGCGCCGAGGTTGCCGGCGATGGTGGGCAGCGAGACGTTGGCGATGGTGGTGTCGAGCACCTGCATGAACGAGGCCAGCGCCAGGCCCACCGTGCACAACGCCACACTGGGCGGACGAAACGCGGCGGCCGGGGCGCCCGGACCTCCGGGCGCGGCGGGAGCGGCTGCTTGGTTGGACATGGCCGGGCTCAGTTCGCCTTGGCGGCGTCGGGCAGGTTGGCGTGGATGATCTGCTTCACGGCCGCATCGGCCTGCTGCAGTTGCTGCGCATAGACGTCGGTATCCAGCAGCGTGCCGCTGGCCGGCTTGCTCGGCAGCACCGAGCCGTTCTGGTCATGCAGGTTGACGTTGACCTTCATCGACAGGCCGATGCGCAGCGGGTGTTGCTCCAACTGCTTGGCATCGATGGCGATGCGCACCGGCACGCGCTCCACGATCTTGATCCAGTTGCCGCTGGCGTTCTGCGCCGGCAGCAGCGAGAACGCGCTGCCGGTGCCGATGCCCAGGCTCTGCACGGTGCCGCGGTAGGTCACCGCGCCGCCGTACAGATCCGACTCCAGTTCCACCGGCTGGCCCAGGCGCATGTGCTTGAGCTGGGTTTCTTTGAAGTTGGCATCCACCCACACCTGGTTCAGCGGCACCACCGCCATCAGCGCGGTGCCGGGCTGCACGCGCTGGCCGACCTGCACCGAACGCCGCGCCACATAGCCGGAGACCGGCGCGACGATGGCGCTGCGGGCGTTGTTGAGGAAGGCCTGGCGCACCTGCGCGGCGGCGCCCTGCACGTCGGGCTGGTCCGCGACGCCGTTCTCGTCGATCAGCGCGCGGTTGCGCGCCAGGGTCTCGCGCGACCCGCTGACCGCGGCCTCGGCGGCGGCCAGCTGGTCGCGGGCGTGCGCCAGCTCTTCGGCGGAGATGGCGCCGGTGGCGACCAGGCTGGCGCGGCGGGCGACGTCGGCGCGGGCGCGCTGCAGGGTCACCTGCTGCGCGGACAGTTCGGCCTGGGCACCCTCGACCGAGCGGTACAGACCGCGCACCTGGCGCACGGTGCGCGCCAGATTGGCCTCGGCCTGCTGCAGCGCGACCTCGGTGTCGGCCGGGTCGAGCTTGACCAGCGGCTGGCCGCGCTCCACGCGCATGCCGTCGTCGGCGTCGATGCGCACCACGGTGCCTGCCACCATCGGGGTGATCTGCACCAGGTTGCCCTGCACGTAGGCGTCGTCGGTGTCCTCGTGCCAGCGGCCGACCAGGAAGTACCAGATCGCCAGCGCGATCAGCACCAGCACCACTACCACGGCCAGGCCGCGCAGCAGCTTGCCGCGCCGGCTGGCGGCGGGAGCGGGGGAAGCGGGGGTCGTTGTCTGATTCATTGCAGCGATCTCAGGAATGCGAAGGTGCGGAAGAAGAGCTCGGCGCGTCGGCGGCGGGGGTGGCGTCGTAGCCGCCCCCCAGCGCCTGATTCAGGCGCACCGAGACCAGGATCTGGTTGGATTGCAGGGAGGCCAGGCGCTGCTGCGCCTCGAGCAACTGCTGCTGCGCGCTGAGCACGTCCAGGTAGTTGCCGATGCCGGCGCGGTAGCGCTGCTGCGACAGGTCGAAGGCCGCCTGCGCGGTCTCCACCGCCTGCGCCTGCTGCTGCGCCTGCTCGGCCAGCGAACGCGCCGCGTTGACCTGGTCGGCCACATCGCGCAGCGCCGCCACCAGGGTCTGGTTGTAGTTGGCCACCGCCAGGTCGTACTGCGCATCGCGCTCGGCCAGCTGGCTGCGCAGCCGCCCGCTGTCGAACAGCGGCAGGCTCACGCCCGGGCTGAGCAGGCCCAGCACCGACGAACTCTTGAACAGGTCGCCCGGATTGGTGGCGGCGACGCCGCCCAACAGGCTCAGATTGATGCTGGGATAGAACTGGGCCTTGGCCGCATGGATGCCCTGCGAGGCCGCTTCCACCCGCCAGCGCGCGGCGACCACATCGGGCCGGCGGCCGAGCAGGTCGCTGGGCAGCACCGAGGGCACCCGCGCGGCCTGCGGGTCGAGCAGGCGTGGCCGCTCGATCTGCAGCCCGCGGTCCGGGCCGCGGCCGAGCAAGGCCGCCAGCGCGGTGCGCGCTTCGTCGATCTGCTGCTGCGCCGCCGCCTGCTGCTGGCGCGCCGCCGGCACCCGCGCCTCGGCCTGGCGCAGTTGCAGGTTGTTGTCGATGCCGGCATCGCGGCGCTGCCGCACCAGGGTCAGGCTGTTCTGCGAGCGCGCCAGTTCGGCGCCGGCCAGGTCGTACAGGTGCCAGGCGTAGCCCAATTGCGCGTAGGCGCGGGCGACGCCGGCCGACAGGTCCAGGCGCGCGGCCTGCGCGTCGACCTCGGCCGCATGCGCCTGGTCCACCGCCGCCTCCCAGGAAGCGCGCTTGCCGCCCCACAGGTCGAAGCCGTAGCTGAAGTCCAGCAGCGCCTGCTCGTTGTGGAGGTACTTGCCGCCGATCTCGTCGCCGACCAGGCCCTTGGGCAGTTGCAGGCCGGTGTAGCCGGCCGACAGCGACAGCTTGGCGCCGCGGTCGGCATCGGCGGCGCCGGCCTGCGCCTGCGCCAGGCGCAGCCGCGCGTCGGCGGCGTCCAGGCTGGGCGTGCCCTGCAGGGCCTCGGCGATCAGCGCATCGAGCTGCGGATCGCCCAGCGCCTTCCACCAGTCCTGCTGCGGCCACGGCGCCGGCGCCAGTGCGTCGGCGGCCAGGGTCTTGCCGATGTGCAGTTGGCGGTCGGCATCGAGCCGGCGCCCCTGCGGTTCCAGGCCGCGGCTGCTGGCGCAGGCCGCCAGTGCCAGGGTGAGGGCCGCGACCGCGAACGGACGCAGGCGGGAGAGCGAGGGAGACAGAGTCATGTGGGCGGGTTCAGGGCGAATTGAGGGAATCGCGGACGCGGGCCAACAGCGAAAACAGTTGCTCGCGCTCTTCGGCGGACAGATCGCGCAACGCGTCGGCGATGGCGTCGTCGCCGCGGCGCTTGAGCTGCTGCCACAGCGCCTGGCCTTCGTCGGTGAGCACCAGGCGCAGCGCGCGGCGGTCCTGCGCGTGCGCCTCGCGGCGCACCCAGCCCAGGTCTTCCAGCTTGTCCAGCAGGCGCGTCACCGCGCTGGGGTTCTGGTCGATGGCCTGGGCCAGTTCGTTGGCGGTGCACGGCGCCATGTAGGCCAGGGCCTTCATGCCGAGGTAGTGGCTGAAGCCCAGCTCCGGCTGCAGCCCGGCCATGGCCTGGTCGAGCCGGCGCATGAGGCCGTCACGCACCTGGCGCAGAAGCAGGCCGAACGAGGGCGGGCCAGGCAGGGAGGGAGCGCAGTTCATGGGCGCCTATTATTTTCATTTAGAAATATATGTCAAGAAAATATCCCTAAGGAAAGTAGATGCTGCGTTGCAAAAGGAGAACGCTGGCGGGGAGCGCACTGTAGCGGCGGGCGGCCGTGGCTCGGTATTACAATCCGGACAATGGATATCGAAATCGCGCCAACCACGTCTGCCCTCGCCGCGCCCGCGGTCGCTTCCGAGAGCGCCCTGGATCCGCGCGCCATGGAGTGGTTCGAACGTGCCGATGGCCCGCCGGCGCTGGCGTTCATGGCGCATTCGCCGGTATCGCTGCGACGCGAGGTGGACTGGCACCGGCACGTGCGCGGGCAGTTGATCTATGTCGAGGACGGCGTGCTGGGCACCCGCACCGCGCACGGCCAGTGGTCGCTGCCACCGGGCTGCGCCGGCTGGATGCCGCCGCAGGAACTGCATACGGTGCAGGTGTCCGGCCGGGTGCGCAGCTACCTGGTGCTGATCCGTCCCGACGTCTGCACCGATCTGCCGCCCCGGGCCTGCGTGATCGGCATGAACGGCCTGTTCCGGGAGGTGCTGCGGCGGATGACCCAGTGGGGCGTGCCGCCGGCACTGGAGGCCGAGCAGCAGCGCCTGTGCGCGGTGTTGCTGGACGAGGTGCGCAACGCCCCGGTCGAGCATCTGCACCTGCCGATGCCGCGCGACCGGCGCCTGCTGCGCATCGCCACCCAGTTGCTGGAAACCCCGGCCGACGACCGCTCGCTGGCGCAATGGGCGCACTGGGCCGGGCTGTCGCCGCGCAGCCTGAGCCGGCACTTCCGCGACGAGACCGGGTTCGGCTTCGCCGGCTGGCGCCAGCAGGCGCGGCTGGCCGAGGCGCTGCGCCGGCTCAGCGACGGCGCCAGCGTCGCCGACACCGCCTTCCGCCTGGGCTACAGCAGCCCCAGCGCCTTCGTCACCGCCTTCCGCGGCCGTTTCGGCCATCCTCCCGCACGTTACCTGGCCAGCGCCGGCGGTACGCGCGGCTTGGCATCGCCGGCCGCATCCGGATAATCGACCGGCTGACCTGCGGCGCCCGCCGCCGCGTTCCCCTATAGGTATTTCCTGCGCATGACCGATCTCGCCCGCCCCGCCTTCCATGGCTTCGAACAGCTGCCGCTGCGCGAATACGCCGAACGCGCCTACCTCGACTACTCCATGTACGTGGTGCTGGACCGCGCCCTGCCCTTCCTCGGCGACGGGCTCAAGCCGGTGCAGCGGCGCATCATCTACGCGATGAGCGAGTTGGGGCTGAACGCGGCGGCCAAGCCGAAGAAGTCCGCGCGCACCGTCGGCGACGTGATCGGCAAGTACCACCCGCACGGCGACAGCGCCTGCTACGAAGCGCTGGTGCTGATGGCGCAGCCGTTCTCCTACCGCTACCCGCTGATCGAGGGCCAGGGCAACTTCGGCTCCACCGACGACCCGAAGTCGTTCGCGGCGATGCGCTATACCGAGTCCAAGCTGACCCCGATCGCCGAAGTGCTGCTGGGCGAACTCGGCCAGGGCACGGTGGACTGGTCGCCGAACTTCGACGGCACCATGGACGAGCCGACCTGGATGCCGGCGCGGCTGCCGCACCTGCTGCTCAACGGCACCACCGGCATCGCCGTGGGCATGGCCACCGACGTGCCGCCGCACAACCTCAACGAGATCGTCAGCGCGCTGATCCGCCTGCTCGACGACCCCGATGCCGGCGTCGCCGACCTGTGCGAGCACGTGCGCGGCCCGGACTATCCGACCACCGCCGAGATCATCACCCCGGCCGCCGACCTGCGCACCCTCTACGAAACCGGCCATGGCAGCGTGCGCGCCCGCGCCACCTACCAGAAGGAAAACGCCAACATCGTGGTCACGGCGCTGCCTTACCAGGTGTCGCCGTCCAAGGTGATCGAGCAGATCGCGCAGCAGATGCGCGCCAAGAAGCTGCCGTGGCTGGAAGACATCCGCGACGAGTCCGACCACGCCAACCCGGTGCGGGTGGTGCTGGTGCCGCGCTCCAACCGGGTCGACGCCGAGCAGCTGATGGGCCACCTGTTCGCCACCACCGACCTGGAGCGCAGCTACCGGGTCAACCTCAACGTGATCGGCCTGGACGGCCGCCCGCAGGTCAAGAACCTCAAGACCCTGCTGGAGGAATGGCTGCGCTTCCGCAGCGACACGGTGGTGCGCCGCCTCAACCATCGCCTGGAGAAGGTCGAGCGCCGCCTGCACCTGTTGGAAGGCCTGCTGACCGCGTTCCTCAACCTGGACGAAGTGATCCGCATCATCCGCAGCGAGGACGAGCCGAAGCCGGCGCTGATCGCGCGCTTTGCGCTCAGCGAGGAACAGGCCGACTACATCCTGGAGACGCGCCTGCGCCAGCTGGCGCGGCTGGAAGAGATGAAGATCCGCGGCGAGCAGGACGCGCTGGCCAAGGAACGCGAGCAGTTGCAGGCGGTGCTGGCCAGCAAGACCAAGCTGAAGAAGCTGATCAAGGACGAACTGATGGCCGACGCCAAGAAGTTCGGCGATGCGCGGCGGTCGCCGCTGGTGCAGCGCGGTGCGGCCCAGGCCATTGACGAGACCGAACTGGTGCCGAGCGAACCGATGACCGTGGTGATGTCGGAGAAGGGCTGGATCCGCGCGGCCAAGGGCCACGACGTGGACCCGGCGGCGCTGTCCTACCGCGACGGCGACGGCCTGCTGGCGGCGGTGCGCGGGCGCAGCACGCAGCAGGTGGCGTTCCTGGATTCGGAAGGCCGCGCCTATTCGACCCTGGTCCACACCCTGCCCTCGGCCCGCGGCAACGGCGAGCCGTTGACCGGACGCTTCGCGCCGGCGGCCGGCGCGTCGTTCCAGGCCATGGCCAGCGGCGAGAACGACAGCCGCCTGGTGCTGGCGTCCTCCCACGGCTACGGCTTCGTCACCCGCTTCGAGAACCTGACCAGCCGCAACAAGGCCGGAAAGGCCATGCTCAACCTGACCCCGAACGCCAAGGTGCTGCCGCCAGCGCCGGTGAGCGGTGCCGGCACCGACCGCATCGTCGCGGTCACCAGCGCCGGCCACCTGCTGGCCTTTCCGGTCGCCGACCTGCCCGAGCTGGACAAGGGCAAGGGCAACAAGATCATCGACATCCCCAAGGCCAAGCTCAGCACCGAACGGGTGGTGGCGATCGCCGCGGTGGCGCCGGGCAACACGCTGCTGGTCAAGAGCGGCCAGCGCACCATGTCGCTGTCGTTCAAGGATCTGGACGCCTACCTCGGCGCCCGCGCCAGCCGCGGCGGGCTGCTGCCGCGCGGGTGGCAGAAGGTGGATGGACTGGCTGTCGAGCAATAGGTCATTGCCGCAGCGCGCTGGCCACCTTCGCTAGCCTCTCGTGCAGGGCTTCGGCCAGAAGGTCGACGCGCCGGTCGT
>JBEVKG010000136.1:0-3402 GCA_040509765.1 Xanthomonas sp.
GCCTGGGGGGGGGCGGGTGCCCCGCGCCCCCCCCCCGCCCGCCCCGGGTGGGTGCCGGGCCGTTGTCGGCGCGCGTCCCCCCGCGACGCGCTGCGATGGAAGCCGCCGCGGCCGAATCCACGACGTGCACGCGCGCCGCTCAGCCCAGCAACAGACGCGCGCCCAGCGCGCACAGCAGCGCCGGCGGCATCACCAGCGCGCCGACCTTGAGGAAGCGCCAGAAGCCGACGTCCTCGCCTTCGCGGCGGATTGCGGTCAGCCACAGGATGGTCGCCAGCGAGCCGGTGATCGACAGGTTCGGACCCAGGTCCACGCCGATCAGCAGCGCGTCCACCACCAGTTGCGGCGGCTGCGCCTGGGCCACGGTGGTGCTGGCGATCAGGCCGGCGGGCAGGTTGTTCATCAGGTTGGAGCCGAATGCCAGCAGGGTGCCGGCGATGCCGGCGGTGGCCTGCGGCGAGTGCGCGGCGGCGTCGGCCAGGGTGCGTGCGAGCAGGCCGATCACGCCGGTGCGCGACAGCGCCTCGACCAGCACGAACAGGCCGGCCACCAGCGGCAGCACCGACCACGACACCGCCCTGGCCATCGGCAGCGGCGACTGCCGGCCACCCAGGCAGACCACGCCCAGGGTGGCCAGGCCGGCCAGGCAGGTCGGCAGGCCCAGGTCCAGGCCCAGTGCGGAGACGCCGACCAGCAGCGCGGCAGTGGCGAGGATGCCGACCAGGGCGAAGGCGCCGCCGCGGGTCAGCGGCACCGTGTCCACGCGCACGGCGCAGCGGCCGGTCAGGTCCTTGCGCTCGGCCCAGCGCAGCATCACGAAGGTCACTCCGATCGCCAGCAGCGACGGCAACGCGAAGGCGGCCATCCACGCGCCCAGGGTCGGCATCTTCCCGCCGTACAGCACCAGGTTGGCGGGGTTGGAGATCGGCAGCACGAAGCTGGCGGCGTTGGCGATCAGCGCGCAGGCGAACAGCAGCGGCAGCGGCTTGGCCCCGGCCTTGCGCGCGGCCGCGTACCCCGCCGGGGTCAGCACCACCGCGGTGGCGTCGTTGGACAGGAACGCGGTGACCACGATGCCGACGCCGAACACCAGCGCGAACAGGCGCTGGGTCGAGCCCTTGGCCAGGTTCACCGCATGCATCGCCACCCAGTCGAACAGGCCTTCGGCGCGCGCGGTTTCCGACAGCAGCATCATGCCGATCAGGAACAGATAGACGTCCAGGCCCTTCAGCACCGCCTGCCAGGCTTCGCCGCCGGGCATCAGCCCCAGCGCCATCAGCAGCAGCGCGCCGCCCACCGCCCAGCAGGCCTCCGGCAGCTTGAACGGCCGCGCGATCACGCCGGCGGTGGCCAGCGCGCAGATGCTCCAGGTGGCGAGATTGGCCGTGTGTGCGCCGGGCATGCTCATGCCGCCGCTGCCGTGGCATGGGCGCGCAAGCGCACGCGCGAGGATGCCGCAGGGGCGGGGCAGGGAAGGGCGGCGGGGGAGGGAGCGGGCATGGGGCGTCGGGGCGGGGCGTGGGGCGGGGAAGGATAGCGTGTGGGGCATGAAGCCGGGACCGCGGGAGCCGGGAAACAGCGCGCGCGATGTATCGCGCGGTGTTGGCCGGGCCCCGCTTCGCTGCGCGATCGTGACTGTGCCGCCAACCCTCGCGGCCGCTCGGTCGAGCGCGACGGAAGGGCGCCTGTGGTCACGCGCGTTCGCCACACTCGAGCCGGACCCGGGTTGCCCGCTGGGCGCGGCTTCGGCCGCGACACGCTTGACCGGGAACGCCTCGTCGCGGCTGACGCCGCGCCCACAAGGACTTCCCGTGGTGACGGCAGGGGTCCGGAAGTGGCTCCCGCTCTTCCCGGGTCCCGGGTCCCGGCGTTACCGCAGGTGGCGCGCGATCCACCCTTGCACGAACGCCACCGGCCCGATCCGTGGCGGTGGCGTCAGCCCGGCGCTGCGGACGAAGCCGGCCGCGGCCTGGGCCAGCGCCTGGTTGGCGCGGCGCAGCGCCTGCTGCGCGGTGGCCTGCTGCTGGCGCAACTGCACCAGGTGCAGCGAGGGCCGCCCCGGCGGCGCGAACTTCTGATCGCGGCGCAGCGCATCGGCGGACAGGGTGCTGGCCTGGGTGGCCTGGTGCAGGGCATCCAGCGCATCCAGCACCTGCACCAGCCAGCGTCCGCTGTCGCTGAGCTGCAACGCCGTGGCGTCGTCGGGTGCCGGCACCAGCAGCGGTGGAATCGCCGCGCCGGCGATCGTCGCCACGCTCGGATCCAGGGCGTGCAGGCGGGTGTGGAAGGCGGTCTGCGATGAGGGGGCGGTCGCCATGTTCGGCCTGTGCGCGAAAGCGCGGACTGTACGCGGTTTGGTGCGTCGCTGCGGATCGTCGTGGACGGGCCCTGCCAGTGAACGCTGAGCGTTGCGTCGATGCGGCCCGGGCTGTGCGCAGCCTGTCGTTGCGCGCACGCCGCGTCCGCACGCCGACAGCGGGAAACGGCTTACTTCTCGGCGGTCGTCGGCGTGCCGGCGTCGCTGCGCTTCTGCGCGAACAGCCACTGCCACATCTTCGGATCGCGGTAGGTGGCATCCCAGGCGTTGTGGTTGCCCTGCGGGTATTCGGTGTAGCGCACGTCGGCGTCGAGGTTCTTGAACGCACGGACGATCTTGCGGTCGTCGTGCGGCAGCACCACGTCGTCCTGGGCGCCGTGGAAGATCCACACCGGCACGTGCCGCAGGCGCTGCGCCAGCGCGCTGTACGGATCGGCCAGATACGCCACCGGCGTCACCACCAGGTACTCGCGGTCCTCGTGCGGGGACAGGATCGCGCCGCAGATCGGCACCAGCGCGGCGAAGCGCTGCGGCTGCTTCAGGGCGATCTCCCAGGTGCCGTAGCCGCCCATCGACATGCCGGTCAGGTAGGTGCGTTGCGGGTCGCCATTGAACTCGGCGCTGCTGTCGTCCAGCGCCTGCAGCGCCATGGTCGCGTTGGCGCCGTTCCATTCCTCGCCGTCGGGCGCCTGCGGCATCACCACCAGCGCCGGGAAATCGGCCAGGTGGCGGCGCAGGTACGGGCCCAGCCCGGCCGTGGTCTGGTCGCGGCCATCGTCGCCGCGCTCGCCGGAGCCGTGCAGGAACAGCACCACCGGCACCGGTCCCTGGCGATGCGCCGGGGCCGGCACGAACACCTGGTAGCGATAGACGCGCCCGTCGAGGGTGAGCTCGCGGCTGACGAAGTGGCCGGTGGCGGGGTCGCTGGGCAAGCTGCTGCATCCGACCATCGACAGGCACAGCAGAAGCAGCAACGAACGCATCGACATGGCCGGCCCTCGGATGGTGAGGGCGCAGTATCGGGGCCTGGGCCTGCCCACGACAACCCGCAGCCCGGCAATGGACATACGCCAGTCAGCCGCCGG
>JBEVKG010000137.1:0-7258 GCA_040509765.1 Xanthomonas sp.
TTCTTCACCGTGTGGACCAACGTGTTCCAGCGCGGCCGCCTGCAGTCCGGCGAGACCCTGCTGGTGCACGGCGGCACCTCCGGCATCGGCAGCGTCGCCACCCTGCTCGGGCGGGCCTTCGGCGCGCGCGTGATCAGCACGGTGGGCTCGGCCGACAAGCGCGCCGCCAGCCTGGCGCTGGGCGCGGAGGCGGCGATCCTGTACCGCGAGGAAGACTTCGTCGCCGAGACCATGCGCCTGACCGAGGGCCGCGGCGCCGACGTGATCGTGGACCTGATCGGCGGCGACTACCTGGCGCGCAATTACCAGGCCGCCGCGCTGGACGGGCGCATCGTGCAGATTGGCATCCAGCAGGGCAAGGTGCGCGAACTGAACCTGATGCCGCTGCTGGCCAAGCGGCTGACCCACACCGGCTCGACCCTGCGTCCGCGCTCGGTGATGGAAAAGGCGGCGATCGCGCGCGAGCTGGAACAGCAGGTGTGGCCGTTGCTGGCGCAGGGTCGGATCAAGCCGCAGGTGGACCGCTGCTTCCCGCTGCAGGAGGCGGCGCAGGCGCATGCGCTGATGGAGTCCAGCGCGCATATCGGCAAGATCGTGCTGGTGACGTCGGCGCAGTGAGCCCGCGCGTCGGGCGCGGCGACAGGGGCGCTGGTTGTGGAAGCGGCTTCCGCCGCGACGGGCATTCCCGGTGACGCCCCGGCGCGGCTGAAGCCGCTCCTGCGCGACCGGCGCCACCGCGCCCCCGGCCTGGGCCTGGGCCTGGGCCTCGCACAGCCCCGCGCGGCTGCGACCACCGCCTGCGCGACGGGACTGTGGCGTCCGTCGCCATGCGGGGCGCCGTTCGGCCACGACCGGCACGCCGCGCGCCCGCGCACCCCACGCCCCTGCGCCGATCGCGCCCGCCCCTGGCCCGGTTCAAGCGCCGCGCCGTATAGTGCGCCGCACGCGCGGTGGTCCGCGCTTGCCCGTGCCGGTCCCTGCGTGCGCCTGCTGCCCCGTTCCGCGTCCTCCTCTTTCCTGTTGCGATACGCCCTGCTGCTGTTGTGGCTGTGCGCGGCGGTGGCCTCGGCCCAGCCGCAGGACGCCGACGCGCCGCCGGACCCGCAGACCTTGCTCGACAACGCCGCCAAGTCGCTGAAGGACGCGCGCGGCAAGGAAGTAGATGCGGGCAACCAGACCGCCTTCCAGGACCTGGTCGCGCAGGTCTCCGACGCCGCCAGCGATGCGCAGACCGCGGTCGACGCCCTCGCCCCGCAACTGGCGCAGGTGGAGGCGCGGCTGCAGCAACTCGGCGCTGCCACCACCGGCGACTCTTCCGACATCATCGCGCAGCGCAAGGCGCTGACCAAGCAGCGCGACGCCCTGGACTCGGGGGTCAAGCGCGGCAAGCTGATGGTGGTGGAGGCGCGACAACTGGCCGACGACATCGAACGTGCGCGCGCCGAGCATTTCAGCCAGGAGCTGTCGCTGCGCTCGCCTTCGCCGCTGTCGCCGGCGCTGTGGAAGCAGATCGCCACCGACTTCCCCGACGACCAGGCCAAGCTGCTGGCGCTGTACACGCTCGGCCTGCAGTCGCTGCAGGACGCCATCGCCGAGCAGGGCAGCGGCGCGCTCGGCTTCGGCATCGCCATCGCGGTGATCCTGCTGTTCCCGCTGCGCTACCTGCTGCGCTGGCTGGGCAAGCGCTACGCGGTATCGCGTGCGCCGGGCAGCCGCCTGCGCCGCTCCGGCCTGGCGATCTGGTTCCTGCTGCTGGGCACGCTGACCCCGGGCCTGGCCGCACTGGCGCTGGCCGAGGCCCTGCGCAGCATCGACGCGGTACCCGAGCGCCTGGACGCGGTGCTCAACGGCTTCGTGGTGGTCAGCTTCGCGGCCGCCTTCATGGGCTCGCTCGGCGCCAGCGTGCTGCTGCCGAACCAGCCGAGCTGGCGGCTGTTCCCGATCGACGACGCCACCGCGCGGCGGCTGCGCAAGTACACCTGGGCCACCGCGGCGCTGGCCTGGCTCAGCAGCATGCTGCTGGTGATCAACCAGGCCGCGCGCACCAGCGATTCGGCCACCGTCGCCGCCGACGGGGTGATCGCGCTGGTCTACGGCGTGCTGATCCTGGCCACCCTGACCAGCCTGTCGCGGCTGCGCCGGCGCCAGTACGCCGAAGCCGCGGCGCAGGCCCTGGCCAACGACCAGCCGCCGCCGCCCGGGCAGCATGGCGGGGTGCTGGCGCTGATCGGCGTGCTGATCAAAATGGCGGTGGTGGTGGCGCTGCTGGCGGCGCTGCTGGGCTATCTGCACCTGGGCCTGTTCATCACCCGGCAGATCATCTGGATCACCATGATCGTCGGCGCGGTGCGCCTGCTGATGACCTTCGCCGACGACTTCGCGCTGTGGCTGTTCGCCAGCGAAGGCCGCATCGGCCGCGCCGCCAACGGCGCCTTCGGGGTGCGCTCGAGCAGCCTGGAGCAGGCCGGGGTGCTGACCTCGGCGCTGATCCGGGTGGTCTTGCTGCTGATCGGCATCGGCGCGCTGCTGATGCCGTTCGGCACCAATGTCTCCATCGTCTCGGACTGGTTCTCGCTGCTGTCCGACGGCATCCGCCTCAGCGACAAGGTGGTGGTGTACCCGGGTGCGATCGCGCGTGCGGTGCTGGTGCTGCTGCTGGGCCTGGGCGTCATGCAGTACCTGCATCGCTGGCTGACCCAGACCTATCTGCCCAAGACCGAACTGGACGACGGCTCGCGCAACTCGATCAGCACGGTGGCGCGCTATGTCGGCATCATCCTGGCGGCGTTGTGGGCGCTGGCCGCATTGGGCATCGGCCTGGAGCGGATCGCGCTGGTGGTCAGCGCGCTGTCGGTCGGCATCGGCTTCGGCCTGCAGTCGATCACCCAGAACTTCGTGTCCGGCCTGATCCTGCTCGCCGAGCGCCCGGTCAAGATCGGCGACTGGATCAAGATCGGCGATCAGGAGGGCGACGTGCGCCGGATCAGCGTGCGCGCCACCGAGATCCAGGTCGGCGACCGCTCCACCCTGATCGTGCCGAACTCCGAACTGATCACCAAGACCCTGCGCAACATGACCCTGGCCGGGCCGCTGGGCCGGGTGCAGATCCAGTTCGCGGTGTCGCTGGGCACCGACGTGACCAAGCTGCGCGCGCTGCTGCTGGAGCTGTACGCGGCGCACCCGGGGGTGCTGGAAGACCCGGCGCCGTCGGTGTTCATCGACTCCATCGCCAGCGGCCACGTCACCCTCAACAGCTTCGCCTACGTGGCTTCGCCGCGGCTGACCTACGGCACCCGCAGCGAACTGTTCTTCGCCCTGCTGCAGCGCCTGGCCGAGGAGGGCATCGCCCTGGAGTCGCCGCAGGAAGTGAAGCTGGTGCGTGAGTAGCGGGGATCAGGGATTGGGAATTCGGGATTGGGGATGCGCAACGCAGGCTTGGCTGTGACCTGTCGGCGTTGCAGGTCGCGGCTGAAGCCGCTCCTCCGATTCCCCATTCCCGATTCCCCACTCCCGGCTTTTCAGCGCCTGCCGCGTTCCTCGCGGGCGCGGATGCGTCGGTCGAACAGCGTCGCGCTGACCACGATGCCCAGGCCCAGGATCACGCCGAGCAGGAACAGCACCATCGCGATCGCCGGATAGCCGAACAGCTTGGTGCCGGTGTCGATGCGCATCATCTGCGTGGAGGCCAGGATCAGCGCGGCGGTGACGATGCCGGCGGCGACGCGGTTGGCGATCTTCTGCAGGCTCTCCATCAGCCGCGATTCCTCCAGGCCGGCCACGCGCACCTGCAGGCGGTTCTCCGCGGCCAGGGTGAGGATGTCCGAAAGCCGGCGCGGGCCCTCGCGCAGCAGCGCCTGCAGTTCCATCGCCTCGCTGGCCAGGTTGGCCGCCGACAGCGACTTCTTCAGCCGCGCGCGCATCACGTGCTGCAACTGGTCCTCCACCACCACACGCGTGTCCAGGTGCGGCGACAGCGCGCGGCACACCGCTTCCAGGTTCAGCAGGGTCTTGCCGAGCAGGCTCAGCTCCGGCGGCGTGCGCAGGCCGTAGGCGGTGGCGATGCGGACCAGGTCCAGCACCACCCGGCCTTCGGACATGGCGTCGTGCGCCGCGTAGCGGGCGATCATCTGCCCGGTCTCGCGCTGGTAGCGTTCCTCGTCGAAGTCCTCCAGGCGCGTGCTCAGCGCAATGGTTTCCTCGGCCACTTCCTCGCCGCGGCCGTCGACCGCCGCGAACAGCAGCTTGAGCAGGCGCTCGCGCAGCTTCGGCGGCACGTGCGCGACCATGCCCAGGTCGAAGATCGCCAGGCGCCCGTCGGCCAGCACGCGCAGGTTGCCCGGATGCGGGTCGGCGTGGATCTCGCCGTGCACGAACATCTGGTCCAGGTAGCCGCGCACCAGCGCCGCGGCCAGGTCGTCCATCGGCTGCTCGGTGCGGCGCAGCCCGGAGATCTTGTCCACGCGCACGCCTTCGGCCAGTTGCATGGTCAGCACGCGGCGGCTGCACAGGTCCCACACCGGCTGCGGCACCCACAGCTGCGGGAACGGGCGCAGGTGTTCGCCGAAGCGCGCCAGATTCTCGGCCTCGGCTTCGTAGTTCAGTTCGGCCAGCAGCGCCTTGCCGAACTCGGCCAGCCAGTCGGCGAAGCGGATGCGCCGGCCCAGCCCGGTCAGCTTGTCGGCGGCGCTGGCGAAGCTGCGCAGCACCTCCAGGTCCGCGCGCACCTGCGCGGCGACTTCGGGCTTCTGCACCTTGATCGCCACCGGCGTGCCGTCGCGCAGCGCGGCGCGGTGCACCTGCGCCAGCGAGGCGCTGCCCAGCGGCGTGTCGTCGAAGGCGGAGAAGGCCTTGTTGATGCCGACGCCGAGTTCGGCCTCGACGATCTCGCGGATGCGCTCGCTGGGAATCTGCGCGGTGTTCTCCTGCATCCGCTCCAGGGCGGTGGCGAACTCCGGCGGTACCACGTCCGGGCGCGTGGACAGCATCTGCCCGAGCTTGACGAAGGTCGGACCCAGCGCTTCCAGATCGGTGACGAACTGTTCCGGCGTGCCTTCCGGCGGCAGCGCGTGCTCGCCCCGGGCGGTCTCCATGTCCATGCCGGAAAACACCCCGGAGCTGCGGTAGCGCAGCAGCAGGCGCAGGATCTGGGTGCGGCGGCTGAGGCCGCCGATCACGTGCGGTGCGTCCGCAGCGTCAGGCGTCGCGCTCAAGGTGGGCTCCGGGCAGGCGAAAAGGCAGCGACGAGTGTGGCGACGGCCGGGTCGTCGCGCGGTGAATCCCGTGCCGCGCCGGGGGGCGCAGGCGCTCGTCCGCTGCCGGGACGGCGTCGCCCCCCGCCCGCGGCAGGAGCACCGGTGCCGCTGTCGGCCTGCACGGCGGCGAGTGGCCGGACGCCGCGCCCGCGGCGTATCCTGCCGCGCAATGAGGGCGAGATGGAAGCGCGCAGTGCAGCGGGGCGAGCGGTGATGTCGGTCGGAAGGCGGCGATGCAGCGGATGGTGCTGGTGCGTCGACCGACCACGCCTGGCGCCAGCGGCGCGCCGCGATGCACCGCTGGCGCAGCAGGCGGATGCGCTCGACGCGGCGCTCGTCCGATGAAGTGGCGTCGGCTCGCGCTGCTGGCGGCCGGGGTGGTCGTGGCGCTGCTCGCGGTGGCCTGGCTGGGCGAGGACGGCGGCGGCATCGCCACCGAGGCGTGCACGGCCCTGCGTGCGCTGGCCCGCGCGCTGTTCTGAGGTGCCAACGGCCGGCGGCCCCTGGTCGGCCGCCGTGGCCGGCCTTACCCTGGGCCTCCGCTGCCTGCTGCCAGGATCGCCGCCATGTCCTTCTTCGTCTCGCGTGTCGTTCGTCGTGCCCGTGCCATGGTGGCGGACGCGCGCCTGGCGTTGCTGCTCGTCGTGCTGCCGGCGACCGCGATCGCGGCGGCCGCCGACACCGCCGCGCCCCGGCGCTATGCCGCCGACGACTTCGACGCCAAGGCCTTTGCCGCCAGCGCGCACCGCAGCTACGACCTGCAGGACTTCTCCGAGCGCTACCGGGCCACGCTGGAGATCGAGGACACCGGCGAGGTGTTCCGGCCCGGGATCGTGCGCGTGTTCGCCCGCGGCAACGCCACGCCGCTGCTCGAGGTGGCCTCGCCGGAGCTGGTGCTCGACACCGATGGCAAGAGCGGCAAGGTCAAGGCCAACGTGCACCAGTTGCCGTACGGCGAGCAGAGCGTGCTGATCTACGACGATTTCAATTTCGACGGGATCAAGGATCTGGCGGTGATGGACGGCCAGAACAGCTGCTATCACGGTCCGTCCTACCAGGTGTATCTGGGCACCGCCGACGGCTTCGAGAGCAGTGCGGGCTTCACCGAACTGGCGCAGAGCAACTGCGGCCTGTTCGAGGTGGATGCGCAGGCGCGCGAGCTTCACACCATGACCAAGGACGGCTGTTGCTGGCACCAATACGCCACCTACTCGGTGCGCGACGGCGAGCCGCTGCTGGAAAGCGAAGTGGTCGATGACGCGCGCGGCGACGGGCCGGGGCTGACGCAGGAGACGGTGTATCGCGACCGTGGCGGCAAGCGCGTGCCCGACATGCACTACCTGTGGGACGGGGAAGGCGAGACAGCGGTGGGCCAGCGCAAGATCCTGCTCGAGTTTCGCCTGGCGCCGGCCGGCAAGCGCATCGTGGTGTTCGCCAATGTCGGTGACGGTGCCAGCAGCAAGCCGTTCTATGTGGCGATCGGCGCGCAGCAGCGGGTGGACCTGCTGTATCCGGACGCGCAGGGCGAGGCGATGGACTACGACGCGGACCGCCACGTGCTCAGCTTCGAGCGCGGCGACACCACTTACCGCATCGTCGGCAATGCGCAGGGCGTGCCGCAGCGCATGGAGGTGGTGACGCGTGGCAAGACCCGGCCGCTGGCGCTGCAGCCCGGTTCGGTACACGGCTCGCTGCAGGCGGTGGCGCAGGTGCTGGACGCCGCGTCGGCGGAGTAGTGGGTGACGGGGCGTTGCTCCCAGGACGCTGGCGATTCCGGCTTGCGCGCGTCGGGACTGAAGTCCCTCCCACAGTGCACTCGGTCAATTTGCCGCAAGTTTTGTAGGAGCGGCTTCAGCGGCGACGGGCGTTCCCGGTGAAGCCTGTCGCGGGGGGGGCGGCGGCGCGCCCGAGGGCGGGGGGCGGGGGGGCGCGCGCGCCGGGCGGTGGGGGTGGTGGGGGTGGGGGGCGACGGGCCCCCGCGAGGCGGGGGGGGGGGGGGGGCCGGC
>JBEVKG010000138.1:0-4983 GCA_040509765.1 Xanthomonas sp.
TGGCATTGGCGCGCGCCTGCTCGACGCGTGACAGCGCCTGGCGCAGGTCGAGGTTGTTGTCGATCGCCTCGCGGATCAGCGCCGACAACTGCGGGTCGCGGAACAGGTCGAACCAGGCGACATCGGCAATCGACCGCGCCTCGGCCTGGGTCAACGGCGCGCGGTACTGCACCGGCAATTCCAGGTCCGGGCGCGAGTAGTTCGGGCCGAGCATGCAGCCGGTGAGCGCGATCGACACACCGATGAGCAGGGCGGCAGCACGCATCAGTGCGCTCCTCCCTCCGACGGCGCATGCGGCGCCGATGGCGCTGCACCTTCCTTGAACTTCGGCGGCCCGCCGAAGCGCTCGGCCAGGCTCTGGATCAGCACATACAGCGCCGGCACCACCAGCACCGCCAGCAAGGTGGCGGTGAGCATGCCGCCGAACACCACCGTGCCGACCGAGAACTTCGATGCGGCGCCGGCGCCGGAGGCGAGCACCAGCGGCACCACGCCGAGGATGAAGGCGAACGAGGTCATCAGGATCGGCCGCAGGCGCAGCTTGGCCGCCTCCATCGCGGCGTCGTGGATCGACATGCCGCCCTCGCGGTAGAGCTTGGCAAACTCCACGATCAGGATCGCGTTCTTCGCCGCCAGGCCTATGAGTGTCACCAGGCCGATCTGCCCGTATACGTTGAAGTCCAGTTTCGCCAGCAGGATCGCGATCAGCGCGCCCAGCACGCCGAAGGGCGTCGCCAGCAGCACCGCGAACGGCACCGCCCAGCTTTCATACAGCGCGGCCAGGAACAGGAACACCACCACCACCGACAGCGCCATCACCATCGCGGCCGCATTGCCAGCCTCCACGTCCTCCGCGGTCTGGCCCGACCACTCGTAGCCATAACCGGCCGGCAGCGATTCGGCGGCGACCTCGCGCAGCGCCTGCAATGCATCGCCGGAGCTGTAGCCCGGCGCCTGCGAGCCGGTCATCTCGGCGCTGCGGTACAGGTTGTAGCGCATGGTGAAACGTGGGCCGATGCCGGGCGTGGCGGTGACCACCGTGTCCAGCGGCACCATCTCGCCGTTGCCGTTGCGCACGAACAGCGTGGACAGGGTCGAGATGTCGCGGCGGAACTCGGCGTCGGCCTGCACCGATACGCGGTAGTTCTTGCCGAAGCGGGTGAAGTCATTGACCTGCAGGCTGCCGAGGAAGACCTGCAACGTGCCGAACACGTCCGAGATCGGAATGCCGAGCTTCTTCACCTTCTCGCGGTCGACGGTGATGCGGTAGTTGGGCGTCGATGCCGAGTAGGTCGTGGTGATGCGGCCGATCTCCGGTCGCTTCTGCGCTGCCTGGACGAACTGCGCCGCCGTTTCGGCCAGCTCCTCCGCGCTCTGGCCATCGCGCGCCTGCAGCATCATCGAGAAGCCCGACACCGAGCCGAACCCGGGCAGGGCAGGCGGGTTGAAGGCGATCGCCACCGACTCCGGCGTCTGCGCGCCGATGCCCATCGCCTTCTGGATCAGCGCGTTGACCTGCTGCTCCTTCTCCTTGCGGTCTTCCCAGGGCTTGAGCTTGACCACCATCATCGCGGCATTGGGCGCGGCGGTGCCGGAGATGATGTCGTAGCCGGTGATGCCGAGCACCGCATCAACGCCGTCGAGACCGCGCAGCTTCGCGCTGATCTCGTTGACCACGTTGTCGGTACGCTTCGTCGACGACGCATCGGGCAGGATCGCCTGCATGAAGAACGCACCGACGTCCTCGTCCGGGACGAAGCCGGTCGGGGTGATGCGGAACAGCAGGAACAGGGCGACCAGCAGCACCAGCATCATCACCACGATGTGCTTCAACGCCCCGGTGCCGCGCTTGGCCACGCCGGTGTAGTGGTACGTGAGCCGCTCGAAGTAGTGGTTGAAGCGGGCGAAGAACCGCCCCATCAGTCCCTTCGGCGGGCCGGGCTGCTTGGGCTTGAGCAACAGCGTGCACAGCGCCGGCGTCAGGGTCAGCGCGACCAGCGCCGAGAACAACGTGGACACCGCCACGGTCAACGCGAACTGCTTGTACAGCTGGCCCGTCACGCCGGGCACGAATGCCATCGGGATGAACACCGCCGACAGCACCAGGGCGATCGCCACCACCGGCCCCGACACTTCGTCCATGGCCTTGCGCGTGGCTTCCTTCGGCGGAAGCTTGTCGTGCTCCATGATGTGCTCGACCGCTTCGACCACCACGATCGCGTCGTCGACGACGATGCCAATGGCGAGCACCATGCCGAACAGCGACAGCGTGTTGATCGAGAAGCCGAGGAACTGGTAGGCGATGAACGTTGCGATCAGCGATACCGGCACCGCCAACATCGGGATGAGCGTGGCGCGCCAGCTCTGCAGGAACAGGAACACCACGATCAGCACCAGGATCAATGCCTCGACGAAGGTGTGCACGACCTCCTCGATCGATGCCACCACGAACAGCGAGGTGTCGTAGGTGACGTCGTAGGCCAGGTCCTGCGGGAAGCTCTCCGCCAGCCGCTTCACTTCGGCATTGATCAGCTCGGCCGTCTCCAGCGCGTTCGCACCCGGCGCCAGGGCGATGCTCATCGCAGCCGCCGGCTGGCCATTGAACTTGGCCACGGTGCTGTAGTCCTTCGCGCCCAGCTCCACCCGGGCGATGTCGCGCACGCGGATGTACGAGCCATCGGGCAGCGAGCGCAGGATGATGTCCTCGAACTCGGACTGCTCGACCAAGCGGCCCTGCAGTCGCAGTGAGTACTGGAAGCCGCTGGGCGAATCGGCCGGTGGCTGGCCGACCTGGCCGGCCGCGGCCTGCTTGTTCTGTTCCTGGATCGCATTGACCACATCGGTGGTGGTCAGGCCGAGCGTAGCCATCTTGTCCGGCCGCAGCCACAGGCGCATGCCGAACTCGGACCCGTAGACCTTGGCTTCGCCGACGCCGCGGACGCGCTTGAGCGTGTCGAGGATGTAGTTGTAGAGGTAGTTGTTGAGGAACAGCTGGTCGTAGCTGCCCTTGGGCGAATAGAACGAAATGAACATCAGCGTGTCGGGTGAGCTCTTGGCCACCGTCACGCCGATGTCGTTGACTTCGCTGGGCAGGCGCGGCTGGATCTGGGCAACGCGGTTCTGCGTTTCCACCGAGGCGATGTCGACATCGCGTTCCAGGTCGAAGGTGACCGAGATTGACGTCGAGCCGTCGTCACCGGACACCGACTTGATGTACTTCATGTCGGTGACGCCGTTGATCTGGGTATCGAGCGGAGCGGTGACCGCATCCTCGACCACGTCCGCGCTCGCGCCCGGATAGAGCGTGGTGACCTTGACGTTGGGCAGGGCGATGTCGGGGAACTGCGAGATCGGCAGGCCGATCATCACCAGCGTTCCGGCCAGCACCAGGAACAGCGAAATGACGATCGCAAATACCGGGCGGTCGATGAAGAAGCGCGCCATGGTGTGCGCCCCTCAGCCCTTGGTCGCGCCGCCGGGCGGCTGTGCCACGGGGGCAGGCGCCTGGAGTTGCTCGTACGTCACCTTGGTCACCTTCAGCGGCACGCCCGGACGCGCCTTCTGCACACCTTCCACCACCACGGTGTCGCCCGGCTTCAGGCCCTTGTCGATGACCCACAGGCCGCCGTAACGCGGGCCGGGAACGACCGGCACCTGTTGCGCCTTGCTGTCGGCGTCGACCGTGGTGACGAAGTACTTGCCCAGTGTCTGCACCACGGCGCGATCGGGCACGAGCAGGGCGCCCTTGCGCTGGTCGGCGCGCACCTGGATGCGGGCGAACAGGCCGGGGTAGAGCTGGTGCTGGGGATTGGGAAACTCGGCGCGCAGCCGGTACGTGCCGGTGCGCGGGTCCAGCGCACGGTCGGCGAAGATGATCATGCCGGGCAGCTTGTACTCGGTGCCATCGCTGAGAGTCATCCTGACCTGCCGGATCGGATCGTCGGCTTTCGGCGTACCGCCGCGGTAACGCCGTTCGTAGTCGAGCAGCTTGGATTCGCTGATGCTGAAGTACACCCACACCGGATCGTCTTCCGACACTTCGGCAAGGACCGTAGTGCCCGCAGTGATCAGGTCGCCGGCGAACACCTGGGCGGCACCGATGCGGCCGGTCAGCGGTGCGGTCACGGTGGCGTACTCGACGCCCAGCGACGCCTGGTCGACCACCGCCTGGTTGGCCGATACCTGCGCCTGCGCGGCCTGCATCGCGGCAACGGCGTTGTCGTAGATCTGCTTGGAAATCGCGTTCTCTTTGACCAGCGGCCCGTAGCGATCGACGTCCTGGCGGGCGCGGGCGAGGTCGGCGCGGGCGGCGGCGAGGCCGGCACGGGCGTTGGCCTGCTCGGCCAACGGCGCGCGCGGATCGATGCTGAAGAGTTTCTGGCCTTCGGTGACCAGCGAGCCGTCATCGAAGTGCTTGCTCATCAGCACGCCGGTGATCTGTGCGCGCAACGACACCTCGCGCGAACCGGTGACTTCGCCGACGAATTCCTCGAACAGTGGAGTGTCCTGCTGCAGGACGGTCATGACCTTGACCGGCACTGCAGCTGGCGGCGGAGGCTCCTTCTTTCCGCAGCCTGCCAGCACCACAAGGCTTGCCATTGCCAGGGCAAACGCAAGACCGGCCGACCGTATCACCGGGCCATCGACGGCGGATACGTGCAGGGGTACGTCCGCAGCGGCGATGGTCATGATTTCCACCCTGAAGTCGACGTGGCGAAACCGGGTCCCGCTGTGCCCGCAGCCTTGTTCCGCGCCCGTCCGGTACGAGATGGGCGGGTTCACCCGTGCGCCTGCGGCGATAGCAGCAGAGTCGATGCAATGGTTTTGTGACGACCTGGGGTGCTTGGCAGCGCCTGCGGCCTGCTCAGGCACGTGATGGCTATCACGGCCAGTTCACGGGCACCGAGGATGATTGCCCCGTCACAGCGCCGTGGTGGTGGCGTGGCTAAGGGAGAAGGACGGCTATGAAAGTCTTCGGAAAGC
>JBEVKG010000139.1:0-3853 GCA_040509765.1 Xanthomonas sp.
ACCGGCCGTTGCCGACGCTGCCGGCCAGCGTGCCGGTGGACGCTGCCGGCGCGCTGATCCGCCGGCGTCCGGACGTGCGGCGCGCCGAGCGCCAACTGGCCGCCTCGTCGGCGAAGATCGGCGAAGCGCTGACCGCGTATTTCCCGCAGGTCACGTTGCTGGGCAACATCGGCATGGCCGCGACCTCGCCGGGCGATCTCGGCCGCGACGCGGTCAACAGCGTGGTGGCGCCGTTCCTGCGCTGGTCGATCTTCGATTTCGGCGGCACCCGCGCCAAGGTCGAGCAGGCCCGCGCCGGCAACGCCGCGCGCCTGGCCGCCTACGAGGGCACGGTGCTGGCCGCGCTGCAGGACGCCAACGGCGCGCTGGCGCGGTTCGGCGCCGCGCGTCAGCAGGCGCTGGCCGCGGACAAGGCCGCGGCCTCGGCCGATCGTTCCGCCGCACTGCTGCAGCAACGCTATGCCGCTGGCGCCTCATCGCTGATCGATGCGCTGGACGTGCAGCGCCAGCAGGCCTCGGCGCAGGACAGCGCGCTGCAGGCGCACACCCAGGTGCTGCTGCGTTACGTGGCCTTGCAGAAGAGCCTGGGTCTGGGCTGGGCGGCACCGGAGGCACCAGCGTCCGCGCCAGCGCCAGCCACGGCGCAGTGAGCGCGCGCTGCTTTTAAGAATCCCCTAGCCCGACTCCCGAATCCCGCGCCGTCACGGCTACACTGAGGTTCACCGCGCCGCGGTCGCCGCTGCAGCGGCGCTCCGCACGACGGCGTGCTTCACGGGGAATCAGCGATGGCGTTGAGCGAAGCGAGAACCGACCATCTGCCGGCGCCGCCGCCGGCCAAGGGTGCCGGCTATGTGTCCATCGCCGGCCTACGCAAGGAGTTCGACGGGTTCCTCGCGCTGGACGACATCGATCTGGACATCGGCCAGGGCGAGATCTTCGCGCTGCTCGGCGGCTCCGGCAGCGGCAAGTCCACGCTGCTGCGCTGCCTGGGCGGGTTCGAGCAGCCCAGCCGCGGCCGCATCGTGCTCGACGGCCAGCCGCTGGATGGGCTGCCGCCGTACCAGCGTCCGCTCAACATGATGTTCCAGTCCTACGCGCTGTTCCCGCACATGAGCGTGGAGCAGAACATCGCCTTCGGCCTGAAGCAGGACGGGCTGTCGCGCACCGCCATCGCCAGCCGCGTCGGCGAGATGCTGGACCTGGTGCGGCTGGGCACGCTCGGCAAGCGCAAGCCGCACCAGCTCTCCGGCGGCCAGCAGCAGCGCGTGGCGCTGGCGCGCTCGCTGGCCAAGCGGCCGAAGCTGCTGTTGCTGGACGAGCCGATGGGCGCGCTGGACAAGAAGTTGCGCTCGCAGATGCAGCTGGAGCTGGTGTCCATCATCGAGACCTCGGGCGTGACCTGCGTGATGGTCACCCACGACCAGGAGGAGGCGATGACCATGGCCACGCGCATCGCGCTGATGGAGCATGGCCGCATCCGCCAGGTCGGCACGCCGGGCGACATCTACGAGTCGCCGAACAGCCGTTTCGTCGCCGAGTTCATCGGTTCGGTGAACATGTTCGAAGGCCGGATCGGCGAAGACCACCCCGACCACGTGACCGTGCTGTGCCCGCAGTTCCCGGTGCCGATCTACATCAGCCACGGCATCACCGGCGTGGAAGGGCAGGACGTGGCGTTCGCGGTGCGTCCGGAAAAGGTCTGGATCACCAAAGGCGAACCCGAGCAGACCTACAACAAGGCGCGCGGCACCATCGAGGACATCGCCTATTTCGGCAGTCACTCGATCTTCCACGTGCGCCTGCCCAGCGGCATCCGCGTGCAATCCAACTTCGCCAACCAGAAACGCTGGGACAGCGAGGGCATGACCTGGGGCGACACCGTATGGGTGTCGTGGGACGACAACGACGGCGTGGTGCTGACCGCATGAGCGCGCCCGTCGTGCCGTTGCCGCCGGAGCCGACGCCGCGGCGGCGCCTGCAGACGGGATGGCGCCTGCGCTCGCTGCCGGCGATGCGCTGGCTGGTGATCGCCGCGCCGTACCTGTGGCTGCTGCTGTTCTTCGCGATCCCGTTCCTGATCGTGCTGCGCATCTCCTTCGCCGAGCAGGCGATCCGCAGCCCGCCGTACAGCGACCTGCTGGAAGTCCGCGACGGCGTGGTGACGCTGAAGCTGACCCTGCAGAACTACCTGGCGCTGCTGCGCGACCATCAGTACATCGAGGCCTACTGGGGCTCGATCAAGATCGCCGGCATTTCCACCGTGCTGACCCTGCTGATCGGCTACCCGATGGCCTACGCGATCGCGCGGCTGTCGCCGTCGGCGCGCAACATCGCGATGATGCTGGTGGTGCTGCCGTCGTGGACCTCGTTCCTGATCCGCGTCTACGCCTGGATCGGCATCCTCGACAGCAACGGCGTGCTCAACCGGGCGTTGCTGGCGCTGGGCCTGATCGATGCGCCGCTGCACATCCTGTACACCCCGGTCGCCGCCTACATCGGCATCGTCTACTGCTACCTGCCGTTCATGGTGCTGCCGCTGTACGCGACCCTGGTCAAGCTCGATCAGCGCCTGCTCGAGGCCGCCTACGATCTCGGCGCGCCGCCGTGGAAAGCGTTCCTGACCGTGACCCTGCCGCTGTCGCGGCCGGGCATCGTCGCCGG
Source organism: Xanthomonas sp. (assembly GCA_040509765.1). Taxonomy (GTDB): domain Bacteria; phylum Pseudomonadota; class Gammaproteobacteria; order Xanthomonadales; family Xanthomonadaceae; genus Xanthomonas_A. The sequence goes on from JBEVKG010000139.1 coordinate 2,662, forward strand.
GTGCATGCTGGTGATGATCCCGGCGGTGGGCGAGTTCGTGATCCCGGAGATGCTCGGCGGCCCGGATACGCTGATGATCGGCCGGGTGCTGTGGGGCGAGTTCTTCAACAACCGCGACTGGCCGACCGCCTCGGCGGTGGCGATCGCGATGCTGGCGCTGCTGATGGTGCCGATCCTGATCTTCAACCGCTACCAGCAGCGCCAGCTCGAAGGCGGCCAGGCATGAGCGGCGCGCGCGGCGGCATGGGCGCGGTGCTGCGCTGGACGGTGCTGGGCGCCGGCTTCGCCTTCCTGTACCTGCCAATCCTGCTGCTGATGGTGTATTCGTTCAACGCCTCCAAGCTGGCGACGGTGTGGGCCGGGTTCTCCACCAAGTGGTACGGCGAGCTGCTGCGCGACCGGCAGATCCTGCAGGCGGCGTGGATCAGCCTGAAGGTGGCATTCTGGACCGCCACCGCGTCGATGGTGATCGGCACGCTGGCGGCGATGGCGATGACGCGCTTCCGCCGCTTTCCCAGCAAGAGCCTGTTCGGCGCGCTGGTGACCGCGCCGCTGGTGATGCCGGAAGTGATCATCGGCCTGTCGATCATGATGATGCTGGTGTCGATGGGCGGCGTGCTCGGCATTCCGCCCAAGGGCGTGGTGGCGATCTGGGCGGCGCATGTCACCTTCACCCTGTCCTTCGTCACCGTGGTGGTGTCCTCGCGCCTGCAGGAGCTGGACCGCTCGCTGGAAGAGGCGGCGATGGACCTGGGCGCGAACCGGCTCAAGGTGTTCTTCCTGATCACCGTGCCGATCATCGCGCCGGCGCTGGTGTCGGGCTGGCTGCTGGCGTTCACCCTGTCGCTGGACGACGTGGTGATCGCCAACTTCGTCGCCGGCCCGGACTCGACCACGCTGCCGATGACGGTGTTCTCGTCGGTGCGCATGGGCCTGAAGCCCAAGATCAACGCGCTGGCCACGCTGATGGTGCTGGCGGTGTCGATCGCCGCGGTCGTCGGCTGGTGGGTGATGGCGCGCAGCGAGAAGCGGCGTCAGCGCGATATCCAGTTGGCACAGCAGCAGCCCGGCTAGAGCGGTACGCATGTAGGAGCGGGGTGAGCCCCCGCCGGTGACCAAGGGGAAAGGGAATGGCGGGGGTCAGCCCCCCCCCAAAAGCGCCCCCCGGGGGGCGCCCGGGGGGGCCCCCCCC
>JBEVKG010000140.1:0-8350 GCA_040509765.1 Xanthomonas sp.
GGGCATGGTGCTTGCGTTGCTGCTCAATCAAGCGCTGTTGCAGCGCTACGATCTGCCACGCCTGCCGTTGGGCTACCTGCCGACTGTCGCTGCGGCGCTCTTGCTGCTCGGCCAACTGGCGATCCTGGCGCCCGCGCGCCGCGCCGCCGCGGTGCCGCCGGCGGTGGCCACGCGCAGTGTCTGAGGCGCCGATGCACGCAGGCACGACAAGCTGGGCGCGGGCTGCGATGATGCGGCCTGGTCCGTTTTCCTCCACCGGCGCGCCGACCCGCGCCCAAGGTGCACGATGCCCTGCCTGCTGATCATCGACGACAACCCCGCGGTCGCCACCGCGCTGGAAGTGCTGTTCTCCCTGCACGACATCGACACCGTCTACGCCGACAGCCCGCAGGCCGGCCTGCAGCGCCTGGGCGAGGGCGACATCGACCTGGTCCTGCAGGACATGAACTTCACCGCCGACACCACCTCCGGCGAGGACGGCGTGGCCCTGTTCGAGGCGATCCGCACCCGCCATCCGGACCTGCCGGTGATCCTGCTGACCGCCTGGACCCAGCTCAGCAGCGCGGTGGAACTGGTCAAGGCCGGCGCCGCCGACTACCTGGCCAAGCCCTGGGACGACCGCAAGCTGCTGACCACGGTCAACAACCTGCTGGAGCTGTCCGAGACCCGCCGCGAACTGGAGCGCCGCCGCGACGGCGAGCGCCGCCATCGCCAGCAGCTGGCGCAGCGCTACGACCTGTGCGGCGCGGTGTTCGCCGACCCCGCCAGCGAGCGCGCCATCGCCCTGGCCTGCCAGGTGGCGCGCTCGGAACTGCCGGTGCTGATCACCGGCCCCAACGGCAGCGGCAAGGAGAAGATCGCGCAGATCATCCAGGCCAACTCCTCGGTGCGGCGCGGCCCGTTCGTGGCGCTGAACTGCGGGGCGATTCCGGCCGAACTGATCGAGGCCGAACTGTTCGGCGCCGAGGCCGGCGCCTACACCGGCGCCAACAAGGTGCGCGAGGGCAAGTTCGAGGCCGCCGACGGCGGCACCCTGTTTCTGGACGAGATCGGCAACCTGTCGCTGGCCGGGCAGATGAAGCTGCTGCGGGTGCTGGAGACCGGCCGGTTCGAGCGACTCGGCTCCAACCGCGAGCGGCAGGTCAAGGTGCGGGTGATCAGCGCCACCAACGCCGACCTGACCGCGATGATCCGCGACGGCAGCTTCCGCGAGGACCTGTACTACCGGCTCAACGCGGTGGAACTGTCGCTGCCGGCCCTGGCCGAGCGTCCTGGCGACATCGTGCCGCTGGCCGAGCACTTCCTCTCCGGCGACAAGCCGCTGTCGGCCGGCGCCTGCCAGGCGCTGCAGCGCCACGCCTGGCCCGGCAACGTGCGCGAACTGCGCAACGTGGTGCAGCGCGCCGAACTGCTGGCCAGCGGCGCGCAGATCGAGGCCGCCGACCTCAACCTGCCGAAGCCGGCAGCGCCGCGCATGGCCGCCGCCGCCGAACCCGACCGCGAGCGCATCGTGGCGGAACTGGGCCGCGCCCACGGCGTCATCGCCCAGGCCGCCGCCGAACTGGGCATGAGCCGGCAGGCGCTGTACCGGCGCATGGACCGCTACGGCATTCCGCGCGAATGAAACTGCGCCGCTCCTTCACCGTAATGCTGTTCCTGCGCCTGCTGCCGGTGCTGGCGCTGGCCGCGGCCTTGCCGTGGCTGCTGGCCTACTGGATGGACCGCGGCTGGGAAGTGGTGACGGCCTCGGCGCTGGTCCTGCTGCTGCTGATGTGGTGGACCCTGCGCCGCGCCACCGCACCGATGCGCTCGCTGTTCCGCGCCCTGGCCGGCACCGTCAGCAGCTATCGCGACGGCGAATACAACTTCGGCGTGCACTGGCGCGGCGACGACGAACTGGGCGAGATGGTCCTCGCGCATGCGCAACTGGGCGAGATCCTGCGCGAGCAGCGCCAGGGCCTGGCGCAGCGCGAACTGATGCTCGACACCATGGTGCAGAACACCCCGGTGGCGATGCTGCTCACCTCCAAGGGCGGCGACGGCCTGCGCCGCGTGGTGTTCTCCAACCTGGCCGCGCGCAAGCTGTTGCACAGCGGCTGGAAGCTGGAAGGCCAGCGCCTGGACGACCTGCTGCTGGGCGTTCCGACGCCGCTGCGCGAGGCGATCTCGCGCGGCGGCGACAGCCTGTTCGCCATCGAGGGCGGCGACGAGGATCCGGATGAGGAGCAGATCTACCACCTGTCGCAGCGCCGCTTCCATCTCAACGGCCGCCCGCACGAACTGCTGCTGATCCGCCTGCTCACCGCCGAACTGCGCCGCCAGGAAGTGCACACCTGGAAGAAGGTGATCCGGGTCATCAGCCACGAACTCAACAACTCGCTGGCGCCGATCGCCTCGCTGGCGCACTCCGGCGCGGAGCTGGTGCGGCGGCAGAAGGTGGAACGGCTGGAAGAGGTGTTCGGCACCATCGAGGAGCGCGCGCGGCACCTGGAGGGCTTCATCCGCGGCTACGCGCGCTTCGCCAAGCTGCCGCAGCCGCAGCTGCAGACCGTGCACTGGGCGCAGTTCCTGGCCGGGCTGCAGCAGCAGATCCCGTTCGCCCTGGAGCTGGAAGCGCCGGACCTGCACAGCCGGGCCGATCCGGCGCAGCTGCAGCAGGCCCTGCTCAACCTGGTCAAGAACGCGCACGAGTCCCTGCCCGAGGGACAGACGCCGACCGATGGCGTGCGCGTGCGCGTGTCCACCCGCCCGGACTGGCTGCGCCTGGAAGTGCTGGACCGCGGCAGCGGCATGAACGAGGCGGTGCTGCACAACGCGCTGATGCCGTTCTATTCGACCAAGCGCAACGGCACCGGCCTGGGCCTGGCGCTGACCCGCGAGATCGTCGAAGCCCACGGCGGCCGCCTGTCGCTGCACAACCGCGACGAAGGCGGGTTGTGCGTGACGGTGCAGTTGCCGCAGGGGGAGCGGGGCTGATGTTTTTGAGCCGGGATTGGGGATTCGAAGAGCGTACGCAGCGGCGCAGGATGCTGTCGCACACCGGCGCTCATCGCCCCAGCGATCGTCGGCCAGCCCCCTCCCCGCGCTCAGCCTGCTCGCAGCGGACAACGCATCGCCACCCGCAGCCGCATCGGAAACCCGAGCGCGGCCTCCTGTTGCCAGGCCGCCCGTAGCTGCGGCCCCCACTGCGCAGGCGGCAGTTCGACGAAGCCTTCGCTGGCGTAGAACGGCGCATTCCAGGGGACGTCGCGCAAGGTGGTCAACACCATGCACGGGAAACCGGCGGCCATCGCCGCCGTGCGCGCATGCCGCAGCAGCGCACGACCATGGCCACGGTGCCCGGCATCGGGATCCACATCCATCTGCTGCACATGGAAGCCGTCGTCCAGACGTCCGCCGAGCAGATAGCCGACGCACCGGCCGTCATCCTCCAGCGCCACCCAGAGTTGCTCACGCATCAGCCCCGCGCGCAGCGCCGGCGCATCCAGCACGTGCGCCGCGAACACGGCCTGCGCCGCATGGCCCTGCAGCAGCGCGCCGGCGCGCCGCTCGATCTCCGGCAGCCGCGCCAGCTCCTGCTCGCACGCCAGACGGATACGCCCGGCCATGCCTCAGTCGCGCTTGCCCGGCCGCTTCCAGCCCTCGACCGTTTCCTGGCGTACCCGCGCCACGCTCAGCTTGCCGGCCGGCGCACTGCGGGTGATCACCGAGCCGGCACCGATGGTGGCGCCGTCGCCGATCTCCAGCGGCGCCACCAGTGCGCTGTTGGAGCCGACGAACACGCCATCGCCGATCACCGTCTGCGACTTGTTGACCCCGTCGTAGTTGCAGGTGATGACGCCGGCGCCGACGTTGACGCCGCTGCCGATGGTGGCATCGCCCAGGTAGGTCAGGTGATTGGCCTTGCTGCCGACACCGAGCACCGCCTTCTTGGTCTCGACGAAGTTGCCGATGTGCACGCCGTCGGCCAGCACCGTGCCCGGGCGCAGCCGCGCGAACGGGCCGATCTGCACCGCGCCCTCGGCCACCACGCCTTCCAGGTCGCAATGCGCGCGCACCTCGGTGCCCGGGCCCAGCACCACGTCCTTCAGCCGCACGAACGGGCCGATGCTGACGCCGTCGCCCAGTTCCACCTCGCCTTCCAGGATCACATTGGCGTCGATGCGCACGTCGTGACCGGCACGCACGCGGCCGCGCTGGTCCAGGCGGTGCGGGTCGATCAGCTGTACGCCCTGTTCGCACAGCGCGCGCGCCGCACGCAACTGCCAGGCGCGTTCCAATTGCGCCAGCTGCCACGGATCGTTGGCGCCCTCGGCCTCGACCGGATCGGCCACCAGCACCATTTCCGCCGGGGTGAACTCGGCGGCAGCGGCGGCGAACACGTCGGTCAGGTAGTACTCGCGCTGCGCGTTGTCGTTGCGCAACTGCGCCAGCCAACGCTTCAGCGCGGTGGACTCGGCGGTGACGATGCCGGTGTTGATGGTGCGGATGCGCCGCTGCTCGTCGTCGGCATCCTTCTGCTCGACGATCGCCGCGACCTTGCCGGCGGCGTCGCGCACGATGCGGCCATAGCCGCTGGGATCCTCCGGTTCGGCGACCAGCACCGCGAGGCGGCCGGGCGCATGCAGCAGATGGATCAGGGTGTCGGCACGGATCAACGGCACGTCGCCGTACAGCACCAGCACCGTGGCCGCGTCGGGCACGGCCGCCATCGCCTGCTGCACCGCGTGGCCGGTGCCCAGCTGTTGCGTCTGTTCGGCCCACAGCAGATCCGGCTGGTCGGCGAAGGCGGCCAGCACCGCCTCGCCGCCGTGGCCATGGACGATATGGATCGCATCGGGCTGCAGGCTGCGCGCGGTGTCGATCACATGCGCCAGCATCGGCCGGCCGGCGATCGGCTGCAGCACCTTGGGCTTGACCGATTTCATCCGCTTGCCCGCGCCGGCGGCGAGGATCACGACGTGCAGGGGCAGGCTCATGCGGAGGTTCCGTTGCGGGTGGACGAGTAATTCTAGTGGCTGTCGGCCACGCCTGCCGTGACGGACGCGCTACACGGGGCGGGCTGCACATCGGCGCGGCAGGCGCTAGCATGCGCGATCGTCTTTTCCTGCGGATGTTCATGAGCCTCCTGCGCCAGGGCAGCCAGTTCCTGCTGATCGGCCTGCTGCAATTGCTGGTCGACTGGAGCGTGTTCGTCGCCGCCACCGCGGCCGGCATGCCGACGGTGCCTGGCAACGTGCTGGGCCGCGTCTGCGGCGCCCTGATCGGCTTCTGGCTCAACGGCCGCATCACCTTCGCCAGCGAGGACGCGGCGCGCCTGGGCTGGCGACGCTTCGGCCGCTTCATGGCCATGTGGATCGTCCTCACCGTGCTCAGCACCTGGCTGGTGGCGTTGTGCGCCCACGGGTTGGGCCTGCGCCTGGCCTGGCTGGCCAAGCCGCTGGTCGAAGGCATGCTGGCGGTGGTGTCGTTCTTCCTGGGCCGGCAGTTGGTCTACCGCTAGCGCTGGTGCGCGCGACCTGGCAAGCACCTGGCACTCCCCGCGCGTGATCGCCATGACTGCGGCCAAGGCTGAAGCCCCTCGCACAAGAGAGCAACCGAATGCACGGTGCGTCCCTGTGCGAGCGACTTCAGGGCACCTCGAATCGCCCGGGAGCGTACCTGTAGGAGCGGCTTCAGCCGCGACAAGCGCTAGCGGTGACGCCGCGTCGCGGCTGAAGCCGCTCCTACAGGTGCCCCAGCTGTCGCGCTCAGGCCGCGAAGAACGAAGACAGGACGGCAATCGGCTTCCACAGCAGCCGGGCGCAAGCCTCTCCCACGGGAGCCCCACCGATACGGGAGCCTCCCTGTGGGAGCGACTTCAGTCGCGACGAGGGCAGTCCGACCGGCTGGCCCGGACCGGATTGCAGAGCGCCAGATCGGGTCCAGCGCCGCTTCGGCCGCAGCCATCGCGCCGCTGGCCCCGGCTCCTCACGACTCAGTGGCAGAAATCGCCCAGGCTGCGTACCAGCGCCGTGCGGTGCAGTTGGTCGAGCTGCCAGCGCAGCGCATAGGCCTCGGCCGCTCGCGCGGTCGTGGCCGGGCAATCCGGCGCCTGGCGCACCGCCGCGCTGGCCTGCAGCGCGTCCAGCATCTCGCCCTGCAACTGGTCCAGGCGCGCACGCAGCGCGGTCAGGTCCGGGCGCGGGCTGTTGGGCGCACGGCCGCGCAGGTGCCAGCGCGACAGCAGTTCGTACTGCACCAGCTTGTTGGATTCGATCTGCATGCCGAAGAAGCGCGCCGCATCGTCCGGATCCACGCCGTGGGCCGGCGCCTGCTCGCGCACGCTCGCCAGCACCGCGGCCTCGCGCGTGGCGTCCAGCACCGGCTTGCCGCTGTCCCACTTGCTCAGCGCGACCTGGTCGCCGATCGCGTTGCGCTCGGCGATGCGATCCAGCAACGGCTCCAGCGGGGTGGCGCTGCGTGCGGGCAACGCGCAGCCCATCAGCATGGCGCCGGCCAGGACGGCGGTCAGGGCATGCGCGCAGGGGCGAGGAACGGAAGCAGACAGGCTCATCTCGATTCTCCGGTAACCGTCTGCGGGTGGGGGATGGACCGCAGATCGGGCGGCCATCTTGCCGCAGTCCACCGACCGAACGATGACCGCACCGGCGTCTTGTCGCATGAGCTCGCGGCCGAGTCAGCGACCAGCAAGCCTGCGCCGTGCGCTGCGTCGCATTCCATGTCGATGTCGCGCCGATGATCCCGCACGCGCGCGCAGGCGCAGCGCGCGCGCTGGGCCGCCCCATCCGCCAGACACGACAACGCCGGCAAACGCCGGCGTTGTCGTCGCGCGTGCGGCGGCTGGGCCGCGCAGCACGGAACTCAGTGCTTCAGGTTCTTGCGCAGGCGCTCCAGCGCCTGTAACTGGGCGGTGACCTCGGCCAGCTTGGCCTGGGCCTCGGCCACGTCCATGCCTTCGCCGCGGTTGGCGAGCAGGCGCTCGGCTTCTTCCTTGGCCTTGCGCACCGACGCCTCGTCGATGTCCTGCGCGCGGATCGCGGTATCGGCCAGGATCGTCACCACCTGCGGCTGCACCTCGAGGATGCCGCCGGAAATGGCGAAGTCCAGCTGCTCGCCACTCGGCGTGGTCACCACGACCTTGCCGGGCTTGAGCCGGGTGATCAGCGGCGCGTGCTTGGGCGCGATGCCCAGCTCGCCCAGCTCGCCGGTCGCGACCACCAGGGTGGCGTCGCCGTGGTAGATCTCATGCTCGGCGCTGACGATGTCGCAACGGATGGTGCTCATGGTGCCTCACTGGGTGAGGCGGGAATCGGGAATCGGGAATCGGGAATGGGGAGAAGCAGATTGTCTTCTCTCAACCAGTACGCGATGCATCAGATTCCAGTTGTCCCGCCTTGACGATTCTCGATTCTCGATTCCCGGATGCCGGCCGCATGCGGCCGGCGTCCAGCTCAGGCCTTCTCGGCCATCTTCTTGGCCTTCTCGACCGCTTCCTCGATGCCGCCGACCATGTAGAAGGCCTGCTCCGGCAGGTGGTCGTATTCGCCGTCGACGATGCCCTTGAAGCCGCGGATGGTGTCCTTCAGCGACACGTACTTGCCCGGCGAGCCGGTGAACACTTCGGCTACGTGGAACGGCTGGCTGAAGAAGCGCTCGATCTTGCGCGCGCGCGACACGGCCTGCTTGTCCTCTTCGGACAGTTCGTCCATGCCCAGGATCGCGATGATGTCCTTCAGTTCCTTGTACTTCTGCAGGGTCATCTGCACGCGGCGGGCGGTGTCGTAGTGCTCGTGGCCGATCACGTTGGGGTCCATCATCCGCGAGGTCGAATCCAGCGGATCCACCGCAGGGTAGATACCCAGCGAGGCGATGCTGCGCGACAGCGCGACGGTCGAATCCAGGTGGGCGAAGGTGGTCGCCGGCGACGGGTCGGTGTAGTCGTCCGCGGGTACGTACACGGCCTGGATCGAGGTGATCGAACCGGTCTTGGTCGAGGTGATGCGCTCCTGCAGCACGCCCATTTCCTCGGCCAAAGTCGGCTGGTAGCCCACCGCCGACGGCATGCGGCCCAGCAGCGCCGACACTTCGGTACCGGCCAGGGTGTAGCGGTAGATGTTGTCGACGAACAGCAGCACGTCCTTGCCCTTGCCCGAGGCGTCCTTCTCGTCGCGGAAGTACTCGGCCATGGTCAGGCCGGTCAGTGCCACGCGCAGACGGTTGCCCGGCGGCTCGTTCATCTGGCCGTAGACCATCGCGACCTTGTCCAGGACGTTGGAGTCCTTCATCTCGTGGTAGAAGTCGTTGCCCTCGCGGGTACGCTCGCCCACGCCGGCGAACACGGACAGAC
>JBEVKG010000141.1:0-5781 GCA_040509765.1 Xanthomonas sp.
GCATCGTCCATTCGGAGATGTTCCCGCTGCTGGACACGACGGCGCCCAACCCGCTGGAACTGTTCCAGATCTGGCTCAACCTGCCGGCGCGCAACAAGATGGCCGCGCCGCACTTCACCATGTTCTGGTCGGAAGACCTGCCGCGCTTCACGGCCACCGACGACGCCGGCCGCACCACCGAGGTGGCCTGCGTGGCCGGCCGCATCGGCCCGATCGACGCCGCGCCCGGCAGCGCCGGCGGCCCGCTCGCGCCGCCACCGGATTCGTGGGCCGCGCAGGACGATGCCGATGTGGCCATCTGGACGATCCGCATGGCCCCCGGCGCACGCTGGACCCTGCCCGCCGCGCAAGGCCGCGGCACGCGCCGCAGCCTGTACTTCTTCAAGGGCGCAGCGGTGACGGTGGGCGGACGCCCGGTGACCCGCCACGCGGCGATCGAGTTGCGCGCCGATCAGGCGGTCGAGTTGGTCGGTGGCGACGAAGAGGCGAGCGAGTTCCTGGTGCTGCAAGGCCGGCCGATCGCCGAACCGGTGGCCCAACACGGTCCGTTCGTGATGAACACCCAGGCCGAGATCGCCCAGGCCGTGGCCGACTATCGCCGCACCCAGTTCGGCGGCTGGCCATGGCAGGACGAGGCGCCGGTGCACGGCAGCGACCCGACCCGCTTCGCGCGACATCCGGATGGGCGCGAGGAGCGGCCGGCACCGCACGCGGTCGCCGCCAACGGCTAGGGCGTGTCACCGGTTCGAGAGGACGCCGCGTTCCCAGCCTCGTACACACCAACTCTGCAAGTCGCTTCGCGCCATACCCTCACCCCAACCCCCGCTCCGCGCCCCGGCCCGCGCTTGCGGCGCGGGCGCTCCAGGGTGCGCGCGCCAGTGGCGCGGGCCGCACCCTGTCGCCCCAACGGGAGAGGGGCTATGTGCTCAGTAGCGGGCCGAGGCCAGCGCCTGCGCGCGCTCCAGGCGTTCGGCGATGCGCTTGCGCGCCTGCTGCAGTTCCTGGCGGGTGGCGTCTTGCTTGGCCGCCGGCACCAGTTCGGCATCGATCACCGACAGCGCATCGGAGTACTGCCGCACCATCGCCGCCGCGTAGGCGTTCATGTAGGCGGAGTCGTCCTTCTCGTCGCCCAGCGCCTGCAGCTGCGCGCGGCCCTTGGCCACCTGCGCGGCGATCTTCTCGGCATCGCCGGGGCCGCCCTTGCCGGCCGCGTCCGGGTCGGCATCGTGGTGCACGGCGATGGTCTCGCGGGCGAAGTCGGCCACGGTCTTGCTGACGTTGCGCGACAGCGCCTGCTTGGACAGCGCCACCACGTTGCCCTCCAACACCTGCAGCATCGCCTTGGCCGAGGCGTCGCCGCCGATCGGCGCGCGCCCGCTTTCGCCACCGACCGGCGCGGCGGTGGGCTCCGGCGAGGTCGCCGGCGCGGTACGCGAGGCCTGGTCGCCGGGCTTGCCGCAACCGCTCAGCGCCACGGTGGCGAGCGCCGCAAGCAGGGACAGGCGGACGGGATGAAGAGGTGAGGTCATGGAACGCTCCTGGTTGGTCTGCGTTCCACCATGCCCAGTGTCCGCGCAAACCCGCGTGAATCGTCCGCGGCGGAACAGGGTTCGATCCAGGGTGCGGTGGACGCGGGACTGGTGATGCCCGCACCGCCGACGCGAGGCGCGCACATGCAGGCCGGAGGTCATCGCACCGGTGCGCTGCGTCCCCGGAGCCGGCCAGGGGCGACCGGCTCCGGACGCGGCTCAGCCGCAGCAGTAGCAGACCAACGGCTTTCCGGGTCCGCCCGGTCCCAGTTCGCCGCCGAACGGCGCGCACTCCTGCTGGCAGGCCCAGGCGCTGCAGGCCGCCTCCTTCTCGATGCCGTCGCCGGCGGTCGCCTGTACGGCGCCGAAGCCCATACTGGCCAGGAACACGGCCGCAAGCATCCCGTTGCGTAACGCTGTCCAACGCTGTTTCATGGCTTACTCCTCGATGGTTGCCAAGGCCGGTGGCGCCTCCGTGCTGCGCACTGCGGCCATCAGGTCCTGCATCCGCTCCGTGGTCTCGAAGACGCCGACGCGCGCATAGCGCACGCGTCCCTCGCGGTCCAGGGCAAGCAGCGTCGGCACGTTGCGCGCGCGGAACAACATCAGCGCGCGGCGATCGGTCAGCGTGGTCACCGGAAAGGGAAAGCCGTGTTCGGCGGCGTAGCGCTGCGCCTGCGCGGGGCTGCACTGGCACACGCCCAGCACCTGCACGCGCGGCTGCTGCGCGGCCAGGCGCTGCGCTGCTTGCACCATCTGCGGCGTCGAGCGCTTGCAGTACGGGCAGGTGGTGGTGAAGAAGAACAGCACCTGGCGCTCGGCCGCCGGCTCGCCCAGCGTCAGCGGCGCACCGTCCAACGCGGTGACGGCGATGCGCGGCACGTACATGCCCGGATACGGCTCGGTGGTGCGGGTGACGAACCAGCGCCGTTCCTCGCGCAGGCCGCGGTTCTGCCAGGCCAGCACCAGCACCAGTGCGCAGGCCGCCAGCAACGCCAACCAACTCCAGGGAAACCACCGTGCCATGCCGTATGCCCGTGTCGCCGTGTTCCCTGCAGGCTGCGCAGCGATGGCGCGGCGGTCAACGCTTTGCACGCAGGCGCAGCGACTGCGTGATCAGGCTGGGGATCGAGTCACGTGCACCATGGGCGCGCATTCCAGCCGTGCACTGCATCCGCGTACGCGCAACGCCACTGCAGCGCGGACATGCGCGACGGGTCTACTCACAACATGCAGATGTCGCGTTCACTGCTGGCAACATCAATGCACTGCGTTGCCGATACGGGTGCCCGCACGCGACGCGAGCGACGACAGCGCAAGGCCGTCCATCGCATCGGGCGCGGCAAGTGGGTCAGGATGCGTCCTGCGCGCCGAACGCACGTCGACAGGCTTTGCGATCGAACTGCAGCGCGGCACGCATGCGCTGCTCGGTGAGCGGGCGCACGACCCAGCTCACCTCCAGTTCGCCACCGCGGGACACCACGGTGGGAATCGCCAGGAACCAGCTTGCGCCGGGACCGCGGCAATACCAGAACGCATCGCCCTGGATAACGGTGGGACGGTCCGGCACGGGCGACCATTGCTGGTTGGCGCGAATGAACTGCTGTGCCTTCTTCACCACCAGCAGATCGACGCCGCTCAAGGCGACGCCGTCGCTGCTGAAGGACAGGCGGCGAAACGACTCCGTCAGCAGAGCGTCCATGCGGCGCTTGTTGTACCGATAGAGGCCTACCGCCAGCAGCGCGCCTGTCGCGGCGAACAGATAGAAGACCACGTTCGCCATTACCCGCCCCCAGTCGCCCAATCACCCGGACCGATGCGCAGCGACACATGCGTATGCTGTTCTCGCAGGCAGTCGTCCACACGCAGCACAGGACCCGAACGTGCTCGCTGCGGCAAGGCATGCACCATGGCGCACCAGTAAACCGCGACCACAGCGCCTACGCCAACGCCGCACTGATCTGCGCCGCGGCATCGCACACCGCGCGCATCGCCGCCTGCGCATCGATCGGTTGCGGGCGGCGTTCGATGAAGGGCACGGTCAGGGTGTAGCGGGCGATGCCGTGCTGCAGGATCGGCGCGGTCAGGTCGATCACGCCGACCACCGCTTCGCTGGGATGGATGCTGTAGCCCAGCGCGTGCACGTCCTGCGCCGCGGCCAGGAACGCGGCGCGGTCGTACGCCACCTCGCTGGCGTCCAGGCGCTGCAGCAACTGCGCCTGCGCGTCGGCCGGCTGGAACGCGAACAGCACCAGGCCGGAGGTGGAGTGCGCGAACGGGCGGCGGTGGCCGGGACGCACCACCAGCCCCAGGTCGCTGGGCACGTCCATCTGCGCGATGACCACGATCTGGTCGTCCGACGGCGCCACCAGGTGGCAGGGCTGGCGGATCGCGTCGGCCAGCGCGCGCATCACCGGCAGCGCCACCTCAGTGACGTTTTGAACCCGCGGCTGCTGCATGCCGAGCATGAACAGACGATTGGTCAGCGTGTAGCCGCCCTCGCCCGCGGTCCTGGTCAGGTAGCCGCGCTCTTCCAGCACCTGCAGCATGCGGAAGATCTCGCCGCGCGAGCGGCCGATGCCCTGCGAGATCTCGCCCATGCTCATCGGCCGGCCGTCGCGCGCCAGCAGCTCCAGGATGTCCAGCCCCTTGTCCAGGGCAGGCGCGCGGTACTTGGGCAAAGGGGTGGTCATTCCGTCGAGGACCCGGCAGCAGGTGAAGAGGACTAGGGTACAGGGACGCCGCACCGGGCCGCACCGCTGGCGGCCCGCGATGCGCGTGTCGCGCCGGCAACTTCATGCAAATATGAACTCAAATTTTATATTTGCATGGCGCTGGCCGGCGCAGTACGCTCCGCCGACAATCCGAACGCGACGCGGCACACCTTGGGAGGGGTAGGCGGCAATGCACTACAGCAGCGAATCCGCCACACCGGCGTCCGCCAGTCTCACCCGGACCGCGCTTGCGCCGCTGGTCCTGATCGTCAGCCTGTTCTTTCTCTGGGGCATGGCGAACAACCTCAACGACATCCTGATCAAGCAGTTCAAGAAGGCCTTCGAACTGACCGACCTGCAGGCCGGGCTGGTGCAGAGCGCGTTCTACCTGGGTTACTTCGTGTTCGCGATCCCGGCGGCGATGTTCATGCGCCGCTACAGCTACAAGGCCGCGGTGGTGCTGGGCCTGCTGCTGTACGCGGTCGGCGCGTTCCTGTTCTACCCCGCCGCGCAGGTGCACACCTACTGGCTGTTCCTGCTGGCGCTGTTCGTCATCGCCAGCGGCCTGGCGTTCCTGGAAACCACCGCCAACCCGCTGGTCACCGTACTCGGCCCCGCCGAGGGCGCGGCGCGGCGCCTGAACCTGGCGCAGGCGTTCAATCCGCTGGGCTCGATCACCGGCATCCTGGTCGGCCAGCACTTCATCCTCTCCGGGGTGGAGCACACCCCGCAGGAACTGGCGGCGATGGCGCCGGCCGCGCGCGAGGCCTTCTTCGCCGCCGAGTCGCTGGCGGTGCAGACGCCGTACCTGATCATCGGCGCGGTGGTGCTGCTGTGGGCGCTGCTGATCGGGCTGACCCGCTTCCCGGCCACCCGCGCCGGTGGCGACGGCGCCCGCGCCGGTGGCTTCGGCCAGTTGCGGCGCAACCACCGCTTCGTGTTCGCGGTGATCGCGCAGTTCTTCTACGTCGGCGCCCAGGTCGGCATCTGGAGCTACCTGATCCGCTATCTGCAGGACGGCGTGCCCGGCACGCCGGAGAAGACCGCCGCCGACTTCCTCACCCTGTCGCTGGTGCTGTTCATGGCCGGCCGCTTCATCGGCACCGCGCTGCTGCGCTTCCTGGCGCCGGCGCGGCTGCTGGGCGTGTTCGCCCTGCTCAATCTGCTGCTGTGCGCGGTGGCGGTGGCGCTGCCGGGCTGGATCGGCCTGTATGCGCTGGTCGCCAGCAGCCTGTTCATGTCGGTGATGTTCCCGACCATCTTCGCCCTGGGCCTGGACGGCCTGGACGACGACGCGCGCAAGCTGGGCGCATCGCTGATCGTGATGGCGATCATCGGCGGCGCCGCGCTGACCGCGGTGATGGGCGCGGTGTCCGACCATGCCGGCATCCACTGGGCGCTCGCGGTGCCGGCGCTCGGCTTCGCGGTGATCCGCGGTTTCGCGCTGCATGCGGCGCGGGCCCGCGTGGCGTCCCTGCCCTCGGACCACGGAGCGTGAGAGAGGCAGCGCGGACGCTCCCTCGGGGGCCGGCGCGTCG
>JBEVKG010000142.1:0-4394 GCA_040509765.1 Xanthomonas sp.
GGCGGGCTTCCTTGTGGCGGCCGCCGCCTGCGCTGCGGCCTGCGCACGCAGGCCCTCCAGCAAGGGGCCGCCGAACGCGGCCAGGGTCTTGCCGCTTCCGGTGGGCGTGTGCAGCAGCCCGGAGCCGCCGTCCAGATAGTGCCGCCACAGGGCACGCTGGAACGGCAGCGGTTGCCAGCCCTGCTGCGCGAACCAGGCGTACAGCGGCGCATCGGCCGGGCGCCGGCGCGCCGCCGCTCCGCTCATCGCGCCAGCGCCTGCAGCGTGGCCAGACGGTCGGCCTCGGCGAACGGCTTGTCGTGGCGCCAGCGCAGGATGCGCGGGAAGCGCACGGCGATGCCGGACTTGTGCCGGCTGCTGCGATTGACCGCCTCGAAGCCGAGCTCGAACACCTGGTACGGCGTCACCGCGCGCACCGGGCCGAAGCGCTCGGTGGTGTGTGCGCGGATCCAGCGGTCCAGCGCCAGGATCTCGCTGTCGTCCAGCCCCGAGTACGCCTTGGCCACCGGCACCAGCTGCTCGCCGTCCCACAGGCCGAAGGTGTAGTCGGTGTACAGCGTGCTGCGCCGGCCGTGGCCGGCCTGCGCGTACAGCAGCACCGCGTCGATGGTCAGCGGCGCGACCTTCCATTTCCACCAGTCGCCGCGGCGGCGGCCGGACTGGTACGGCGAGGTGGCACGCTTGAGCATCAATCCTTCCACGCCACGCGTGCGCGCATCCTCGCGCAGCGTCGCCGCCTGCTCCCACGTCGCGGCCTGCACCTGCGGCGACAGGGTCAGGCGCGAATCGGCGTGCGCGGCCAGCAAGGTCTGCAATTGCGCGCGGCGCTGCTGCAGCGGCTGCTCGCGCAGGTCCTGGCCGTCCAGTTCCAGCAGGTCGTAGGCGAGCACGCGCGCCGGCGTGTCGGCCAGGGTCTTGGCGCCGGGCTTGCGGCGCTGGATGCGGGTCTGCAGCGCGGTGAACGGCAGCGGCGCGGTCTCGCCCTCGCGCCAGACCAGCAGTTCGCCGTCGATCACCGCATCGCGCGGCAGCGTCGCCGCCGCCGCTTCGATCTCCGGGAAGCGCCCGTCCAGGCGTTCCTCGCCGCGCGACCACAGCGCCACCTCGCCGTCGCGGCGGATCAGTTGCAGGCGGATGCCGTCCCACTTCCATTCCAGCAGCCAGTCGTCGATGGCCCCGAGTGTGGCGGCCTCGGCTTCCAGCGGCGAGGCGAGGAAGAACGGGTAGGGCTGCTGCCGGTCGCTGGGCAGCACCTCGTCGGACAGCAGTTGTTCCAGCGCCTGCGGCGTCGGCGACCAGGCGCCGAGCATGCGCTGGGCGATGCGCGCGATGTCGATGCCGGACATCGCCGCCAGCGCCTGCTGCACCAGCCGCTGCGACACGCCCACGCGCAATGCGCCGGTCAGCAGCTTGTTGAACAGCAGGCGTTCGTCGAAGGCCAGGCTGCGCCAGCCTGCGACCACCGCGGCGCGGCGCGTGGCGTCGTCCTGCGCGGCCACCGGCAGCAGGCGGTCCTCGATCCAGTCGCGCAGCGGCGCCGGGTCCGGGGTCTCCGCCGGATCGTCGAGCAGCAGGGTCAGGGTTTCGGCGAGATCGCCGACGTGGTCGTAGCTGTCGTCCACCAGCCAGCCGGGCAGGCCGCTTTCCTGCGCGATCCACTCGCGCAACTCGCGGGTGTTGGCGATGCGCCGCAGCTTGCCGCCGCTGAGCAGCCAGATCGCCCAGGCCGCATCGGCCGGCGGCGCCTGTTCGAAATACGCAACCAATGCCGCGCGCTTGTCCAGCGTCGCGGTGCTCTGGTCCAGTTGCCGGTACAGCGCGGCGAAGCGCTTCATTCCTCGCCACCGTAGTCGGTGCGGAACGCCTCGGCGGCGACGCCGCGTTCGTTGAGCGCGCGGATGATCGCGTCGGTGTTGCCGTGGGTGGCGATCACGCGGCTCGCCCCGGTCTCGTCGATGGTGCGCAGCAGGTCGGGCCAGTCGGCGTGGTCGGACACGACGAAGCCGCGGTCGTAGTTGCGCCGACGGCGGTTGCCGCGCAGCCGCATCCAGCCAGACGCGAATCCCAGCTGGGCATGGCGGAAGCGGCGCAGCCACGGACTGCCGGCGGCCGATGGCGGGGCCAGCACCAACTGCCCGGCATAGTCGGCGCGCTTGTCCAGTTCGGACACCGTGCGCGTGTCCAGCATCGCCACGCCGGCCTCGCGGTACACCGCCACGCCGGCCGCCACCGCGCCGTGCAGCAGCGCCGGTTGGTCGTCCCACGGCTGCAGCTCGGCGAGCACGCGCTGCGCCTTGCCCAGCGCGTAGCAGAACAGCACGGCGGCCTCGCCACGCGCGCCGCACTCGCGACGCCAGGCGACGATCTCGCGGGCCACTTCGCTGGTGTCCGGCCAGCGGTACACCGGCAGGGCGAAGGTGGCCTCGGTGATGAAGGTGTCGCAGCGCACCACCTCGAACGGCGCGCAGGTCGGATCGGGCTGGCGCTTGTAGTCGCCCGAGGCCACCCAGACCTCGCCATCCACTTCGATGCGCACCTGCGCCGAGCCGAGCACGTGCCCGGCCGGATGCAGCGAGACCTGCGCCCGGCCGAGGGTGAAGCGGGTGCCGTAGGCGTAGGCGCGATAGGCCTGCTCGCCCAGTCGCCAGCGCAGGATCGGCAGGCCGGCGGCGGTGCAGTGGTATTCGCCCATGCCGGCGCGCGCGTGGTCGCCGTGGCCGTGGGTGATGACGGCGCGCGGCACCGGCCGCCAGGGATCGATATGGAAGTCGCCGGCGGGGCAGTACAGCCCTTCCGGGCGCAGCACCACCAGGTCCTGGGAAGCGGCATTCGGCATGGGCGCCACTGTGTCCAAGCCGGTGTGCAGGAGATGAGAATCCGCCGTGCGCGTTCGCGAGCGCGCGGCGGATCGGCCACAATGCGTCCAGCGCTTCTGGGAGGGAGATGCATGCACACGGACCTGCCGGCCTTCGCCACGCATACGGTCGACAACCAGCCGCCGCCGTTCGAGCCGCGCGATCTGTGGGCCGACGACGCGGTACTGCGCGCGGCCATCGCACGCGAAGGCGCCGACGCCTTCGCCGCGCCGTTGGCGCAGTACGGCGCGCTCGCCGGCGATACGCTGTACCGGCTGGGCTTCGACGCCAACCGCGACCGTCCGCGGCTGCGCACGCACGACCGCTACGGCCACCGCATCGACACGGTCGAGTTCCATCCGGCCTATCACCAGCTGCTGGACGCGGCCAAGCGCCATGGCGTGGCCGGGCTGTCCTGGCACGCCCCGCAGCCGGGCGCGCATGTGGCGCGCGCGGCGCTGAGCTATCTGCACCACCAGGCCGAAGCCGGCACCAGTTGCCCGCTGACCATGACCCACGCCGCGGTGGCGGTGCTGCGGCAGGCGCCGGCCTTGCGCGAATGGGCCGACAAGGCCGCCGCGCCGCACTACGACCCGCGCGATGTGCCGATCGCCGACAAGGCCGGCATCACCCTGGGCATGGGCATGACCGAGAAGCAGGGCGGCTCGGACGTGCGCAGCAACGCCACGGTCGCCACGCCGCTGGACGGCGCCGACGCCTACACCCTGGTCGGGCACAAGTGGTTCTTCTCCGCGCCGATGTCCGATGGCTTCCTGGTGCTGGCGCAGGCGCCGGGCGGCTTGACCTGCTTCCTGCTGCCGCGGTGCCTGCCCGATGGCCGGCGCAACGCGCTGCGGCTGATGCGGCTGAAGGACAAGCTGGGCGACTGGTCCAACGCCTCCAGCGAAGTGGAGTTCGCCGGCGCCTGGGCGCAGCGCGTCGGCGAGGAAGGGCGCGGGGTGGCGCGGATCATCGGCATGGTGATGCTGACCCGGCTCGACTGCATGCTGGCCGCCGCCGCGCAGATGCGCATGGCGCTGGCGCAGGCGTTGCACCACGCGCGGCATCGCATCGCATTCGGCAAGCGCCTGATCGAGCAGCCGCTGATGCGCAACGTCCTGGCCGATCTGGCGCTCGAATCCGAAGCCGCCACCGCGTTCGCGCTGCGCGTGGCGCGCGCGGTGGACGCGGCCGACACCGACGCGTCGGAAGCGGCGTTCGCGCGCATCGCCACCGCGCTGGGCAAGTACTGGCTGTGCAAGCGCGCGCCGGCCTTCGTCAACGAGGCGCAGGAATGCCTGGGCGGCGCCGGCTACGTCGAGGAGTCGATCCTGCCGCGTCTGTACCGGCAGGCGCCGCTGAATTCGATCTGGGAGGGCAGCGGCAACATCCAGTGCCTGGACGTGCTGCGCGCGCTGGCACGCGAACCGGCCACCGCCGCCGCGGTGCTGGCGGAGCTGCAGACGGCGGCCGGCAGCGACCCGGCCTACGACGCGGCGCTGGACGCGTTGCGTGCGCCGCTGGCCGGCAACGCCGAGG
>JBEVKG010000143.1:0-4958 GCA_040509765.1 Xanthomonas sp.
ATCTGTCGACGCCTTCGATCAGTTCGGGATCGAAGCGCCAGGCGTGCACGCCCGGCGACGGGTCGCGGGCGGCGTCCAGGCCGCGGCAGAACAGGTAGCGCACGCCGCCGAAGTCGCGGGCGTAGTCGTAGCCCTCGCCCAGGCGGAAGCGCAGCCAGCGGTGCAGGGCCACGGTGTAGATCAGCGCCTGCAGGGTGTATTCGCTGTGCGCCATCGCCCGCGCCAGCGCGTCCGGGTCGTAGGCCGGCAGCCGGTTGGACTTGTAGTCGAGCACGTACCAGCGGCCGTCGTGGTGGTAGGTGAGGTCGATCAGGCCGGTCATCAGCCCTTCCAGACGCTGCCGCGCGCCGAACGCCTGGCGCTCGCCGGCCACGCCGAAGCGGTGCAGCAGCGCCAGCAGCGCATCGACCCGGGTCGGGCGCATGGCGAAGTGGAATTCCATTTCGTTGCGCCGCTGCAGCGCCGGCACCGCGGCCAGGCAGGTGCCTTCGGGCAGCGCCACGGTGAGGGTGTTGCCGACCAGGGCGGTGAGCATGGCGGTGCCGTCTTCCAGCTCGTCCTCGGCGTAGCCGCCGCGCTGCAGGGCTTCGACGATGGCGCTGGCCTGCCCGGCCGGCGCCGGCGCGCCCGGGCGCCAGTCGCGCCAGGCAGCGAAGTCGCAGCGCTCGAACACGTCGTGCAGGGCCACGCCGAAGCGGTTGCCGACGAAGCGGCGGTCGACCATGTCCACGTCCACCGCGGCGCTGACCGGCTCGCTGGCGGCGGGTTCGTCGCTGCCGCCGCCGCTGGGCACGGTGGCGCTGGCCATCGGGTCGCTGCCGGCGTCGGCGTTGGCCAGTTGGGTGAAGCTGTACACCCACCACTCCGGCAGTACGCGCCGCTGCGGCACGCGTGCCGGCGGTACCGGCGGCGCCGGCTCGGGCGGCAGCCGCGGCAGTTGCGCCGGCGGTGGCGTGGTGTCGAGGGCGATGGCGCCTGGATCGGCGGCGGCCTGCAAGGCGTCGAGGTCGCGCAGCATCGGCGCCAGCGCGGTGCGCTCGTGCTGCGGGAAGGCGCCGGTGGCGATCCACAGCGCGTGCTCGGCGCGGGTCAGGCCGACGTAGAGCAGGCGTGCGTCCTCGGCGCGCTGTTCCTGCTTCCACGCGGCTTCGGCGGTGTCCCAGGCCGGGTCGGATTCGCCGCCGCTGCGGCCGGTGTTCCACTGCAACTGGCGCCCGCCCTGCGGCGCCGGCACCACGCAGTGGCGTCCGGGGCTGCGCTCGCTGCGGCCGATGCCGGCGTACGGCAGGAACACCAGCGGATACTCCAGGCCCTTGCTCTTGTGCAGAGTGACGATCTGCACGCGGCGCGCGTCCGACTCCAGGCGCAGCTGCTGCGCTTCGTCGCTGTCGTCGGCATTGGCGATGCGCCGCGCCAGCCAGTCGCCCAGGCCGTGCGGGCCGAGCGCGCGGGTGTCGGCTTCCTGCAGCAGTTCGGCCAGCTGCAGGTAATTGGTGAGGCGGCGCTCGCCGTCGACCAGCGCCAGCAGGCGCTGCCCGTGCGCGGCGCCGAGGTCGCCGATCAGCGCCAGCGGGCCGCCGCGCTGCCAGCGCTCGCGCCAGTCCAGCGCCTGCTGCTGCCAGCGGCGGTGGCGCTCGCCGTCGTGGTCGAGCGCGGCGATGGCCGCGGCGTCCTCGCCGATCAGCACGGTGGCCAGCGCGGCGCGCAGGCGGCCGTCGTCGCCGGGGTCGAGCAGCGCCTGCAGCAGCGCCAGCAGTTCCAGCGCCTCGTCGGTGGCGAACAGGCTGCGGCGGCCGGCGGCGACCGCGGGAATGCCGGCGGCCGCCAGCGCCTGCTGGATGCGCGTGGCCTCGCCGTGGCTGCGCACCAGCACCGCGATGTCGCCGGCCTGCACCGGACGGCCTAGCAAGCTGGCGGTGCCGTCGCGCGCTTCGACCAGCCAGCCGCGGATCGCCGCCACGCAAGCGGCGGTGCACAACTCGCGGGCGCGGCCGGCGCTCCACGGCTTGGGCTTGCCCGGCCCCTTGGCGGTGGCCGGCGGCGGCGGCGGTTCCGGCGCGCGCCACACGGTCAGCGCCGGGGCCGGCACGCCGCCGCGCTGCAGATCGGTATCGGCGCGCTTGCTGCCCGGCTGCACCGGGTGGAAGGCGATGCCGTCGGTGAGGAAGGCCGCGGCGTAGCCGGCCTGCGCGTACAGCGCGTCGATCGCCGCCAGCAACGCGGGACGCGAGCGGAAGTTGTGCGCCAGCGGCGGCGCGCGTTCGGCGTCCGCCGCCGCGGCCAGGTAGGTGCGCACGTCGCCGCCGCGGAAGCCGTAGATGGCCTGCTTGGGATCGCCGATCAGGGCCAGCAGCGGCGGCAGCAGGTCGTCCGGCGCGGACAGCGACGGCGTGACCGCCGCAGCATCCTGTGCCCCGGCGGGGCCGGCCGTCGCCGGGGCGAACACCTTGCGGAAGATCGTCCACTGGCGGTCGTCGGTGTCCTGGAACTCGTCGACCAGGGCGACCGCGTACTGCGCGCGCAGCCGCTGCGCCAAGGCGTCGCCGTGCGGGCCGTCCAGCGCGCGCGCCACGCCCTCGACCAGGTCGTCGTAGGTCTGCACGCGGCGCTGGCGCTTGAGATAGGCCAAGCGCTCCGCCGCGTCGGTACGCAGCGCGTGCAGCAGGCAGATGCGGCGTTGGGTCTGCCAATGACGTACCTGCGCATCTGCCTGTTGCCACGTATCCAATGCGGAGAACAATGGTGAAGAAGGCACGCGATCCTGCATTCCATCCTTGCAGAACTCGCGCAACCGCGACGGCAACAGCTTGTCGAGATGGCTACGTTCGTCCAACACCCAATGCGCTTCTGCGCTTCCCTCCCACAATTGCTCGAATGCCTTGTCGAAACTTGGGCGGCGCGCACGGCGTCCGTCGAATACCTTGTTGTCGAACGCGGCGGCGATGGCGTCGTAAGCCTGATCGGCGTGCGCACGCAGTGCTGCGACCAGTTCGTGTGCGGCCGCGTCGCGGGATGCCGATGGGTCGGGTGCAGGCGTCGTTGCGGCCGGCAGCAGGGTCGGATGCCGCACCAGTTCGCGCAGATCGATGGCCATGCCGTCCGGCCCGCCCGGCCACAGCGCCACCAGGTCCTCGGCCATCGCCGGATCGGCGGCGCGTTGCCGCCACAGGTCGGCGGCGACGTCGTGCAGCAGTTCGCGGTCGTCGGTGAGCAGTTGCGGTGCGGCGAAGGCCTGGCCGCTCTCCAGGGCGTGCTCGCGCAGCACACGCGCGCAGAAGCCGTGGATGGTGAAGATCGCCGCCAGGTCGATGTCCTCGGCGGCCTGCTGCAGGCGCCGGCGCAGGGCGGTCGGGGTTTCGGTGCTGGCGGCCAGGTGCGCGGTGAGGATGGCGCGGGTCAGGGCGACGTCGGGTGGATCCTGTGGCGGTGCTGGCTGCGACGGGATGGTCGCGAGGTCGGTCGCGGCTAAAGCCGCTCCTACACGGTCCGGATCGGGGTCGGGGACCAGGCTGGCCGCCAGCGCCAGGCGTTCGCGGATGCGCCGGCGCAGTTCCTGGGTGGCGGCCTCGGTGAAGGTGACGGCGAGGATCTGGCCCAGGCGCAGGCCGCGTTCGACCACCAGGCGGGTGAACAGGGTGGCCAGGGTGAAGGTCTTGCCGGTGCCGGCACTGGCCTCGATCAGGCGCACGCCGTGCAGCGGCAACAGCAGGTAGGGGTCGCGGTCGGGCGTGGCGCTCATTCGGCGTCTTCCTGGGTACCGCGCCAGCGCTGCCAGCTCTCGCTCAGCCGTTCGGGATCGAGCGCGGCGCCGGCATCGCCCTGTTCGAGCAGGCCGAACACGCGCTGGCTGGTGGCGGCGAAGTCGGCGAAGCGCTGCGCGTCGGCGAACGGGTCGCGGCCGCGGCCGACCAGGCGCAGCTCGGGGCTGTCCGCCTCGCTCCAGCCGAAGCTGGCCTGCCATTGCGCGGCGGCGTCCTTGATCGCCTTGTCGAGATCGCCCACGCGCGCGGCCTGGTAGTACTTCCAGCTGCTGTACGGCGCGAACGCCAGCGGCGCCTGCCGGCCGTGCCGATACAGCTGCAGCAACGCGCCCAGCGCCTGCTGCGCCTGCGCCGCGGCCAGCGGTTCGCGGTCCATCGGATGCGGGCCGAGGCCGTCGTCGTGATCGAAGAAACGCACGTAGGGCACGCGTTCGCCGGCGGCGCGCAGCAGCAGCCATTCCAGGCCGTGGCGGATCGCGCTGCGCCCGCTCAGGGCGCCGACCTGCACCCGCGCCACGCCGGGCGCGTACCAGCCCGGCAGGCGGCCGTGCAGCGCGGTGCCGTCGAGGTCCACCTGCAGGCGCGGCGCCAGCGGCGCGACATCGCTGCCGCGCCATTGCCGGAACGCCTCGGCGTACGGGCGCAACTGGCGCACGCGCTCATCGAGCTGGCGCCGGCCCAGCGGCCCGGACGGCAGCAGCGCGCGGGCGCGCAGGCGTTCGTACAGGGCGTCGGTGTCCTCGTGCAGCACCGCCTCGAACACCTGCTGCTGCAGGCCGTACTGGTCCAGCCCGCGGCTGGGCGCCAGCAGCGGTTCCAGGTCGCTGTCGGCCTGCGCCGGATCGGGCAGGCGCAGGCCCAGGCGCTGGCGCAGGAACTGCCCGGCCGGATCGACCAGCAGCCGGCGCAGGTCGTCGATGGACAGTTGCGCCGGCAGCGCGTCGTCGGCCGCGGGCGGCAGTGCGTCGATCCACGGCGCCAGCGGCTGGCGCTGACCGACCAGGCTGTCCACCGCCGGCCGCCACTGCCGGCGGTAGCTGAAACGGCGCGGATCGGCGGCCTCGGCACCGGTGGCGCCGAACGCGGCGGCGGCGAACGGCTGCAGCGGATGCCGCACCACCAGCGCCGCGGCCGCGGCCGGGTCGGCGTGGTCCCGGGCGGCGCAGGCCAGCAGTTCGCCGAGCAGCGGCGAGGGTT
>JBEVKG010000144.1:0-7661 GCA_040509765.1 Xanthomonas sp.
CGCGACATCAACGGTGCGCTCCATGTGTTAAGCGCAGCAAGCGCCGGATGGCATGACACGAGCTTTGAGCACATGCCTGGGTTTGTTCCGGCACTTGGCTCACCGTCAGGATTTTTAATGAATGGCAGTACGAACCTACTGTACCAAGGAATCGATCATCACCTGTATCGTCTCGTGCTAGTGGACGGACAGTGGATGTCGGAAGACATGAGTCTTGTAGATGGCGCGGTATCCCTCGCCTCCGATCCAGCCGGATACACGGATGCGTACGGCACGCCTCGAATCACGTATGTGGGGAACGATGGTCAGTTGCATGAGTTCTTCTGGCAAAAAGACTGGCTGCACCGCGACCTTTGAGATTCTGAATCGTGTAAGGATGCCGTTGACCATCCAGCTCCTTATCAGTGTTGAAGAACGCTTTGCGTGAAGAACCCTTACCCAGAGGGTGCACATCTGCGATTTTTTTCGCCACCACAGGCTGATGCCTTGCGCTGCAAGGCGTTCGCGCAGTTGTCCACAGGCTTTTGGGCAATCGATCCACATCCACTGTGGACAACGTTGCTATGGCTGCGGCGCCAGGGTCGCGACGGTGGCGCGGCATGCGCCCGCGGACGTCGCCGCCGCGCGCCCTTCACTGGCCCGGCTACGCGCTGCGCGCTACCCTTTGCACCCCTCGTTTTCGACGCCGCCACCGGCGGCGTGCGCCCGCCATGACCACCCCTGCGCAACGCGACTTCACCCTGGATCCCGCCGACAGCGAACGCCTGGCCAACCTGGCCGGCCCGTTCGATGCGCACCTGCGGCAGATCGAACTGCGCCTGGGCGTGGAGATCTCCAACCGCGGCAACGTGTACCGGGTGACCGGGCCGGAGCAGGCGGTGGCGGCGGCCGAACGGCTGCTGCAGGCGCTGTATGTCGAGGCCGACCACGTCACCTTCGACGACCAGGAAATCCACCTGCGGCTCAACCAGTCCAATGTCGACCAGGTGGCGCAGCGCGCGTACCAGCCGCAGGAAGTGGCGATCAAGGTCAAGCGCGGCACCGTGCGCGGCCGCGGCGCCAACCAGGCCAAGTACCTGCACCAGATCGCCACCCACGACATCAACTTCGGCATCGGCCCGGCCGGCACCGGCAAGACCTTCCTGGCCGTGGCCAGCGCGGTGGAAGCGCTGAACGAATCGCGGGTACAGCGCCTGATCCTGGTGCGCCCGGCGGTGGAAGCCGGCGAGAAACTGGGCTTTCTGCCCGGCGACCTCAGCCAGAAGGTCGATCCCTACCTGCGCCCGCTGTACGACGCGCTGTACGAGATGCTGGGCGTGGAGAAGGTGGTCAAGCTGCTGGAGAAGAACGTCATCGAGATCGCGCCGCTGGCGTACATGCGCGGGCGCACCCTCAACGACGCCTACGTGATCCTGGACGAGGCGCAGAACACCACCATCGAGCAGATGAAGATGTTCCTGACCCGGCTCGGCTTCGGCAGCACCGCCGTGGTCACCGGCGACCTGACCCAGATCGACCTGCCCAAGCACGTCAAATCCGGCCTGCGCGATGCGATCGAGGTGCTGCACGAGGTGGACGGGGTCAGCTTCACCTTCTTTGAGGCGCGCGACGTGGTCCGGCATCCGCTGGTGGCACGCATCGTCAACGCCTACGAAAAGCGCGACGTCGTCGACCGCGCCAGCGGCCCGTCGGCATGATCCGGCCCTGGCCCGCCCTGCTGGGGGCGCTGCTCGGCGTGGCCGGTGCGGCCAGCGCCCAGCCGCAGGATCCGCCGCCAGCGCAGGATCCGGCGCCGCAACGCGCCGCCCTGGCGCAATCGCTGACCCCGCCCTGCCTGTCGATCGTGCAGGACACGGCCAGCATCGGACTGCCGCGCGACGTCCTCGAGCGCGGCGCGGCGATCGCCCGGACCTCGCCCACTGCGCCGCGCGACGACGAGACGCAACGCCTGGCCTGGATCGCCGGCACCCGGGCGCAAGCGCTGCTCGATGCGGCCGAGGCCGCCGGCGTGACGCGCGACCGCTTCGGCTGCAACGCACTCGCCTACGACAAAGTGCCTGCGGACAGCCTGTACCTGGTCGGCGATTTGCTCGGACAGGGCCAGGCCGCGGTGTGGCTCACCGCGTCGGCGCGCTTCGCCGCCAGGGTGGAGATCCGGCGCGATAATCCGCAATGCCAACAAGGCCCGATGGGCAGCGTGGCCTACCGCATCGACGCGGAAAAAACCCCGTTGCTGTTCCTGATCGCATGCGTGACCTGAGCCTGCAGTCGCGCGTCTGCCGCTGCAGGACAAGGCGTGCAACTGCCGCACCTCCGCCGCGGATTTCCGGCATCGAGCGCACCACAGGCAACGCCGCCGTGGGCGAGATCGCCTACGCCGCCGACGACGGGGCGTCGCCCTGAGCGCGCGTTAGCGCGATACTGTGCTTCCCACCGCTGTACTCGGCCGTCCGCCATGACCAAAGGTCCCGTCCGCCTCGATGTCGGCGTCAGCTACGCCCTGCCCCGCGCCGGGCTGCCGGCGGCGCCGAGCTTCCGCAAATGGGTCGCCGCGGCGCTGAAGGGCCGCATCCGCGAGGCCGATCTGGCGATCCGCCTGGTCGACGACCGCGAAGGCCGCGCGCTCAACCAGCACTACCGTGGCAAGGACTACGCGACCAACGTCCTCAGCTTCCCGGCGGAGCTGCCCGAGGGGCTGCCGAAGGGCGTCAAGCTACCGCTGCTCGGCGACCTGGTGATCTGCGCGCCGGTGGTGGCGCGCGAAGCCGCCGAACAGGACAAGCCGCTCAATGCGCACTACGCGCACCTGACCGTGCACGGCGTGCTGCACCTGCTCGGCTGGGACCACGAGGACGACAAGGAAGCCGAGGCGATGGAGCAACTGGAACGCGAGATCCTCGCCGACCTCGGCGTGTCCGACCCCTACGCCGGCGAACGTTGATCCGGCGGCGCCGACGCGGCACGCTCCGGTCTTTGGCCCGAGATCGAAAAGAATGGATGCCCCCATGTTGCCGCCGTCCCGACAGGCACGCGCGGCCCAGCGCCGCCAAGGCATCGCCGCCTTGGTCTGGGCGCTCGCCCTGTGCGGCCACGTCTACCTCGGCCTGATCCGGCCAGCGCCCGCCTTCGGCAGCAGCGCCGGCTTGTCTGCGTCCACCCAGGCGGCATTGGGCCTGTTGACCCTGCTGGTGCTGGCGACCACGCCCAGTGCCTGGCGCTGGCTGTACCGGCGTCGGCACCGCACCGGCGCCGAAGCGGTCCGCATCCCGGTGCGCGCCGGGCGCGTGGCCCTGCTGTGCCCGCTGGCATTCGCGGCATGGCCGTGCCTGTCCAGCCTGCGCCGGCACGTCGATGCGAACAACACGCTGCTGGCCTTGTCGCTGCTGTTCCTGGCCGCCGGATTGCTGACCCTGCCCAGCGCCTGGCAATGGCTGCAACAGATGCGCCGCTCCACCGAGGTGCGCCATCAGAGCACCTCCACCGGCTGACCGCGACACTATCCGCCATTCTTCTCGACACCGCCGCGGCAGCCCCTGCGACACACTGCTGCGCGGTTCAAGAGGCGCGGCACAGCGCACGCGAGCGCACCACCATGCTCCCATCCTGCGTACCCAGGCCGGCTCACCCGCGCTGGTCAAGCGCAGGCGCCGGCGGTAACGTGGCCGCGCGGCGATCGCCGCAGCCCGTTTTCCTTCGAGGTTCCGTGCGTTGATCCGTCCATCGCTCGTTCTGCTCGCACTCGCCTGCGCCGCTCCGGCGGCGGTCGCCGCGTCTGCCACGCAGCCCGCTGCGGCGCCTGGCGCCGGCACGGCCGCCAATCCGGCCATCGACCTGCCGGCGCTGCTGGAATGCCGCCAGCACGAGGCCGACTTCGCGGCGCTGGCGCCGCTGCTGGCCGATCCGCTGAAGGCGGTGGCGCACGGCTGGCGGCCGCTGCCGCAGTCCAACCTGTTCATGTCCGAGTACGCGCTGACCCAGCCGATCCAGGTGTTCGGCTACAGCAGCGAGCGCATCGCCTTCTCCGGCGCCAGCGTGATGGCGATCCTGGACCTGCCCGACCCGCGGCCGCTGGCCAAGCGCCTGAACCTGGAGGCGGCGGTGGACACCCCGGAGAAGGCCATGTTCGGCCGCGAAGTGCTCAGCCGCGACGTCCACGATCCCAAGACCGGCGAGCCGATGATCGAGTCGATCATCCTCAGCGTGTCCACGGTGAAATCGCACCCCGGCAAGACCCTGGCCGGCTGCAGCTACAGCCTGGACCTGCCCGAGGAGCCGGGCGCGGCACCGGCACCCGACGCGCTGCATACCCCGCCCCCCGGCGGCTGAACCCGGGCCGGCGGGCCGCCGACGGCCCGCGGCCGGCGTCGCGATGCTGTCGCGACCGCCCTGCTAGACTTGCCGCTACCGCCCGTTCGACCGGGCGACTACCCACAGAACATGTCAGAAGACGGACCGAGTAGCTCCTCCCCCGAATCCCACGAAAAACGTCGCGGCTGGCTGGAACGCCTGACCTCGGTGTTCTCCGGCGACCCGCACACCCGCGACGATCTGGTCGAGGTGCTGCGCGACGCGCAGCACGATGGCCTGATCGCCGCCGACACGCTGCGCATGATGGAGGGTGCGCTGTCGGTGTCCGAACTCACCGTCGGCGACGTGATGATCTCGCGCGCGCAGATGGTCTCGCTGCCGGTGGAAGCGCGCTTCCTCGACCTGATGAAGCAGGTGGTCGAATCCGGCCATTCGCGCTTCCCGGTGCACGGCGAGAACAAGGACGACATCCTCGGCATCCTGCTGGCCAAGGACCTGCTGCGCGGCGTGGTCGCCGACCACGGTCCGGGCACGGTCCGCGAACTGCTGCGTCCGGCGGTGCTGATTCCCGAGTCGAAGAAGCTCAACGTGCTGCTCAAGGAGTTCCGGCTCTCGCGCAACCACATGGCGATCGTGGTCGACGAGTACGGCGGCGTGGCCGGGCTGGTGACCATCGAGGACGTGCTGGAGCAGATCGTCGGCGACATCGACGACGAGCACGACGACGCCGAGGACGAGGCGTCGCTGATCGCCGCGCAGGCCGACGGCCAGTACGTGGTGGATGCGCTGACCCCGATCGAGGATTTCAACGAGCGCTTCGGCGCCGACTTCCCGGACGACGATTACGACACCGTCGGCGGGCTGGTCACCGAGGCGATCGGCCACCTGCCCGAGACCGGCGAGGAACTGACCCTGGGGCGGTTCGCGTTCCGCGTGGCGCGGGCCGACGCGCGCCGGGTGCAGGCCTTCCACGTCACCATCCTGCCGCCCGCCGCGCAGGACGGCGCTTGAGCACGCACGCCGTGCCGCGCAGGCGCGCGGCCTGCTGGCTGGGCATGCTGCTCGCCCTGTGGACCGGGCTGGCCGTGGCGCAGACCGCGCCCGCCGATCCGGCGGCACCGCCGCCGCTGGTCGCTCCCGCACCCGCCCCGGCGGCGCCCGCCGCAGCCGACGCCGGCGACCCGGCACCGCGCATCGGCGTGGCCACGATGCAACCCGGCGAAGTGTTCTTCGAGCGCTTCGGCCACGACGCAATCGTGGTGCTGGACCCGCGCAGCGGCCAGGCCACCTCGTACAACTTCGGTTTCTTCGATCCCAGCGAACCCGGCTTCGTCGGCCGCTTCGCCGCCGGCGACATGCGCTACTACCTGGTCGCGCTGCCGCTGCAGGAGGACCTGGCGCAGTACCGCGAGGCCGGCCGCGGCGTCGACATCCAGTGGCTGGACCTGGCGCCGGCGCAGGCGCGCGCGCTGCAGCAGGCGCTGGCCTGGCGCGCCCGCCCGGAGAACGCCCGCTACCGCTACGACTACTACACCGCCAACTGCGCCACGATGGTCCGCGACGCGCTGGACCGGGCCATGGGCGGGGCGCTGCACGCGCAACTGTCGGGCCGCTCGCGCGGCAACACCTACCGCAGCGAATCGGTGCGCCTGGCCTCGCCGGCGCCGTGGATGTGGCTGGGCTTCGACCTGGGCCTGGGCCCGTACGCCGACAAGCCGCTGTCGCGCTGGGAGGAGGCCTTCGTGCCGATGCGTCTGGCCGAGAGTCTGAACGAGGTGCGCAACAGCGCCGGCCGCCCGCTGGTGCAGGCGCGCCAGCAGTTGCTGCCGCAGCGGCTGCCACCGGAGCCGCCGGAGCAGCTGCGGCACTGGTGGCCGTGGCTGCTGGTCGGGTTGGCCGCGGCGGCGGGGGTGCTGGCACTGGGCCGGCGTCCGCGCGTGCTGGCCGCGCTGGCGCTGCCGTTCTGGCTGCTGTGCGCGCTCGGGGGCGCGGTCCTGCTGTATCTGTGGGGCTTCACCGAGCACCGCGCCGCCTGGGGCAATCGCAACCTGTTGCTGCTGGATCCGCTGTGCCTGCCGCTGCTGTTCGGCGGCCTGGCGCTGCTGCGCGGACGCCGCCCCGGACGCTGGTTCCAGGTGTTGCTGTGGCTGGTGGTGGCGCTGGCCGGCGCCGCGCTGCTGATCCATTGGCTGTCGATGCTGCAGCCGCAGTTCAACCTGCAATGGATCGCGCTGCTGCTGCCGGTGCACGCGGCGCTGGCCTGGGCGCTCACCCGCCCTCGCCCGCAGCCCTGATACCGTCGCGCCACCTCGCCACGCGCGTCTCCGCCGAACCCGATCCTGCCATGGCCTCCGCGACCGCCAATCCCGCCTGCGTCATCAACTGTGTGCACTACGACGGCCACGGCCGCCGCCACGACATCGCTCTGGAGCAGATCAGCGACGTCCTGGCCGGCAACGACGGCGGCTTCGTCTGGGTCGGCATGTACGAGCCCGGCGACGCCGTGCTGCAGCAGCTCAAGGAGGAGTTCCAACTGCACGAGCTGGCGATCGAGGACACCCGCAAGGCGCACCAGCGGCCCAAGGTCGAGGCCTTCGGCAACTCGCTGTTCCTGGCGGTGCATACCGCGCAGGTGATCGACGAGCGCATCGTCTACGGCGAGACCCATGCCTTCCTCGGCGCGCGCTTCCTGCTCACCGTGCGCCACGGCGCCTCGCTGCCCTACGCGCCCGTGCGCGAGCGGCTGGAGCGCGAGGCCTCGCTGATGAAACTGGGCCCGTCGTACGCGCTGTACGCGGTGCTGGACTACGTGGTGGACAACTACCAACCGATCCTCGACGCCTTCCGGCAGAGCCTGGAGCGGCTGGAGTCGGACATCTTCGCCGAGGCGTACCGCCGCGACACCGCGATCCGCCTGTACGAACTCAAGCGCGAGCTCAACCAGATGCGCCTGGGCGTGGCGCCGTTGCAGGACGTGCTGGCGCACCTCAAGCGCCACCCCGGCCCGTTGATCGCCGAGGAAGTGCGGCTGTACGTGCGCGACGTGCTCGACCATGCGGTGCGCACCAACGACGCCATCGACACCCTGCGCGAGATGCTCGGCACCGCGCTGAGCGTGAACCTGTCGCTGGTGACCCTGGCCCAGGGCGAGACGGTCAAGCGCCTCGGCGCCTGGGCCGCCCTGCTCGCCGCCCCGACCCTGATCACCAGTTGGTACGGCATGAACTTCAAGCAGATGCCGGAACTGGAGTGGCCCTGGGCCTACCCGCTGATGGTCGGCGGCGTCGCCGCGGTGTGTCTGGGGCTGTATGTGGCGTTCAAGCGTGCCAGGTGGTTGTGAGCCGCCGCGTAGC
>JBEVKG010000145.1:0-8989 GCA_040509765.1 Xanthomonas sp.
TCTCAACGACGGGCAGGTCAAGCGCAATCCGTTGCCGCCGCAGCTCTGGGGCAGCTGGACCGCGCACAACCCGCCGCAGCAGTGGCTGCAGTACAGCTGGGCGCAACCGGTGACGCTGCAGCGCAGCCGCATCCTGTTCTGGGCCGATCATCCGCCGGGCGCCGACACCGGCGTGGCGCCGCCGGCACGCTGGCGCCTGCAGTACCGCCGCGATGGGCGCTGGTGGCCGCTGGCGCAGAGCACGCGCGCGCCCACCGCCGGCCATTGGCAGACGCTGCGCTTCGCGCCGGTGACCACGCGCTGCGTACGCGCGGTGCTGGACGCCGCCGGCGGCGGCGAGCGCTACGCCGCGCTGGCGGTGCAGGAGTGGGAGATGCTGGCGCCGCAGGCGCAGCGGCTGCCGCAGGCCAGCGCGGCGGATGCGCAGCGTTGCGACACGCATTGAGGCGAGGGCGCGCATGCGGGTCGAGAAAACGTCGCCGACCTTCGCGCGCGTTCGGTTGCGAGACCTGGCGCTGGACGTCGGCCGCAGTTGCCGGCCGCATCATGGTCGTGTCGTGACGATGGTTTGATTTTCGGAGTATGTGCGGAAATATCCCGATTGCTTGACGATAATCGCAGGGTGAATTGCGTTTTACTGCATTAGTCTGCTGACGTATTGCGGATGTGCGGGTGGCTGGCGCGCCGGGTGTTGTCGGCGTTTCGCCGGCTGCGCTGGTGTACCGGCATGCCGTCGGGGTGACGGCGGATTCATCAATCACGGCGGGCCGCTGCGGCGGATCGCGTCGATCGTCCCATCCATCCAATGTCATCGGGCAAGAGGAGTGTAGGGTCGTGAACATTGCTGCCTCTCGATTCGTGCGTCTGATCTCCACGGGATGCCTGTCGGCCGTTTTGGCCCTGGCCGCGCCGCATGCGCATGCGGCGGCCGCGGCCGTCTGCACCGCCGGTCAATGGATCGCCAATCCCGACGACACCGACATGCCGGCCGTCCGCTACGAAACCCAGCACTTCGCGTTCCGCTGGAAGGACGGACAAGCCGTGTCGCAGGACGACGTGACTTCGGCAGCCAAGGAGCTGGAGCTGATCTGGGACGACTACATGGGGCGCGTCGGGTTTCCCGAGCCGTACTGCAACACGGGAACGAAGTACAAGGTCAGCGTGTACCTGGACCAGAGCTTCGGCCTGAACGGCGGTACCTCCGCCAGCGGCGGCATGGGCATGTGGATCAATCCGGATCAGTTGGGGTATCACTGGGGCCTGGCGCATGAATTGACCCATGGCTTGCAGGGCAGTACCGGCGGCTTGCGCGATTCGCCGTACGTCGGCTGGATCTGGGAATCGCATGCCAACTGGATGGCGCATCAGTATTTCCACGACGATGTGCAATGCTCGGAGATGTTGGTGAACTACCCGCATCTCTACCTCGGCTCGACCCGCGACCGCTACTGCAACTGGCAGTTCATGGAGTACCTCAAGGATCGCTTCGGTTACGCGATCGTCAACGATCTGTGGGCCAAGGCGCCCAAGCCCGGCGATTCCCGCCAGGCCGATGCCGACCCGTTCTCGATCCTCCGCGACAACATGGGCTGGAGCCAGTCGCAGCTCAACGACGTGTTCGGCGACTGGGCCATGCACAACGTGCAGTGGGACTACATCGACCCGGATGGTCGCGACCATGGCGCCGTGATGCGCCGCCAATACGGCAGCAATACCGCGTTCGATCCGGAAAACCTGTCCGATGAAACCAATCGCGACCGTGCATTGCGCCTGACCCAACTGGATCCGGTGCAGGGCCAGACGGGCGCCTATCAAGTGCCGTTCGACTGGGCGCCGCAGCGTTGGGGGTACAACCTGGTACGGCTGATTCCCGCGCAGGGCGCCGAGGAGGTCGTGGTGCGATTCCACGGCGATGTGCAGCAGGCATCGGCGGTCGACACCTTGCCTGGGCTGGCGAACGATCCCGATCGCATCGGCACGCCGGACTCGGATTGGCGCTGGGGCCTGGTCGCGATCGATGCCAACGGCAAGCCACGCTACAGCGCGCTGCAGAAAGGCGCCGAGGCCTCGCTGTCGTTCCAGCTCCGCAGCGGTGACAGCGACCTGTATCTGGTGGTGATGGGCACGCCGAGCAAGATGCAGAAGATCAAGTGGGATCAATCCTACTATTCGATCTACCGCTACCCGTGGAGCGTCACGTTGGAGAACGCGTATCCGTCGGGCCACCAGCCCGGTGCGCCGATGCCGACGCGCGTCGGCAGCCGCCACCCCAACGGCGGCGGCTGGGTCGCCCAGAACGCGTACGTCGCGTCGACGGCCTATGTCGGTCCGCAGGCGCGCGTGCTCGCGGGCAAGGTGCTGGGCGATGCGCGGATCGAGGATCATGCGACGATCATGGGCGGGCAGGTGCAGGACGGTGCCGTGGTCGGCGGGTTGAGCCTGCTGCAGGACGGGGTGACGCTCAAGGAGCGCGCCCAACTGCATACGGTGTTCAAACCGGCAGGGGCGTTCGGTGGGTTCACGCTGTCCGGCTCCGCGCAGTTGCGTGGCGACGTCGAACAGCGCGGCGCCTCGGCCAGCAACGGCGTGTTCTACGGATACGTGGATTCGGAGACCGTGCCCGATCCAGACTACGGCGCCGATCTGACCGAGGCGGTGCCCGAAGTCACCGCAACGCCGCGCTGACCATCCGGCAAAGACCGTGATGGCGCAACGGCGCGGCGCGTTGGATGCATGCGCCGTGCCGTGCCGTGCCGTTGCGCCGATGCTGGCTGTTCGCCATGCACGTGCGGCGTCGGGCCGTGCATGCACTACGTCGACTCCCGCGATTCGGCAAAAATCCGCATCTGTATGCATCAGTCAGGACAAGACGCGCTGTCACCCGGGTGACACAGTGGGCCAGGATCCATCGATCCGCTGCGGTACGCCATCGGCGGCGCGGCACACCCTACTGGAGCAGGCGATGCCTCGATGCGTTTCTCTTCCGCCGTTTGCCGCCGCGCGTGCACGAGGCCAGCGATGAGCGGGCATGGCACGCATCGGCACGGCGCCGCGTGCGCACACGCGGCGGCCGACACGGCTGCTGACGCGCTGGATCCGTCGCGGCGCCGCTTCCTGCAATGGAGCGCGCTGGCGGTGGCCGCCGGGCTGCTGCGTTTCCCGCTGGACGCCGCCGCGTCCACGCCCGGGCGGGTGCAGGCGCTGCCCTTGCAACAGGTCACGCTGAAGCCGTCGCTGTTCCTGGACTCGCTGCAGACCAACCGCCGCTACTTGCTGGAGCTGGAGCCGGATCGTCTGCTGCACAACTTTCTGCAGTACGCCGGCCTGCCGCCGAAGGGCGCGGTGTACGGCGGCTGGGAGGGCGACACCATCGCCGGCCACACGCTGGGGCACTACCTCAGCGCACTGGCGAAGATGCATGCGCAGACCCGCGATCCCGCGCTGCGCGAGCGCATCGACTACATCGTCGCCGAACTGGCGCGCGCGCAGGCGCAGGACCCGGACGGCTACGTCGGCGGCTTCACCCGCAAGACCGACAAGGGCCAGATCGAGGGCGGCAAGGCGGTGCTGGAGGACGTGCGCCGCGGCATCATCAAGGGCAGCAAGTTCAACCTCAACGGCAGTTGGTCGCCGCTGTACACCCAGCACAAGCTGTTCGCCGGCCTGCTCGACGCGCATGCGTTGGCCGGCAGCAAGCAGGCGCTGGCGGTGCTGCTGCCGGTGGCCGGCTATGTGGCCGGCGTGTTCGACGCGCTCGATCATGCGCAGATGCAGACCCTGCTGGACACCGAGTTCGGCGGGCTCAACGAGTCCTACATCGAACTGGGCGCGCGCACCGGCGATGCGCGCTGGATCGCCATCGGCAAGCGCCTGCGCCACGAGAAGGTGATCGACCCCGCCGCGGCCGGGCGCGACGAACTGCCGCACATCCACGCCAACACCCAGGTGCCCAAGTTCATTGGCGAGGCGCGCCAGTTCGAGGTCGCCGGCGATGCCGATGCGGCCGCGGCGGCACGCTTCTTCTGGGAGACGGTGACCGCGCACTACAGCTACGTGATCGGCGGCAATGCCGATCGCGAGTACTTCCAGGAGCCGGACACGATCGCCGCGTTCCTGACCGAGCAGACCTGCGAGCACTGCAATAGCTACAACATGCTCAAGCTGACCCGGCACCTGTACCAGTGGACGCCGCAGGCGCGCTACTTCGACTACTACGAACGTACGCTGCTCAACCACACCATGTCGGCCCAGCATCCGGCGACCGGCATGTTCACCTACATGACGCCGATGATCAGCGGCGGCGAGCGCGGCTTCTCGGACAAGTTCGATTCGTTCTGGTGCTGCGTCGGCAGCGGCATGGAAGCGCACGCGCAGTTCGGCGATGCGATCTACTGGCAGGATGCCACCTCGCTGTACGTGAATCTCTACATCCCCTCGGGCCTGGACTGGAGCGAGCGCGACCTGGCGCTGGAACTGGACAGCGGCGTGCCCGACAACGGCAAGGTGCGCCTGCAGGTGCTGCGCGCCGGCGCACGCGCGCCGCGGCGGCTGCTGTTGCGGGTGCCGGCATGGTGCCAGGGCCGCTACACCCTGCGCGTGAACGGTCGGCCCGCGCGCGCCGCGCTGGCCGATGGTTACCTGACGCTGGAGCGCGACTGGCGCGCCGGCGACGTGATCGACCTGGACCTGGCCACGCCGCTGCGGCTGGAGCATGCCGCCGGCGATGCGGACACGGTGGTGGTGATGCGCGGGCCGCTGGCGCTGGCCGCCGACCTGGGCCCGGTGAGTACGCCCTACGACGCGCCGGACCCGGCACTGGTGGCCGCGGCCGATCCGCTGCGCGGCTTCGCCGCACTGCCGCAGTCCGGCCGTTTCCTGGCCAGCAGCACGCAGCCGCCGGGCCTGACCTTCGTGCCGTTCTACGCCCAGTACGAGCGCCGCAGTGCGTTGTACTTCAAGCGCATGGACCCCGCCCAGTGGGCGCAGGAGGCGCAGCGGCGGGCGCGCCGCCAGGCCGAGCAGGACAGCCTGCGCGCGACCGCGGTGGACATGATCCAGTTCGGCGACGAGGCCTCCGAGCAGGCGCACCAGTTGCGCAGCGACACCTCGTTCGGCGGCGCCTACCGCCGCCAGCAGTGCCGCGACGTGCGCGGCAAGGGCTTCGTCGAGTTCCGCATGCGCGGCAGCGCGCAGCCGCTGGCGCTGCGCCTGCGCTTCTGGGGCAGCGACAAGGGCCGCTTCAACATCCTGGTCAACGGCAAGCTGGCCGTGGAAGTGGAGGTGGAGCGCGGCCAGGTGATCGATTTCGTCGACCGCGACTACCCGCTGCCGCCGGCGCTGACCCGCGACGCGCAGCCGCTGACGTTGCGCATCGAGCCGCAGCATGGCGATACCGCCGGCCCGCTGTTCGGCGGCTGGCTGATTCCGGCGTGATGCGCACCATGGGCATCGCCTCGTGCGGCCGATTGCAGCGTGTGCCTGTCGTCGTCGCGCGCGCGCGACACCGCGCCATGCTGCGGCACGGTCGCCGCGCGCAGGCCCGGAATGCGCACGACCATGCATGATTCCGCACGCGAAACCGCGAATCGCGACAAGACGCGGCCGCGCATCCACGTCACAGTGTGACCGCGCGATGAAAATCTGATCGCATCGTCGTACCGGCCGTGGCGCTGGCGCGCGCCACCGGGGCGCCGCCGTCGTCGTCGGACGTCATCGCAGTAGCGGGGGAGCCGCGCACCGGCCGTGCGCGCAGGACATCGGCCTCCCCGCGGTGCGCCAGGCCGTCATGGCCGGGCGCAGGCACGCCACCGCAGGCGCCGCGCAGGCGCCACCGTCCAGCAGGTCCGTCCGTCGGCATGGCGCCGGCATGGCGTCGTTCGGCCTGCGTTTGTCCACCGTTCCGTCTCGCCATCGTCCAGGAGCTCGCCCATGTCGTTTTCGCCGCCACGCCCTTCCTTCCGCCATGCCGCGACGCCGTTGGCGCTGGCGGTCGCCACCGCCTTGTCGCTGGGCAGCGCGGGAGCGGCGCAGGCGCAGGAGGCGAGCGCCGACAGCGCCCCCCAGACCCTGGACAGCATCGTGGTCACCGGCTCGCGGCTGCGCCGCGTCGACACCGAGACCGCCAACCCGGTGGTGACCATCAGCCGCGCGCAGATCGAGGCCACCGGCAAGGCCACGCTGGGCGACCTGGTGCAGGAACTGCCGTCGATCGCCGGCAACGCCACCAATCCCAACACCAATAACGGCGGCGGCACCGGCGCCTCGGTGATCTCGCTGCGCGGCCTCGGCGACAAGCGCACCCTGGTCCTGGTCAACGGCACGCGCCTGGCCAGCAACGACGTCAACGCGATCCCGGCGACCATGATCGAGCGGGTGGAGGTGCTCAGCGACGGCGCCTCGGCGGTGTACGGGTCCGACGCCATCGGCGGCGTGGTCAACTTCATCCTGCGCAAGAGCTTCGACGGCGTCGAGGCCAGCGCCGACTTCGGCACCAGTTCGCGCAGCGACGGCAACCGCCGCAATTTCTCGCTGACCGCCGGCAAGACCGGCGAGCGCGGCAGCATCGTCGCCGGCCTGTCCTACCACGACATCGATCCGGTCTCGGCCGGCGCGCGCGCCTATTCCAAGGACGCGCTGTCGCTGATCGACGGCGTCGGGGTGAAGCAGGGCTCCTCGGCCACGCCCACCGGCAGCATCAGCTTCAACGACGGCTCGGCCGCGGCCAAGGCGCTGGCGGCGAGCAACGGGTGTTCGCGGGTCACCTTCAACGGCGGCAGCAGCAGCCCGACCAACGCCAGCCAGTACCACTGCTACGTCGCCTCGACCGACTCCTACAACTACCAGCCGTACAACCTGCTGCAGACCCCGCAGGAACGCACCAACGCCTTCGTGCTCGGCAGCTATCGCTTCAACGACCACCTGGAAGGCTACGTCAACAGCTATTTCAGCAAGACCACCTCGTCCTCGATCATCGCGCCGATCCCGATCTTCGCCAACGGCGACAACTTCCTGGTCTCCTCCGCCAGCTACTACAACCCGTTCGGCGTCAACTTCGGCACCGACCGCAGCACCGGCACCTCGTACAACAACTTCAATACCCGCGCGACCGTGCTCGGCAATCGGCAATACCAGTACAACACCTACAATTTCCAGATCAATCCGGGCCTGCGCGGCAGCGTCGGCGACAGTTCCTGGCAGTGGGATGCGAGCCTCAACTACGGCAAGGTCAAGCAGAAGTCGATCAACCAGGGCTTCCTCGACTACGCCGGCTTCAATGCCGCGGTGGGGCCGTCGTTCCTCGCCGCCGATGGCACGGTCAAGTGCGGCAGCGCCGGCGCGCCGATCGCCGGCTGCACCCCGATCGACGTGTTCAACCTCAACGCCGCCAGCAACAAGGCCGCGCTGGAAGCGCTGGTGGTCAATCCGATCGTCACCAACGTCTACACGGTCAAGCAGTTCGAGGCCAATGCCAACGGCGAGTTGTTCGCGCTGCCGGCCGGCACCG
The DNA here is from genome assembly GCA_040509765.1 of Xanthomonas sp. GTDB lineage: Bacteria > Pseudomonadota > Gammaproteobacteria > Xanthomonadales > Xanthomonadaceae > Xanthomonas_A. The sequence continues at coordinate 7,505 of JBEVKG010000145.1, forward strand.
CGAGCCTGGCAGTGGGCGTCTCCTATCGCAAGGAAAGCACCAGTACCGCCGCCGATCCGCTGTGGACCGGCGACGAGAACGGCATGTGCGGCGTGCTCGAGTACTGCGCGTCGGTGCTCGGCGGCAGCTTCAGCGTCAAGGAAGCCTATGCCGAGGCGCTGTTCCCGCTGCTGGCGGGGCTGCCCGGCGTGCACTCGCTCAACCTGACCGTGGGCACCCGCTTCTCCGACTACGACACCGTCGGCAGCAAGACCAACAGCAAGGTCTCGCTGGAGTACCGCCCGATCGAGAACCTGCTGCTGCGCGGGACCGCCTCGCAGGTGTTCCGCGCGCCCAACATCAGCGAACTGTATGCCGGCGTGGCCGGCGACTCGCCGTCGGTCACCGATCCGTGCAACGGCTATACCGGCGGCCATGCCGCGGCCTGCGCCAACGTGCCCACCGACGGCAGCTACCAGCAGGCCGACAACCAGGTCGGCGCCAAGGCCTCCGGCGCGGCCGTGGCCGGCTACCAGCTCAAGCCGGAGACGGGCATGTCCTACGACTTCGGCGTGGTCTACGACCCGGGTTGGGTCGAGGGCCTGTCGATGAGCGCGGACCTGTGGAAGATCAACCTCAAGGACACCATCACCCAGGTCTCGGCGCAGACCGTGCTCAACCAGTGCTATGCCAACGACGCCAGCGCGTTCTGCGCGCTGATCCATCGCAACGACAATGGCACCGTCAACTACATCGCCGAGCCCACCGTGAACCTGGGCAAGCTGTGGGCCAGCGGCGCGGACTTCAGCCTCACCTACCGGCTGCCGGACACCGCCTGGGGCAGCTTCAGCGCCGGCCTCAACGGCACCTACGTGATCCGGTACGACATCAACCCCGACACCACCGACCCCAGCACCGTCACCATCCACAACGCCGGCAAGTACACCTACGCCTACGGCAACTTCCCGCGCTGGCGTGCGCTGGGCACGCTGAACTGGAACCTGGGCGACTGGAGCGCGTCGTGGCGCATCCGCTACATCGGCCGCACCGAGATCGGCAGCGCCGATACGCGGCAGAGCCTGTCGGCCGACGCCGACCAGCCCGCCGTGGTCCGCGACATCGGCGCCTACGTCTACCACAGCGTGCAGGTGGGCTATCAGGTCAAGCCGTGGAACACGCGCTTCGAAGTGGGCGTGGACAACCTGGGCGACCGGCAGCCGCCGCTGTACTACGCCAACAACGTCACCAACGCCAACACCGACGTGGCCACCTACGATCTGCTCGGCCGCTATTACTGGGCGCGGGCGACGGTGAAGTTCTGAGCCGGAGCCTGTTTGCTCGAACGCGCGCATTGCCGCTGCCGGAGTAGGCGGCAATGCGCCGCGAGACGCACGGCCATGCGATTCCACCTGCCGGCGTGATTCCACGCCGGCGGTCATGAACCGGCACGGCGTGCGGATCGCGAGGGTGGCGCGCCTGCGCGGCGCCTCACGCGGCACATGGAAC
>JBEVKG010000146.1:0-26756 GCA_040509765.1 Xanthomonas sp.
GTGGAAGGCGTCGGAGCTGGCGCCGAACCCGACCAGCTCGGCATAGATGCGCGCACCGCGCGCCTTGGCGTGTTCGTACTCTTCCAGCACCAGCACGCCGGCGCCATCGCCGAGCACGAAGCCATCGCGCTCCTTGTCCCACGGCCGCGAGGCCGCGGTGGGATCGTCGTTGCGGGTGGACATCGCCTTCATTGCGCAAAAGCCGCCCACCGAACTCGGCGAGGAGCCGCGCTCGGCGCCACCGGCCAGCATCACGTCGGCGTCGCCGTGCTGGATCATGCGCATCGCGGTACCGATGGAATGGTTGGAGGTGGCGCAGGCCGAGACCGCCGAGAAGGTCGGCCCCTTCAGCCCTTTGATCAGGCTCACCTGGCCCGGCAGCATGTTGATGATGGTGCTGGGGACGTAGAACGGCGAGATCTTGCGCGCGCCGCCCTCGTGGAATTTGATGGTCTGCTCCTCGATGCCGAGCAGCCCGCCGATGCCCGAGCCGAGGATCGCGCCGATGCGCTCGGCATTGGCCTCGGTGATTTCCAGACCGGAATCGTCCAGCGCCATGAACGAGGCGCCCACGCCGTAATGGATGAACGAATCCATCTTGCGCGCGTCCTTGGACGAGATGAACTTGGTCGGATCGAAATCCTTGATCTCGCCGGCGATCTTGGTAGTGAACTGAGACGCATCGATCTGGGTGATCGGGCCGATGCCGGAGCGTCCGTTGACGATCCCTTCCCAACTGCTGGCCAGGTCATTGCCCAACGGCGACACCAGGCCCATGCCGGTTACGACGACACGACGGCTCATTGCGAAATCTCCTCACCGCGATGCGCGCGGCCTTGACGCTGTAAAAACACAGGGCCGCATGCGCGGCCCCATGGGATTGTCACGCGCATCGGGCCCACGCAGGCGCCGATGGCGATCGAGAACGCAGCCTCAGCTCTTGACGTGCGCCTTGACGTAGTCGATGGCCTGCTGCACCGAGGTGATCTTCTCGGCTTCCTCGTCCGGAATCTCGCACTCGAACTCTTCTTCCAGGGCCATCACCAGCTCGACGGTGTCCAGCGAGTCGGCACCCAGGTCATCGACGAACGATGCGTTGTTGGTGACTTCTTCTTCCTTGACGCCGAGTTGTTCGACGACGATTTTCTTGACGCGTTCTTCGATGGTGCTCATTGGGATATCGCTCCAGATGGAGTAGTGGTGGTTCGAGTTTTAGGATCCCCGCACACGGATGTGCGGTGCTCCTGTGAGGGACTCACAAAACGCCATCGGGCTGCGATGGCCGCGTTGGATAGTGTAGTGGAAACCGGCTGGCCCTTGCAGCGCTGCACAATTGCCGGCCGATCAGCCACTTAGGCGCGTCCACTGCGCCACAGGCTCACGGCATGTACATCCCGCCGTTCACGTGCAGGGTTTCGCCGGTGATGTAGCCGGCGCCGGGGCCGACCAGGAACGCCACCGCGTTGGCGATGTCGGCCGGCTGGCCGAACTGGCCGAGCGCGATCTGCTGCATCAGCGAAGCGCGCTGCGCCTCCGGCAGCGCCCTGGTCATGTCGGTATCGATGAAGCCCGGCGCCACCACGTTGACGGTGATGCCGCGCGAGCCGATTTCCTTGGCCATCGACTTGGAGAAGGCGATGATCCCGGCCTTGGCCGCGGCGTAGTTGGCCTGGCCCGGGTTGCCGATCACGCCGACCACCGAGGCGATGTTGACGATGCGGCCCTTGCGCGCCTTCATCATGCCGCGCAGCACCGCCTTGGAGGTGCGGAACACGCTGGTCAGGTTGGTGTCGATGATCGCCTGCCAGTCGTCTTCCTTCATCCGCATCAGCAGGTTGTCGCGGGTGATGCCTGCGTTGTTGACCAGGATCGAGACCGGGCCGAACTCCTTGGCGATCGCCTCGATCAGCGCCTCGACCGCGGCGGCGTCGGTGACGTCCAGCGCGCGACCATGGCCGCCGTGCGCGGCCAGGCGCGCGCCGATCGCCTGCGCGCCGGCGTCGGAGGTGGCGGTGCCGATGACGGTGGCGCCCTGCGCGACCAGTTCGTCGGCGATGGCCGCGCCGATCCCGCGGCTGGCGCCGGTGATCAACGCGATCTCGCCCTGCAATGGCTTGCTCATCTGCTTTTCCTTGGAGACGGACGGCGCATGCGCGCCGGGGGGAAGGAAGGGAGCCGGCGCGGGCGAGACACGCACCGCGCGACGACCGGCGATCAGGAAGCCCAGGCCTCGCGCGCGCCGGCGAACTCGGCAGGCGTGCCCAGGGCGCGGCCGTCGAGCGACTTGTCGATGCGCTTGACCAGCCCGGTCAGCACCTTGCCCGGGCCGCACTCGGCCAGCCGGGTGGCGCCGCCGGCGGCCAACGCCTGCACGCAGCCGGTCCAGCGCACCGGCAGGTACAACTGCTCGACCAGCGCCTGGCGGATCGCCTCGACGCCCTGGTGCACCTGCGCATCGGCGTTCTGCACCACCGGCAGCTGCGGCGCCTGCCAGGCCAGCCCGCGCATCGCCTCGGCCAGGCGGTTGGCGGCCTCGCGCATCAGCGGGGTGTGCGAGGGCACGCTGACCGCCAGCTTCACCGCCTTGCGCACGCCGCGTTCGGCCAGCAGCGCCAGCGCGCGGTCGACCGCCGCGGCATCGCCGCCGATCACCACCTGCCCCGGCGAGTTGTAGTTGGCCGGCACCACCACCTGGCTGCCGGCGGCCTGCGCGCAGACCTCTTCGACCAGCGCGTCCTCGGCGCCGAGCACGGCGGCCATCGCGCCCACGCCGGCCGGCGCGGCGTCCTGCATCAGCTGCCCGCGCAGCCGCACCAAGTGCGCGCCGTCGTGCAGCGACAGGGCGCCAGCGGCGACCAGCGCGCTGTACTCGCCCAGGCTGTGCCCGGCCAGTTGCGCCGGACGCGCCCCGCCCTCGGCCAGCCACAGCCGCCACAGCGCCACGCTCGCGGCCAGCAGCGCCGGCTGGGTGTACTCGGTGCGGTTGAGCATCTCTTCCGGGCCGCCCTGGCTCAGCGCCCACAGGTCCACGCCGGCGCCGTCGGAGGCTTCGGCGAAGCTGTCGCGCAGCTGCGGGTGCAATTCGGCCAATTCGGCGAGCATGCCCAGCGATTGCGAACCCTGGCCGGGGAAGACGAAGGCGAGTGTGGAATCGGTCACGCGGAAGGCCCTGCGAAAATCGAGCGGCGATGATACGGGCGAAACCGGCCGGACGTCTGTACTCGGGCGTATGTGCGGCGGCGGCCGGCGCACCGCGTGGTACCGACAGCACCTCGCGCGGCGCGGCGCGGTGGCAGCCCGACAGCGCGCCTGGCGAGCGCGACGCACGCGGGCGGAAACCGTTGCGGTGCGCATGTCGGGCGAAGCGAAAGCAGTGGCCGCGCGTGGCCGTGGCAAGGCGGCGCGGGGGACATGGCGCGAGGGGTCGGCGCGCTCCCCAGGCAACCGCGCGACAGGCGCTCACGCGCCGACGGCCACGCTGGTCGAATCATGGTTTCTGCGCATGACGAAGAGAGGGACGCCCACCGGACGCAGCGCATCCAGGCGCAGGTTCGCACGCGTCCAGGGCACTGCCACTGCGCACCGTGGCAGGCGAACCAGAGGGGCTGGCGTCGATGCGGACGGATTCGCTCAGCGCATCGCTGCGCGTCGTGCAGCCAACGCACGGCATCTGCATCTGCATCGCGCGCCGCGGCGCCATCGGCGCCGGGCGCAGGGCTTCGTCAGTAGCGCAGCAGCGCCGAGCCCCAGGTGAAACCGCCGCCGAAGGCTTCCAGCAGCAGCAGTTGGCCGCGCTGCACGCGGCCCGAACGTACCGCCACGTCCAGCGCCATCGGTACCGAGGCGGACGAGGTGTTGCCGTGGATGTCCACCGTCACCACCACCTGCTCCATCGGCAGGTCCAGGCGCTTGGCGGTGGCTTCGATGATGCGCAGGTTGGCCTGGTGCGGGATCAGCCAGTCCAGGTCGTGCTTGTCCAGGCCGTTGGCGTCCAGGGTCTCGTCGACCACCGCGTCCAGCGCCTTGACCGCGTACTTGAACACCTCGCTGCCCTTCATCTGGATGCCGCCGGCGGCCGGGTCGCCGGTGCCGTCGCCCAGCCCGGTGGCGATGCCGACCGGGTTCCACAGCAGTTCCTTCTTGCTGCCGTCGGCATGCAGATGGGTGCTGAGGATGCCGGTGTCTTCGTCGGCGCGCAGGACCACCGCGCCGGCGCCGTCGCCGAACAGCACGCAAGTGGTGCGCTCGGTCCAGTCGACGATGCGGCTGAGGGTTTCGGTGCCGATCACCAGCACGGTCTTGGCATCGCCGCTGCGGATGAACTTGTCGGCCACGCTGAGCGCGTAGACGAAGCCCGAGCAGGCGGCGTTGACGTCCATGGCCGGGCAGCCGGCCACGCCGAGGCGGGCCTGGATCAGGCAGGCGGTGGACGGGAAGATCAGGTCCGGCGTGGTGGTGCCGACCACGATCATGTCCAGCTCGCCGACATCGATGCCGGCGGCCTCGATCGCCTTCAGCGCAGCCTCGTAGCCCAGATCGCCGGCGGTCTGGCCGGGGGCGGCGATGTGCCGCTCGCGGATGCCGGTGCGGCTGCGGATCCATTCGTCGCTGGTGTCGACCATCTGCGCGAGATCGTCGTTGGTCAACACCTTTTCAGGCAAATAGCTGCCGGTGCCCGCGATCCTGGAATAGATCCGCTTGCTCATGCTGGTTCCTGTTGCCTGTTACGCAGGCCGCCCCGGGACGGCGCGGCCTGTGAAGATGGGTGACTCCGTCCGCCGCAGCGCGGTGGACGGGCACGAATCAATCTTCTTCGACCTGCGCGGTCTTGGTGGCGATCACCTTCTTGCCACGGTAGTAACCGTCGGCGGTGACGTGGTGGCGCAGGTGGATCTCGCCGCTGGTCGGATCGGTCGACAACTGCTTGGCGCTGAGGGCGTCGTGCGAACGGCGCTGGCCGCGGCGGGACGGGGTGACACGGGATTTCTGCACAGCCATGGGATTGCTCCAAACTCGGTTCGTTTACATCTGTCGTCATTACGTCGCGCAGGACGCGCGCGTCCGGCAACAACCTCAGGCAGCGGCAGGCGGACCGACCGCTACTGTTTCTTCAGCGCCGCCAACGCCGCGAACGGGTTGACCTTGCTCGTTTCTTCCTCGGTCGCCGGCCAGTCGCGATCGACCGCCTCGCTTCCGGGCGCCACCGGCACCAGCGGCACCGCCAGCACCAACTCGTCCTCAACCAGATCGGCCGGCCGCAGCATGCCGTCTTCCGGCACCAGCAAGGCCTCGTGATCCGGCGGCAGCGCGGCTTCCTCTTCCTCGCTGCGGATCAGCCCCAGCCGCTGCACGCTCGACACCGGCAGCAGGAAGCGCTGCAGGCTGCGCTGACAGATCAGCGGCAGCTCGGTTTCGATCTTCAGTTCGACATAGGACACTTGCAGTACAGCGTCGCGGCCGAATTCCAGCGTGTAGCGGCATTCGCCTTCGGTGTCGGCCAGGCTGCCTTGCAGACGGGTCATCGCCGAGAGCGGCAGGCGGTCTTCGAAGACCCTGCGCGCTGCGACCATCCGCCAGGCATCCAACAGTTCGGGCACGTTCGCGGACATAAGCCGCAGAATGTTAAGGACTGCCGCCGTCGCTGTCAAACCGCCCCGTTCCGGCGCTGGACCGCCTTGCCGGTCCGCGCCGTCCGCCGCAGACTGCCGGCCCCGACCTGCCGCCGCCCTGCCCCGCCGCCGATGCCGCCGCTGATCCTGGCTTCCACCTCCACCTACCGCCGCGAGCTGCTGCAGCGGCTGCGCCTGCCCTTCACGTGCGCGCGTCCGCAGGTCGACGAGACGCCGCGACCCGGCGAAGCGCCGCTGGCGCTGGCGCAACGGCTGGCGGCGGCCAAGGCCGCGGCGGTCGCGGCCACGGCGGCGCAGGCCTGGGTGATCGGCTCGGACCAGGTCGCCGAACTGGATGGCCAACCGCTGGGCAAGCCCGGCGACGTGGCCGCCGCGCACGCGCAGCTGGCGGCCATGTCCGGGCGCAGCGTGCGCTTCCACACCGCGGTGTGCCTGCAACGCGGCGCACGCACGCTGCACGCCTGCGACCTCACCGAAGTGCAGTTCCGCGCGCTGCAGTCCGACGCCATCGCGCGCTACGTCGCCGCCGAACAGCCGCTGGACTGCGCCGGCAGCTTCAAGTGCGAAGGCCTGGGCATCAGCCTGTTCCGCGCGATCCGCAGCGAGGACCCGACCGCGCTGATCGGCCTGCCGTTGATCGCGCTGTCCGAGTTGCTGCGCGAGGCCGGCTTCGTGCTGCCCTAGCTCACTGCAGCCGGCACCACTGGTACGGGAAGGCCGCCTGCCCGACCCAGGACGGGTAGAGCCGGCAGGATCCCGGTTGCAGCGCCAGGCCGTAGCGCGCCAGTTGCTGCGCGGCCAGCGCCTGGGTCTGCCGGTCCGCGGCTGCAACATCCACGGCCCGTTCCGGCAGCAGCACCCAGCGGCAGCGGCCGGCGTCCACGTCCACGCCCGCGCGCACCGGCCGCTTGGCCAGGCGCCGCATCAGCGCGCAGTCGGGGCCGCGGTCCAGGCCCAGGCGCGCGGCCACGGCATTGAGCCGCCGCAGGCGCTCGACATTGCGATCCACTTCCGCCGGCAACATCGCATAGCCCTGCCCGCGCGCCGCCAGCATCGCCCGTACCCGCGCGGCGTAGGCCGGGGTTTCCGGGAAGTTGGAGGCGACCGACGCGTACGCCGCCTGCTCGGGCAGGAACGGAATGCGCCAGGACTCCGGCGCATCGCCGACCAGCAGCACCAGGCTGCGCTCGGGCTGCGGCATGGGCGGCGCCTGCACCCGGAACGCCTGCCGCGCCCAGCGCTCGTGGCCCCATTCGCCCCAGCCATACAGCGCAAAGGCCGCACAGGCGATCAGGGTCCACCGCGCCGCCGGGGCCGCGATGCGCGCCGGCAACAGCCGCCGCAGCCCCACCCACAGCAGCAACGGCGCCAGCAGCTCCGGCACCACCAGGTAGCGCTGGATGCTGAAGGCCGCCTGCCAGGCGAGGAAGGCGACCACCACGAACACCAGCACCGCGCGCCAGGCCGGGGCGACCACCTCCGCCGGCGCGGAGCAGCGCGGACGCCGCAGCGCCCAGCGCACCAGCGCGACCACGCCCAGCAGATACAGCAGCGGCCACACCAGTTGCCGCAGGCGCACCTCGCTGACCCGGTTCGGCGCCAGCGAGAACTGCAGCGGCCAGGTCAACCACTCCCACCACGTCTTCGGCAACCAGCGCGTATCGCTGACCGCCACCGGCTGCGCCAGCGGCGCCAGGAAGTGGCTGTTGAATTGCGGGAACAGCGGATTGCCGAAGGTCTGCCAGACCCGCAGCAGCCACGGCCCGGCCAGCAGTGCGAAGCTGAGCAGTGTCACCGCGGTCAGCACCGCGGCGCCGCCGATGCGCTGCCGCGGGCGTCCGCCGGCGACCAGCGCGGCCACGCCCAGGGCCAGCGCGAACAGGGCATTGGTCAGCTTGCAGGCCATCGCCAGCCCGAGCAGGGCGCCGGCCAGCGTCCACCACCCCAGCGCCACGCCCTGCCCCGCGGCCTGCTGGCGGCGTTGCGCGTGCAGCGCGGCCAGCAGCGCGCCCAGCACCGGCAGGGCGCTGCTGTTGTCGCCCATGCTGCCGGCGAATTCGGACAGGAACGCGGCGCTGCACAGGCCCGCCAGCGCCAGCCACGGCACCAGCCGCGCGCGATCCAGCCGCGGGTCCAGCACCTGCCAGACGATGCCGGCCAGCAGCAGGAAGGCCAGCGCGTGCAGCGCGCCCATCGCGAACCCGGCCAGCGGCGCCGGCAGGCCGACGTACAGCGCGTAATGCACCACGTCCAGCAGCGGATTGAAGTAGCTCTGCATCTGCGCCGGCGCCAGATCCACGCCGAGACGGCCGTGCAGCGCGGCGTAGCCGTTGTACAGGTGGTAGTTGCGCAGGTCCCAGTTGGCGTCCTGGCCCAGCCACAGCGACAGCAGCCCGCCCAGCAGCGCCACCGCCACGCCGGCCGCGATCACGTTGCCGCGGCGGTGGAAGGCGAAGCGGCGATCCAGCGCGGCCAACAGCCGCTGGCGGCGCGTCGGGCGCGACACCGCCACGGCAGCACTGGCCGCGCTCATGCGCCGTCCTCCCGCGGCGCACCCTGCGGATCCGCAGGCCAGGCCGGGATCGCCAGGTAGGCCAGGCGCTTGGCCTCGATGCGGCCGCGCGTGACCGTGTCCAGGATCAGGCCGCAGGCCAGCAGCAGCACGCCGAGCAGGACCAGCGCCGAGCACAGGATCGCCGTGGGAAACCGCGGCACCAGGCCGGTCTGCACATAGGTCTGCAGCAAGGGCACCGCCAGCCCCAGCGCCAGCAGCACGCAGGCGCCGAAGCCCAGCGAGAAGAACAGCAAAGGCCGCTCGGCCTTGAACAGGCGCAGGATGGTCAACAGGATGCGGGTGCCGTCGTGCCAGGTGCGCAGCTTGCTCTGCGACCCTTCCGGCCGCGCGCCATAGGCGGTGTCCACTTCCGCCACCGGCATGCGCAGTTGCAGCGCGTGCACCGCCAGTTCGGTCTCGGTCTCGAAGCCGGCGGCATGCGCGGGAAACGACTTCACGTAGCGCCGCGAGAACACCCGGTAACCGGACAGCATGTCGTCGAAGCTGCGGCCGAACAGGAAGCCCACGCAGCGGGTCAGCAGCACGTTGCCGGTGCGATGGCCGGCGCGGTAGGCGGCCGCCTCGTCGCTGCGGCGCGCGCCGACCACCATGTCCAGCCCGTCGCGCAGCAGGCGCTCGACCAGCGCCGGCGCCATCGCCGCATCGTAGGTCGCGTCGCCGTCGACCAGCACGTAGACGTCGGCCTCGACATCGGCGAACAGGCGCCGCACCACGTTGCCCTTGCCCTGCAGCGCGACCTCGCGCACCACCGCACCGGCCGCGCGTGCCCGGGCGATGGTGGCGTCGCTGGAATTGTTGTCGAACACGTGGACCTGCGCGCCGGGCAACTGCGCGGCGAAATCGGCCACGACCCGGCCGATGGTGGCCGCTTCGTTGTGGCACGGCACCAGCACCGCGATCCGCGGCGCGGCCGCAGAGCGGCCGGAGGAAGAACTGGACATGGGTGGCGTGCGGTCCTGCGCGACGGCGGAAAGGCGCGACATCCTAGCTCAGTGCGGGCGCAGCACGATCGGTTGTTCCCACCAGTCCTCGACGCTGCCGTCGCGGCCATGCAGGCGTAGGCCCAGCCAGTGCGTGCCCGGCGCCAGGCCGCTGGCGTCGACGGTGGCGCGGAAGCCGATGTGCGGATGGCCGGGATCGGTGGAGATCTTCCAGAACTGGGTGACGTCGTAGAAGTCGCCGTAGTGCGCCTGCGCCGCGACCTTGCCGTCGAGCAGCACCTCGACCCGGTCGATCCCGACCCCGTCCTTGAACGCCCAGCCGGAGACGTCGAAGCGGCGGCCGACGGTGGCGCCCACGTCCGGGGTATTGAACCAGGCCATCGCCGGCGTGGTGCAGGGGCCGGCCGCGCGCTGCGCCGGCAGCGCGAACAGCAGGAAGCGCTGGCTGCCGTGGTCGCTGGAGACCACCCGCGGCGGCGGCAACGGACCGACCAGGTCGCAGACCGCGTGATAGCGCTGCAGCAGCAGCCGGTACTTCATGTCGCTGGGCGAGAGCACCAGCAGGCGCGGACCGTCCCGGCTCCCATCGCTGAGCAGTCCCCACTGCTGCAGCTGCGCGCTGCGCCCGTGCTTGTCGTTCAACGGATGCGGCAGCACCTGGATGTTCGGGTCGCGCAGTTCGAAACCGAGTTCGGCGCCGACCTTGAAGTTGTCCGCCAGCACCTTGGTGCCGGGCGGCATGCTCGCCAGTTCGCGACGCACCGCGCCGGCCAGCGGCCGCCAGCCGGCGAAGTTGCGCGGGTAGTACTTGTCGCCGGCGGTGTGCTCGCGCACCGACGGCACCGACACCGCCAGGTAGTAGCCGAACGCGCCGATCAGGCCCAGCCCGGCCAGCAGCCAGGTGGCGCGGCGCAGCGGCTTGCTCCAGCCGTTGAGGATCACCGGCGTGGCGATCAGCAGCGCCAGATAGCCCGGCAGCGGCCAGTGGAAGCTGACCCGCTCGGCATCGGTGAAGAAGCCGAGCAGGAAGATCCCGAGCGTGGACACCCCGCCGAGCAGGCCGAAATAGCGCCACTGCACGCGCGTGCCGCTGCTGCCGCCGCGCGTGGCCATCAGCGCCACCTTGGCCATCGCCACCGCCAGCAGCGGCGTGACCAGCAGCAGCTGGATCAGCAGGAAGGCGATGCCGGCCGGCTGGAAGCTCCAGGGATGGCGGTCGACCAACTGGAACTTGAGCCCGGCCTCGCCGTTGTCGGCATTCCAGGCCAGCAGCGGCAGCCAGGCGACGATGCCCAGCGCCAGCGCGACCCACACCTGCGGATCGCGCAGCATGCGCCGGCCCTGCGGGATCAGCAGCAGCGCGATCGCGCCGACACCGATCACGCCGACGAAGCGGTAATGGCTCAGTGCGCCGATGACCAGACCCAGCGCCAGCTCCACCGCGCTCATCGCCTCGGTCTGGCGCAGCAGCCTGGCCGTGGCGTCGATGCACAGGATCGTCGCCAGCGCCATCGGCACGTCCGGCAGCGCCAGGATGCCCAGGGTGCCGGACAGCGGCATCAGCAAGGCCAGGCTGCCGGCACGCCAGCCCGCCACCGCACCGAACCAGCGCGTGGCGATGCGGGCGATCAACCACGGCACAGCTGCGCCCAGCAGCAGGAACGGCGCGCGCAGCGCCAGCAGGTGGTCGCCGCCGAGCGCCACGCCCAGCCGCGCCAGCCATGCGGTCAGCCCGGGCAGATCCGAGTAGGCCAGCGCCAGGTGCTGGCCTTCCTGCCAATAGAATGCCTCGTCGACGAACAACGGCAGGCGCGCGGCGACCAGCAGTTTGGCGGCAGTGACGAGCGTCCACAGCACGATGAAGACGCTGCGTGCACGTTGTTCCCCTTGCATTGCCCGTACACTCCTTGAAACCGTTGCGAGACTGCGATGCCTACTCCGCTCCGCTTGCCGGAAATGCTAACCGATACGTTGCGCGAGGCGCTCACGCGCGCCCAGCAGCAGGTCAATTCGCTGGTCCTGGGCAAGCCGCAGCAGGTGCGCATGGCGTTTGTCGCCCTGCTGTCCGGTGGACACCTGCTGATCGAGGACCTGCCCGGCCTGGGCAAGACCACGCTGGCGCATGCGCTGGCCGCGAGCCTGGGGCTGGGCTTCCAGCGCGTGCAGTTCACCTCCGACCTGTTGCCGGCCGATGTCCTCGGCGTGTCGGTGTACGACGCGCAGTCGCGTCAGTTCCAGTTCCATCCCGGCCCAGTGTTCACCCACGTGCTGCTCGCCGACGAGATCAATCGCGCGCCGCCGCGCACGCAGAGCGCCCTGCTGGAAGCGATGGCCGAACAGCAGGTCACCCTCGACGGCACCACCCATCCGCTGCCGTCGCCGTTCTTCGTCATCGCCACGCAGAACCCGGTGGACCTGTCGGGCACCTTCCCGCTGCCCGACTCGCAACTGGACCGCTTCCTGCTCCGCCTGGCGCTGGGCTATCCCAACGCCGAGGCCGAACGCGCGCTGCTCAGCGGCAGCGACCGCCGCGACCTGATCGCGCAGGCGCAGCCGCTGCTCGGCGAGGCCGACATGGCCACGCTGCGGCAGGGCGTGGAACAGATCCATGCCAGCGAGGCGCTGGTCGGCTACGTGCAGGCGCTGCTGGCGCGCAGCCGCCAGCACCCCGGCGTGCGCGTGGGGCTGTCGCCGCGCGCCGGCATCGCCCTGCTGCGCGCGGCCAAGGCGCATGCGCTGCTGCTCGGGCGCGGGCATGTCCTGCCCGACGACGTGCAGGCGCTGTTCGTGGCTGTCGCCGAGCACCGCCTGGTGGCCGAGCAGGAATCGGCCTCCGGCCAGGCGCTGGCCAAGGCGATCCTGCACAGCGTCGCGGTGGACTGACGCCGATGCCGGGCGGGCGGCGCGACTGGCGGCAGCGACTGGCGCAGTTGGCCGCGCCGCGCGCGCCGGAAGCCCTGCCGGTGCATCTGGACCGGCGCCGCATCTACATCCTGCCGACGCCGTTTGGCGGCTTCCTGGCGCTGCTGCTGGCGGCCATGCTGCTCGGCGCGCTGAACTACAACAACAACCCGGCACTGCTGCTGGCGATGCTGCTCGGCGCGGCGGCGATGGCCAGCGCCATCGTCGCCCACCTGCAGTTGTCCGGGCTGCGGCTGGAGGCGCTGTCGGCCGAGCCGGTCGCGGCCGGGCAACCGCTGCGTCTGCGACTGGCGCTGGCCACCGCCGACGGCCGCCGCCGGCGCGGCCTGCGCGTGCGCCACGGCGCCGCGCATACCTATCTGGACCTGCACCGCGACGACCGCAACGAGGCCGACCTGGAGGTGCCCACCGAGCGCCGTGGCTGGCTCGACCTGCAGCGCGTGCAGGTCTCCACCACCCAGCCGCTGGGCCTGTTGCGGGCCTGGGCCTGGTTCTGGCCGGACACCCCGCTGCTGGTCTACCCACAGCCGGAAGCCGACGGCCCGCCGCTCCCGTCCGGCGCCGGCACCCCGACCCAGACCCGCCTGCACGCGCTCGGCGAGGAACTGCACCAGTTGCGCCCCTACCGCGCCGGCGACGCGCCGCGGGCGATCGCCTGGAAGCACTCGGCGCGCCGCGACACCCTGCTGGTGCGTGAGTACGAACGCCCGATCGGCGTGGACGTGGTGCTGGACTGGCGCACGCTGCCGGCGTTGCCGCACGAACGCCGCATCGCACGGCTGGCGCGCTGGGTCGAGGAAGCCGAACGCGACGGCCGCCGCTACCGCCTGCTGCTGCCGGGGCAGCCGGCGCTGGGCCCGGGCCGCGGCCCGCAGCACCGGCACCTGTGCCTGCGCGCGCTGGCACTGCTGCCGCATGGCTGAGTCACGCTCGCCCGCGCTGCACGCCGCCAGCCGCGCCTGGGCGCTGGGCGCGGCGCTGTTGGCCTTGCTGCCGCTGCTGCTGCAGTTGCCGGGGACGCTGGCCTGGCTGATCGCGCTGTCCGCGCTGCTGATCGGCGCCAGTTCGGCGTGGCGGCCGATGCCGGCGCTGCTGCGCCTGGCCCTGGTCGCGGTGATGCTCGCGGCGCTGTACTGGCAGGTCGGCCTGCGCTTCGGACGCGACACCGGTTGCGCGCTGCTGGCGGCGATGCTGGCGATCAAGCCCTCGGAACTGAAGAGCCTGCGCGATGCGCGCAGCCTGCTCGGCTTCGCCCTGTTCGCGCCGTTCGCCGCCTTCCTGCTCGACCAGGGGCCGGTGACGATGGCGCTGGGGTTGGCCGCGGTGATCGCGGCGCTGCTGTGCATGCAGCGCCTGGCCGACCAGGAAGGGCACAGCGCGCGCCGCCCGTTGCGCGGGCAACTGCGCGGCGTCGGCCGCCTGCTCGCGCTGGGCCTGCCGCTGGCGCTGGCCGCGTTCTGGCTGTTCCCGCGGCTGGGCTCGCCGCTGTGGGGCGTGCCGGAACGTGCGCTGGGCCGTCCAGGACTGTCCGACACGATGAGCCCAGGGCAGTGGCTGGATCTGCTGGCCGACGACACCCCGGCGTTGCGCGTGCAGTTCTTCGGCCCGGTACCGGCGCCGGCGCAGCGCTACTGGCGCGGTCCGGTGCTGTGGAATTTCGACGGACGCACCTGGAGTGCGCAGCGCGACAACGTGTTCGCGCCGGCACCGCCGATCCAGCTCGCGCCAGGCGGCTGGGATTACCAGCTCGAGGTGGAGCCGACCGACCGCCGGCAACTGGTCGCCCTGGACCTGCCGCGGCAGGCGCCGGCCGGCACCCGACTGACGGCCGACGCCGTGCTGCAGACCGAGCGCCCGCTCAGCGCACTGACCCGCTGGCGGCTGCGTTCGGCGCCGCCGCAGCGGGTCGAGCCCGATCTCGCACCGGCGCAACGGCAGCGCGCGCTGGCGCTGCCGCCGGGCTACAACCCGCGCACCCTGGCGCTGGCCCGGCAGTGGCGGCAGCAGGCCGGTGCCGACGACGCGGCGATCGTCGCCCGCGCCCTGCAATGGATCCGCCGCGACTTCGCCTACACCCTGGAGACGCCGCTGCCCGGCCGCGACGGCGTGGACGAGTTCCTGTTCCAGCAGAAGGCCGGGTTCTGCCAGCACTTCAGCTCGGCCTTCGTGGTGCTGATGCGCGGCGCCGGCATCCCCGCGCGGGTGGTCACCGGCTATGCCGGCGGCACCCGCAACCCGTTCGGCGACTACTGGGTGGTGCGGCGCATGGACGCGCACGCCTGGGCCGAGGTGTGGCTGCCGCAACGCGGCTGGGTACGGGTGGACCCGACCGCGGCGGTGGCGCCGGAACGCATCTACGACACCCTGGAGGACCGCCTGGGCAGCGGCGCTGGCGCACAGGGCGACGGCGCCGACTGGCGCTGGCGCGATCTGGCCGACTGGGCGCGGCGCGGCTGGAACGACCTGGTGCTGTCCTTCGATGCCAACCGCCAGCAACGCCTGCTCAGCCGCTTCGGTGTGACGAAGTTGGAGCCCGGCCAGTTGGTGGCGCTGTTCGCCGGGTTCGCGGCACTGCTGCTGGGCGCGATGGCGTGGTGGCTGGCGCGCGGCGAGCGCGAGCGCGATCCCTTGCTGCGTGCCTGGCGCGGCCTGAGCCGGCGCTACGCGAAGCGCGGCCAGGGCCGCGCGCCGCACGAACCGGCGCTGGCGTGGGCGGCGCGCGTGCAGCGCGACACCGGCGATGCGACCCTGTTTCCGCTCAGCCGGCGTTTCGCCGATGCGCGCTACGCTGGCGCTGATTCGGACAGCGCTTCATTGTTGCGCGACCTGCGCAGGCACCGTCCGCCCACTGGAGCATCCCGATGAAGATTCGCCTGCTGTTCCCCGTGATCGCTGCGTTGGCGCTCGGCGCCTGCGCCACCGCCCCCAAGCCGCTGCAGGGCCAGTTCGCGCCCGTCAGCCCGCGCGACTCGGTCGCCGGCCAGCAGGCCGGCGCGCCGGTGCGCTGGGGCGGCAAGATCATCAAGACCACGCCCGGCCAGGGCCAGACCTGCTTCCAGATGCTGTCGCGCCCGCTCAATGCCAGCGGCCGTCCGGACAGCAATGCCGCCGACGCCAGCGACGGCCGCTTCATCGCCTGCCGCGCCGGCTTCTACGACCCGGCGGTGTTCGAGCCCGGCCGCGAGGTGACCTTCATCGGCCACGTGTCCGGCTACGACAACACCCGCATCGGCGAATACGACTACCGCCTGCCGAAGATGGACGCGGACGTGGTCTACCTGTGGCCGGTCGTGCGCCAGGTCGACGTGGTGCCCGCCTACCCGTACGGGCCGTGGGGCCCGGGCTGGGGTCCGTGGGGTCCGCGCTGGGGCTGGTGGTAAGCCTGCAGCATTGACCGCAACGAAAACGCCGCTGATCCAGCGGCGTTTTTTTATGCCTGCCTGTTTACGCCAGCCACGGCTCAGGGCGTGCCGAAGCGTCCCAGCGGCGCGCCGGCGAGCAGATGCAGGTGCAGGTGGAACACGGTCTGCCCGGCGTGCTCGCGGCAGTTGATCACCACCCGATAGCCGTCCTGGGCCAGACCCTGCTCGCGCGCATAGCTGGCCGCGGCCAGCACCAGCCGGCCGACCAGGGTCGCCTGCTCCGGCGCCAGGTCGTCCAGGGTGGGAATTTCCACCTGCTTGGGGATGAACAGCACATGCACCGGCGCCTGCGGCGCGATGTCCTTGAAGCCGAGCACGGCATCGTCCTCGTAGACGATGCTGGCCGGAATTTCGCGACGGATGATCTTGCCGAAGATGGTGTCCATGGAGCGCGCCCGGAACGAAAGAAGGGGCCGCCGTTATAGCCCAATTCGGCGTCGCACCGCAGCCGCGTGCGGCGGTTACTCGCCGGCGCCGGCGCGCGGCACTTCGCTGCGGCTGCCGAAGGCATGCGACAGCGTGCCGCGATCCACGTACTCCAGCTCACCGCCCAGCGGCAGGCCCTGCGCCAGCCGGCTCGGCCGCACGCCGTGCTGGCGCGCCAGTTGCGCCAGGTAATGCGCCGTGGCCTCGCCTTCGACCGTGGAGTTGGTGGCGATGATCAGCTCGGCGACCTCGCCCTGCGCCAGCCGCGCGCCCAACCGGTCCAGGCCCAGTTCGCGCGGGCCGATGCCGTCCAGCGGCGACAACCGGCCCTGCAGGATGAAGTACAGGCCGCGGTAGCCGGTGGCATGCTCGATCGCCAGCCGGTCGGCCGGCGATTCCACCGCGCACAACTGCTGGCGGTCGCGCGCGGGACTGGCACAGATCGCGCAGAGCTCGGTCTCGCTGAAATCGCGGCACTGCGCGCAATGGCCGATGCGCTCGATCGCCTCATGCAGCCGCTCGGCCAGCCGCTGCCCGCCCTCGCGCTCGCGCTCGAGCACGTGATAGGCCATGCGCTGCGCGGTCTTCTGGCCGACGCCAGGCAACACGCGGAACGCATCGATCAGTTGTTCGAGTAGCGGTGAGCTCATGGTGGTTGGGGATTCGGGATTGGGGATTCGCAAGAGAAACATCGCTGTCACGCGATGTTCTGGTAGGAGCGGCTTCAGCCGCGACGGCTTGAGGGGTCGCGGCTGAAGCCGCTCCTACGCGAGGAATTCACCAAAGCAGGAGAGGCGGCGCACTCGCGAGAAACCGCGAATCCCCACTCCCCATTCCCGATTCCAGCCCCTCAGAACGGCAGCTTCATGCCCGGCGGGATCGGCATGCCGGCGGTGGCCGCGCCCATGCGCGCCTTGGATTCGGCATCGATCTTGTTGGAGGCGTCGTTGAAGGCGGCGGCGATCAGATCCTCGGCCATTTCCTGGTCGGCCAGGATGCTCGGATCGATCCGCACCTTGCGGCACTCCTTGGCGCCGGTCAGGGTCACGTTGACCATGCCGCCGCCGGCGCTGCCGGTGACTTCCAGCTTGGCCAGTTCTTCCTGGGCGCGCTGCAGGTTTTCCTGCATCTTCTGCGCCTGTTGCATCAGTTGGGCGATATTGCCGCGCATCGTGGTTCACTCATCGTAGGGACGGATGGAATCGGGAACGACCCGCGCGCCCTGCTGCTGGATCAGCGCCTGCACCGCCGGGTCGTTCATGAACGCGGTCTCGGCCGCGTTCTGGCGCTCGCCGCGTTGCCGGTGCGAGCGCTCATGCAGGGTTTCGGCATCGACCGCGATGCCGCTTTCGATGACGATCTTCGGACGCTGGCCGAGCGCATCGGCCAGCGCCGCGGCCAGTTCGCCCAGCGAGCGCTCCGACTGCAGGTATTCGAAGCCTGGCGACAGCGACAGCCGCAGCACGCCCTCGGCATGGCTGACGAAAGCGGCATTGGCGGCGAGCTGCCGCGACGGGCCGCTCAGGCCGCAATCGGCGACCAGCTCGAGCCAGTCCTCGGCGCTGTGCAGCGCGCGCGGCAGATCGGACACGGCGGCATGGGTGCGTGGCGTCTGCGCCAGCGGCGGCACCATCGCCATTTCCGGCTCGGCGGCCGCAGCCGGGGCGACCGCTGGCGCCGGAGCCGCGACCGGCGCGGCTGGCGCAGGACGCGCCGCCGGCGGCGCCGGCGGATCCCATGGCGGATCCAGCGGGGCGGCCGCCGCACTGGGCGCAGCCGCCACGGGCGCGGCGGGGACCGGGGCCGGCGTGGCGACCACAGGGGCAGCCGGGACCGCGGCGGCCACCGCGGGCGGCGCCGCCATCGCCGCAGCAGGCGCGCTGGCAGCGGCCGCCGACGCATGGCCGTGTCCTTGCGCGGTCGCGCCGGCCGGCAGCGCCGCAGCGCCCATCGGACGGAACGCCAGCATGCGCAGCAGCGCCATCTCGAACCCGGCGCGCGGACTCGGCGCCAGGTACAGGTCGCGGCGCCCGTTCAGCGCCATCTGGTACCACAGCTGCACGATCTCCGGACGCAGGCGCTCGGCCAGCGGCGCCGGGTCCAGGCCGTCCAGCGCGGGCATGGCCGCGCCCGGCACCAACTGCCGTACCTGGATGCGGTGCAGGGCCTCGGCCAGCGCCTCCAGCACCCCGCCCCAGTCGGGCGAGAACTCGGCCAGGCCGGCCACCACCTGCAGCAGCCGCTGCCCATCGGCATCGGCCAGCGCGTCCAGCATCGCCCCGACCTGGGTGCGGTCGACCGTGCCCAGCATCGCCCGCACCACCTCGTCGCGCAGCGCACCGCCGGCGTAGGCGATGGCCTGGTCGAGCAGCGACAGGCCGTCGCGCAGGCTGCCGTCCGCGGCCTTGGCCAGTTGCACGATCGCCGAGGCGTCCACCTCGATCTGCTCGGCGGCCAGGATCTTGGTCATCTGCCCCTGGATCTGTTCCTCGTCCAGGCGCTTGAGGTTGAACTGCAGGCAGCGCGACAGCACCGTCACCGGCAGCTTCTGCGGGTCGGTGGTGGCGAGCAGGAACTTCACGTGCTCCGGCGGCTCTTCCAGGGTCTTCAGCAGCGCGTTGAACGCCGCCTTGGAGAGCATGTGCACTTCGTCGATCAGGTAGACCTTGAACTTGCCGCGCGAGGGCATGTACTGCGCGTTCTCGATCACCTCGCGCACGTCGTCCACGCCGGTGTTGGACGCGGCGTCGATCTCCAGCAGGTCGATGTAGCGGCCGGCATCGATGTCCAGGCAGGCCGCGCACTGGCCGCACGGATCGGCGCTGGTGCCCTGCTCGCAGTTCAGCGACTTGGCGAAGATGCGCGCGATCGTGGTCTTGCCGACGCCGCGGGTACCGGTGAACAGGAACGCGTGGTGCACCCGGCCACTGTCCAGCGCGTTGGTGAGCGCGCGGACCACATGCTCCTGGCCCACCAGCTCGGCGAAACGCTTGGGGCGCCACTTGCGGGCGAGAACGAGATAGGACATCAGGCGACCGTCTTCATCTGAATCGCCATTGTGCCACGCCGGGCCACCGCGATCGTTCAGCCGCCCGTGCGGGCGGTCGCGCGTCCCGGCGCAGGGGCACCTGCGACGATGAACAGCGCAAAAGTGACCCCGGTCGGCACGGCAGCGGCGGCTCGCCTTGTGAACGGCGGCCATGACGGCTAGAATTCCCGCCCTTGCCCGGACCGCATGGCCCGCGCAAGACCCGGAGAGGTGTCCGAGTGGTTGAAGGAGCACGCCTGGAAAGTGTGTAAGCGTCTAAACCGCGCTTCGGGGGTTCGAATCCCCCTCTCTCCGCCAGATTCGAATGCGATTTTCCCGCGCAGACTTCCTCCGCCGCAGGCGGAACAAGTCGAAAGGGAAAGACCGCGCCACTGGCGCGGTTTCGTCTCTATGGTGGCCCCGTCGGCCCCTCGCGACGCTAGGTCGAAAACCCCGCCAGGGCCGGAAGGCAGCAACGGTATCGATCGACGCGGGCGCCGAGGTCAGCCGGCGGGGTTACCACCCTTCTCTTGCATACGACGACAGCGATCAGTCTCGATCGCATGGCCCAACTGCGTCCGCAGCAGACGAGAGCCATGCCGGCGCGTCCTCCGCTCCTGTCGTGGCGACGGCGCAGAGATCGTTGCGGCGGCAGGATCTGCCTCTGGCTCGGCCTGCCGGCAGGGTGACTGCCCACCTTTACGCAGACAGCGATCAACGCATGATCATGCGCACTATTCGTGCGACGGCGCCTGCGTCTCCGGATGCAGCCACCCCGCATCGCCCTCGCGATAGCGTTCGCGCTTCCAGATCGGCACGCGCGCCTTGACCTCGTCGATGACGTAGCGACAGGCACCGAAGGCGGCGTCGCGGTGCGCGGCGACCACGCCGACCCACACTGCCAGGTCGCCGATGGCCAGTTCGCCGACGCGATGCGTGCAGCGCAGGTCGAGGATGGCGAAGCGCGCCAGCGCCTCGTCGACGATGCGCTGCCCCTCGGCCTCGGCCAGCGCGGCATAGGCCTCGTAGTGCAGGCCATCGACCGCGCGGCCGTCGTTGTGATCGCGCACCCAGCCTTCGAAACTGGCGTAGGCGCCGGCCTGGGCGTGCGCCAGCGGGGCGCGCAGCGTGGCGATGTCGAGCGGTTTGTCAGCCAACCGGAAACGCGGTTCGGTGGACATCCCTCAGCCTCCCGAAACCGGCGGAATGAACACCACTTCGCTGCCGTCGCGCACCGCCTCGTCCCAGTGGGCGAAGGCGCCGTCCACGGCCACGCGCAGGCGCTGCGCCGGCCAGCGCAGGCCGTGGCGGGCATCGAGTTCGGCGTACAGGCCGCGCAGGTCGCGTGCGACGGTCATCACCTGTTCGCGCTCGATGCCTGCGGCCTCGCGCAGGCTGGCGAAGTACAGCACGGTCACCGATGCGCTCATGCCACGCTCCCGACGTCGCGCTTGCCGCCGCGCTTGCCGACCAGCCGCACCGGGCCGATGGTCATCGCGTGGGTCAGCGCCTTGCACATGTCGTAGACGGTCAGCGCGGCGACGCTGGCGCCGGTCAGCGCCTCCATCTCCACGCCGGTGCGGTGCACGGTGCGCACCGTGCATGTGATGCCCAGCACCTGCGGCGAACGCCAGTCGATGGCGAAGCGACAGCCGTCGATCGGCAGCGGATGGCAGAACGGAATCAGTTCGTGGGTGCGCTTGACCGCCATCGTGCCGGCGATCACCGCGGTGTCGACGATGCCGCCCTTGGCGCTGCGCAGCGCATCGGCGCGCAACTGCGCGGCCACGGCCGCGGGAAAGCGCACCTGCGCCTCGGCCACCGCCACGCGTGCGGTGGCGGCCTTGGCGGAGACGTCGACCATGGTCGGCAGTCCCTGCGGGTCCAGGTGGGTCAGCGCAGGCGTCGAGGCGCGCGCGGAGATGGCGGAGATCTTCTTGGTCATGGACTGCGCTGCCGCTCCCACGGCGCGATCGTCAGGCACCGCCGGGAATCGGCGTGCCTTGGTGGAACAGCATGCGCCAGTGGCCGTCGCGGCGCTGCCACAGCGAACTGCGCAACGCCTGCCGCGGCGGTTCGCCGCCGCCGCTGCGCTCGCTGCGATAGCGCACTTGCACCAGCTCCGGCGCCAATAGCTGCGCCTGGATGTCGAAGGTGCGGTAGCGGAATGCGCCTGCCTCGGCCGGCAGCGACTGCAGCACCGCCGGCTTGTCGAAGCGGCGGCCGGAAGCGCCGAACTCGACGAAGGCGTCGTCGAGCAATTCGGCCACGCGCGCAGCCGAGGCCCGCACCGCCGGCTCCAGCAATTCGAGTTCCAGCGCGACCAGCACGCGTTGCAATGCCGCGTCCATCGCTCAACCGCCGATCAGGAACATTTCGACGTGCTTGCCGTGCGTGGCCGATGCCGCGCCGCGCAGTTCGCTGTAGCGATCGTCGCGCTGTTCCCACAGCGCACGCACGCGCTCGGCCAGCGCCTCCTCGCCGCCGGCCAGCGCCGGCCGCAGGTCGGTGCCCTCGCCCGCGAACAGGCAGGTGTAGAGATGGCCATCGGCGGAAACGCGGGCGCGGTGGCAGTCGCCGCAGAACGGCGTGCTGACCGAGGTCACGAAGCCGATCTCGCCGCCGCCATCGGCGAAGGCGTAGCGCGCGGCGACTTCGCCGGGATAGTGCGGCGCCAGCGCCTGCAGCGGCCAGCGCGCGGCGATGCGGTCGCGCAGCTCGGCGGCCGGCACCACCCGTTCGCGGCGCCAGGCATTGCAGGTGCCCACGTCCATGTATTCGATGAAGCGCAGCACGTGGCCGCTGCCGCGGAAATGCGCCAGCAACGGCAGCACCTGGTCGTCGTTGATGCCGCGCTGGACCACGCAGTTGAGCTTGACCGGCCCCAGCCCGGCCGCGACCGCCGCCTCGATGCCCTCCAGCACCTGAGCGATTTCACCGCGGCCGCCGGACAGGTGCCGGAACACCGCCGACTCGATCGCATCCAGGCTGACCGTGACCCGGCGCAGGCCGGCCTCGCGCAAGGCCTGTGCGTGCCGCGCCAGCAGCGCGCCGTTGGTGGTCATGGCCAGATCGTCCACGCCGGGAATGCGCGCCAGCCGCCGCACCAGCTCGGGCAGATCGCGGCGCAGCAGCGGCTCGCCACCGGTCAGGCGCAGCTTGTTGACGCCGTTGCGCACGAAGGCGCGGGCCACCGTCTCGATCTGCGCGAACGACAGCCGCGATGCGGCGTCGAAGCCGTAATCGTCCGGCACCTTGTCGGCCGGCATGCAATAGCCGCAGCGGAAGTTGCAGGCCTCGATCACCGACAGGCGCAGGTCGCGCAACGGCCGCCCGCGCCGGTCCGCCGGCATCGCCGACGCGGACGGCAGGCGCGGCAGCGCGTTCATCCCGCCGGCACCTGCGGCGCGCGCGGCGCGGCCAGCGCCACGCATTCGCCCGGGCGCGCCACGCGGTGGCCGCGCGCACGCAGGGCATCGGCATCTTCAGCGCTGGCGTAGTGGTAAAGCATGGTCCGTTGCAGCAGCTCGACGGGGTATTCCCGCTCCAGATCGTCCACGCCAGTATGCGACGGGTTGCCGTGAAGACCGCAGTCGTGGGCCACCAACTCGCCGTCGTCGGCATACCGGTTCAGCATTTCCGGGATCGGCCGGGTATCCCCGCTCCACACCAGCGCGCCCTGCAGGCGCAGGCCGTAGGCGGTCTCCGGCCAGTGGTGGCGCACCGGGAACACCTCCAGGCGCACGCCGTCGTGCCAGAACGCATCGCCCACCACGATCAGCTGGAACGCATCCCAGAAGTTGGCGCCGCCCTCGGCCAGCACGTTCGGATAGTCGGCCACCCGGCGGTGCAGCAGCGGCAGCACCGTCGCCGGCACGTATAGCCGCACCTTGCCGCGGCGCGTGGAGAAATAGCTGTCCACGAACAGCCGCTCGAAGCCGGCGACGTGGTCAAGATGCACGTGGGTGACGAACAGCGCCTGCGGCATCGCCCCGTAATGCGCCTGGTAGGCGGTCAGCCCCTCGCCGCCGCAGTCGATGGTCAGCCACGGCCGGCCATCACGTTCGATGGTGGCCATCGGCGAGCCCAACGCCACCGCCGAGGCATTGCCCACGCCCTGGAAGCGCAGCGCCCAGTCGGTCATCAGCAGCCGCGCTCCCAGGCCAGGTCGTAGGCGCGGCGCAGGCGTGCGTAGTCCTTCTCCACCGCATCGACGCTGCGCTCGCCACGCAGTTTCAGCAGCGAACGACGCAGGCGCTTGAGGTTGCGCTCGCGCCAGCGGGTGGCGGGAATGCGCAGCACGCCGCGGTCGAAGTCGATCAACCAGCCGCGGCCGTTGCCATCGAACAGGATGTTGTGCGCGTTGAGGTCGGCGTGGTCGAGGCCGGCGCGATGGAAACGCGCGATCAGCCGCCCCGCCTCCTCCCAGGGTGCGCCGCGCCCGGCCACATGCGCGCGGTCGGCCAGCGAACGCACGTCTTCCAGCCGCTCCATCAGGATCGCCGCGCGGTAGCGCAGCCCCTGGCGCAGATAGCAGGCCGCCAGCGGCCGCGGCACCGGCAGCTTGCGCGCGATCAGCGCGCGCATCAGCCGGAACTCGGCGAAGCTGCGGGTACGCTCGGCGCCGGTCCACAGGTAACGGTCGCGCACCAGCCTGGCGACCATCCCGCCGCGGCGGTACTGGCGCAACACGCAGGCGCCGAACGGCGCATCGACGAACCAGGCGCCGCCGCGGCCGCCGGCATCCACCGGGCGGGCGCGTTCGCCCCAGGACGCGGCGGAGAACAGCGTCGGCTCGGCTTGCCGCAGCCGTTCGCGGTCGAACAGAATGGCGCCGTATCCGCGGCCCTCGCGGTACGGCGTCAGCGCTTCGGTGGCGTCGAATGCAACCATCCAGCGAGTCTAACAACACCATGCCGGCAACGCTCCCTTCGTTGTGCCTGTTGCGCCTGTCGGCGCTGGGGGACGTCACCCACGTGGTGCCGCTGGTGCGGACCCTGCAGCGCGCCTGGCCACAGGCGCCGGCGTTGCACTGGATCATCGACAAGGCCGGGCACAAGCTGCTGGAAGGCCTGCCGGGCGTGGTGTTCCACACCTACGACAAGCGCAGCGGCCTGGCCGGCATGCGCGCGGTGCGCCGCGCCCTGCCGGCGCCAGGCTTCGATGCACTGCTGCAGATGCAGGTGGCGCTGCGCGCCAACGTGCTGTCGGCGTTCGTGCCGGCACGCCGGCGCATCGGCTACGACCGCAGCCGCTCCAGGGACCTGCACGGCCTGTTCGTCAACGAACGCATCCCCGACCGCCCCGGCATCCACGTGCTGGATGCGATCGGCAGCTTCTGCGAGCCGCTGGGGCTGCGCCAGACAGACGTGCGCTGGGACCTGCCGGTGCCAGAGGAGGCCCATGCCTGGGCGCGCGCGCAATGGCCCGACGACGGCCGTCCGGTGCTGCTGATTTCGCCCTGCTCCAGCCACCAGCGCCGCAACTGGTATGCCGAGCGCTACGCCGCGGTCGCCGACCATGCCGCCGCACAGGGCTGGCGGGTGGTGCTGTGCGGCGGCCGCAGCGACCTGGAACGCAGCACCGCCGATGCGATCGTCGCCGCGGCGCGCACGCCGGTGCTCGACCTGGTCGGCCGCGACACGCTCAAGCAACTGCCGGCGCTGCTGCAGCGCGCGGCACTGGTCATGACCCCGGACTCCGGCCCCATGCACATCGCCAACGCGATGGGGACCAAGGTGCTGGGCCTGCACGCCGCCAGCAACCCGCGCCGCAGCGGGCCGTACTCGGACATCCGCTACTGCGTGGACAAGTACGACGCGGCCGCGCGCAAGTACCTGGGCAAGCCGGCCGAGCGCCTGAAGTGGGGCCGCAAGATCGAGTTCGACGGGGTGATGGCGCTGATCGGCGTGGACGACGCGATCGCCGCGTTCGAGCGCTACCGCGCCGACCACGGCCACTGAGCCCGGTTGCGGCGCGCGCGGCGTCGCCCTACCATCGCCGCGCGTCCTGCCGCCGACCCGGCCCGCAGGAGCCGCCGTAAGCGTTTACGTCAATCAACGCGCCAACTGCGCCGGATCCGTCCGGGGCTGTTTCCCGTCCGGGCCTGGCAGGCTGCGGGCGGGTGGCGCCTTCGATCGACCGGCTTACGGAGAGTCCGCAATGTCACGTTCCCCGTTGTTTTCCCGCAAGCTGTCCCCGCGCCATGCCGCCTGGGTGGCCCCGCTGCTGCTGTCGGTGCTGATGACCTGCATCGTCTCGATGATCAGCACCCTGCGCAGCGTCGGGCTGGCGCCCGGCGTCGGCACGCTCTGGCTCGGTGCCTGGGCGCTGTCCTGGCTGGTCGCCTTCCCTACCCTGCTACTGGTCCTGCCGCTGGTGCGGCGCCTGACCGGCCTGCTGGTCGCACGCGACTGAAGGGGATCCGATGCCCGGGAGACGGCTGCGTTTCCCGGGCATCGCCCTCACACCGAGGCGTTGCGATAGTCCTGGTAGGACTTCTCTTCCACGTAGCTGGAACCCAGGGCCAGGTTGATGTCCTTCTTGAGCCGCGCGCGTTCGTCGTTTTCGTAGTACACGCTGCGCGCCAGCTTGATGAACTCCTCGTCGAAGGCCTGCGCCTTCTCCTTGATCCGGATCTCGTCCTCGATCACCCACAGGCGCTCGTTGACCGCCTTCAGCTCCGCGCGCAGGCGGACCACGTCGCCGCCGGCGGCCGGATGCGCCATCCAGGTCTTTTCCAGCGCCGACAGCTCCGCGCGCACATTGGCCAACTTGCCCGGATCCTCGATGCGCTCGGACTTGATCTGCAGGATGGCGATCTTGTCGAGCAGTTCGCCGAAGGACACGGGCACCAGGATTTCGGACATGGCAGACACCACAAACAGGAGAAGGGAGAGTGTAACGGCCGCGTCTTAAAGCGGCGTCGGCACGCGGTCGCGATCGCCGAAAAACAAAAGGCCCCTGACGGGGCCTGATGCGAAACTGGCGGGAAGGGGGGGATTCGAACCCCCGAGGCGCTATAAACGCCTGCCTGATTTCGAGTCAGGTACATTCAACCACTCTGCCACCTTCCCGGGTGGTCCCCGGCGGACCGGGGGCGTGCATCATACGGTTCCCGCCGCGCGCGGACAAGCGGCCCGGCGCCGAGGCCCCGTCCGCGCCCGGCGGCGCGGGGCGATGAACCCCGCCTGCTTGGCGCCGCGCGCGGCGATTGCCTGATCCGCGCGCGACCGCGATGATGCCCGTCGACCCCAGAAAACACCGGCCGGCCGCAGGCGCGCAATGATCGAATTCGGACACCTCACCCACGTCGGCCTGCGCCGCGACCTCAACGAGGACACCTATTACGGCGACCACGAACTGGGGCTGTGGCTGGTGGCCGACGGCATGGGCGGCCACGCCTGCGGCGAGGTCGCCAGCGCCCTGGCGCGCGAGGCCATCGTGCGCGAAGTGCGCGGCGGCACTGCGCTGGCGCAGGCCATCCGCATCGCCGACGAAGAAATCATCCGCGCCTCGCAGCGCCGCAACGACACCCTGCCGATGGGCACCACGGTGGTGGCCGCGCGGGTGCAGGGCAATCGCTTCGAGGTGGCCTGGGTCGGCGACAGCCGCGCCTACCTGTGGCGCGACGGCAAGCTGGCCCAGCTCAGCCAGGACCACAGCTACGTGCAGGAACTCGTCGCCCAAGGCAGCCTGACCAGCGAACAAGCGCGCGCCCATCCGCATCGCAACGTGGTGACCCAGGCCCTGGGCGTCACCGATCCGGTCCACCTCAATGTCGCCACCATGCAGGGCGAACTCAAATCCGGC